>CAZMFG010000057.1:0-3936 GCA_964565525.1 uncultured Thermodesulfobacteriota bacterium
GTCCTCGAGACAGCGGGCGTGAGCTTCGGCATCCTGGGGACGAAGGAAAGCTGCTGCGGCAATGAGATCAGGAGGATGGGAGAGACAGGACTCTTTGAGGAATTGAGGGAGGAAAACACCAAGAATTTTAAGGCGTCGGGGGCCAAGGCCATCATCACCATGTCTCCACACTGTTTCAATACCTTCTCAACCGAGTACGAGCTCGAAGGATTCAAGGTCCTTCACTATACGCAGCTCCTTGCCGATTTAATTAAAGAAGGGAAAATAACGTTTTCCAAAGAGGTGAACAAGAAGGTCGTCTATCACGACCCCTGCTTCCTGGGAAAACAGCATGAAGTATTTGATCCGCCTCGGGAGATCCTGAAGGCGATCCCCGGGCTTGAACTCCTTGAGTTCGATAGGAGCAGGGAACGCAGTTTGTGCTGCGAGGGCGGTGGAGGCAGGATGTGGGCCGAGGGGTCAGGCGAAGGGGAGCGAAACAGCGAGATCAGGGTAAAGGATGCACATGCCATGGGCGCTGAAATCATTGCCACGGCCTGTCCGTTTTGTCTGTTGACCCTTGAGGATGGTGCAAAGACAACGGGTTTGGAAGAGCAAGTTCTCGTACGGGAGGTTTTAGAGCTCGTTGCCGAAGCCATGGGTTTCGACGACGTTTAATATCTTAAAATATCAAGGGAGGTGAAGCAATGGATATCATCGTCTGCATCAAGAGGGTACCGGAGGTGGCAGAGATCGACCTGCAGGTGGATCAGACGGGCAAGGGCATACAAGAGGAGGGGTTGGTCTTCGCTGTAAACGATTGGGACAACTATGCGGTTGAGGAAGCGGTGAGGATGAAAGAAAAGCACGGCGGCAAGGTCACCGCCATCACGGTGGGTTCCGAGGAGAGCGAAGATGTGGTCCGACGCGCGCTTGCCTTAGGGGCTGATGAGGCCGTCGTGGTTACGGACCCCCAGGCAGAGGGATCGGATGCCTATGCCATAGCAAAGATCCTCGCCGCCGCTATCAAGGACATCCCCTATGACATCATCCTCACGGGCGCGCTGGCGGATGATGACGGTTGTGCCCAGGTGGGGGCCACATTAGCCGAACTGCTCGGCATCCCCCACGCCACCCTCGTAACGGCCATTGAAATTGAGGAAAAGCAGGTGAAGGTCAAGAGAGAGCTTGAAGGGGGGTTGGAGGAAGAATTGGTTGTCGCAACCCCCGCCCTCTTTACTATCCAGAGTGGGATAAACGAGCCGAGATATGTCTCCATCATGGGTATCAGGAAGGTTGCCAAAATAGAGGTGGCGACACGCGACCTTGGTGCCCTCGGCCTTTCACCTGACCAGGTGGGCTCAGCGGGGTCTTTCATCACCGTAGAGAAGATCTTTCCACCGCCGGCGGGTGAGGGGGCACAGATACTTGAGGGGAGCCCGGATGAGGTGGCGACCAAAATGATGGATATCTTTCAGAAAGGGGGTGTGGTCTAATGGCAGAGATTCTCGTTTTGATGGAACATCGTCAAGGAGAGATGCAAGACATTAATTTAGAGATGCTCGCAAAAGGGCAGCAACTTGCGGAACAGACAAAGAAGGAGTTGACAGCGGTCCTCTTGGGCAAAGGGGTTGCATCTATGGCGGATGAGATCAAGCGTTACTGTCATCACACCCTTGTGATGGAAGATGACCTCCTCGCTAATTTTAATTCAGAACCCTATCAGGATGTCCTCAGCTTCTTGCTGAAGGAAAGAAAACCATCCCTTGTACTCATGGGACATACCGCATTCGGGATGGACCTTGCCCCTCCGCTGGCAACGGCAACTGAAACTCCCCTGGCGACCGATTGTTATGAGATAGAAGTAAAGGGGGATACGATAATTCCCTACCGGCAGATGTATGCCGGCAAGATGTGCGCAGAGGTCCATTTTAAAGAGGCCCCTTGTCACATGATCACGGTCCGAGCGGGCTCTTTCCCCGCGGAGGGCCTGAAAGAGGTCAATGGAGCGGTTGAACAGGTGTCCTTTCAGTTTGACAAGGACTACGCGTACAAAAAATTCCTTCAGTACGTTGAGGCGGCGGTGGGCGATGTGGATATCACCCAGGCCGACGTCCTCGTCGCCGTGGGGCGGGGGATCGGAGATCCGGAGAACCTCCCCATGGTAGAGGAGCTGGCGAAGTTGCTCGGCGGGGTGGTCGCCTGCTCAAGACCGGTGTCGGATAAAAATTGGCTCCCCAAGGAGCGACAAGTGGGTACTTCTGGAAAGACCGTTAAACCGAAACTCTACATAGCGCTCGGTATCAGCGGGGCCTTTCAGCATATCGCTGGGATGAAGAATGCAGCTACCATCATTGCGGTCAATAAAGATGCCAAGGCCCCCATATTCAGTGTCGCCCACTACGGAATCGTAGACGATCTGTTGAAGGTGGTGCCGGGCATTGTCGCAAAAGTTCGTGAGCGAAAAGGAGCATAGGTGGCAGCAGTTCCGACAGTATTGGTAATTGGTGGCGGTATCACCGGCATGCAGGCCTCCCTCGCAGTGGGCGATGCCGGGTATAAAGTCTATCTGGTGGAGCGGTACCCGTGGATCGGGGGGCATATGTCTCATTTTGATAAGACCTTCCCCACCAATGACTGCGCCATGTGCACCATATCCCCCAAACTGACCGAGGTGGGGCAACACCCGAACATAGAGTTGCTCACCGGGACCGAAGTAACGTCGGTCGAAGGAGAAGCGGGGCACTTCCGGGTGCGGGTGCGCACAACCCCACGGTATATAGACATCAGCAAGTGTAATGCCTGTGAAGAGTGCATCAAGGTATGTCCCGTCAGCATCCCCTGTGAGTTCAATGAAGGGCTCATGGAGCGCAAGGCCCCATACAAGGCATATCCCCAGGCGATCCCCAATGCGATGGCCATAACCAAGCTGGATCATGCGCCCTGCAGGCTGGCATGTCCGGCAGGGGTCAACGCGCACGGCTATGTCGCCCTTGCCTCCATAGGTAAGTTCAAGGAGGCCCTCGACCTGATCAGAGAGAGGAATCCGCTCCCCTCGGTCTGCGGCAGGATCTGCTATCACCCCTGTGAGCAGGCATGCAACAGGGGGGAGATCGACGAGGCGGTGGCCATCAATCCCATAAAGAGATTTGTCACCGACTATGCCCGGACACACCCTACGGAGGACAAGGCGGAGAAGCCGGCCATCGACCCCGAAAAGCCGAAGGTGGCTATTGTGGGGGCAGGGCCGGCCGGGCTGACCGCGGCCAGAGACCTCGCACTCATGGGGTACCCGGTCACCATCTTTGAGGCCCTCCCCGTTGCCGGGGGTATGCTCTATGCCGGGGTGCCCGCCTATCGCTTGCCGAAAGATGTCCTGGATTACGATGTCCAGGAGATATTGAAGCTGGGGATAGAGCTCAAGACCAATTGCCGGATCGGGACGGACCTGACCATCGATGACCTGCGCAAGGATGGTTATAAAGCGATTTTCGTGGCCGTGGGGTTGCACAAGAGCCGGGGTCTCGACATCGAGGGCAAAGACCTGGAGGGAGTCATGGGCGGGATCGAATTCCTCCGAAAAGCAAACCTCGGTGAGAAAGTACAACTTGCCTCCCGGGTTGCAGTGGTCGGAGGCGGCAATACCGCCATCGACGCCGCTCGAACGGCTGCGCGCACAGGGGCCAAGGAGGTCCTCCTGATCTATAGGCGCAGCAGGGCGGAGATGCCCGCCGGGGCAGAGGAGGTGGAACAGGCGGAGGAGGAAGGGGTACAGATGAACTTCCTCGTAGATCCCGTCCGGGTCATAGGGGAAGGGGGCAAGGTCAAGGCCCTTGAATGCAGGAAGATGGAGCTGGGGGAACCCGATGAATCGGGGCGCAGGAGGCCCGTTCCCATCGAAGGCTCGGAATTTCAGGTAGAGGTTGGATCGGTAATCCTGGCCATCGGGCAGGCGCT
>CAZMFG010000057.1:4036-7451 GCA_964565525.1 uncultured Thermodesulfobacteriota bacterium
GCTCGGAATTTCAGGTAGAGGTTGGATCGGTAATCCTGGCCATCGGGCAGGCGCTCGACCTCGATTGGGCACCGAACGTAGGTCTAGAGGTGACCAAACAAGACACCGTGAAGGCGGATCCCATAACGTTGGCGACGGGTACCGAGGGGATCTTCGCCGGGGGTGATGTTGTGTTAGGCCCCCGTTACGCCATCGACGCCATAAACCAGGGACGAGAGGGGGCCATCTCCATCGACCGGTTCCTCCGTGGCGAAGACCTCGGTGCGGGGCGAGAACCACAGGAGAAAAAGGAGGCGCCTCTCCCCGAGCGGCCCGTTGAGGTGAAACCTCGTGCCAAAACCCCGCGCATCCCGGTAGCGGAGCGCAAGGGTGATAAAGAAGTCGAGCAGACGCTCACCGAAGAGGAGGTGGTTGCGGAGGCCAAACGGTGCCTTAACTGCGCCATCTGTTCCGAGTGCCTGCAGTGCGTGGCGGCTTGTGAGCAGCTGGCCATCGATCATACGATGATCCCCCAAGAGAGAGAGTTGGAGGTGGGCGCCATCATCGTAGCGGTCGGATACCAGCTCTTCGACCCAACGCAGAAACCGGAATACGGCTACGGGAAATACAAGGGAGTGATCAGCAGCTTGGAGATGGAGCGCCTGTTTTCCCCGTCCGGACCGACGGAGGGAGAGATCATAGTACATGGAAAGGTCCCCAAGAGCATAGCCTTCATCCAGTGTGTGGGCTCACGGGATCAGACAGTCGGCAACCCATACTGCTCACGGGTCTGTTGCATGTACACGGCAAAACACGCCTATGGCGTCGTAGATCGGATACCGGAGGGCGTGAAGGCGACAGTCTATTTCATGGACGTCCGAGCATATGGCAAGGGGTATGAGGAATTCCACGAGCGGGTTCAGCGCAGTGGTGTCATTTACCGTCGTGGACTTCCTTCAGAGGTCTTTAGCCGTAATGGGAATGGGAATGGAAGCCTGGTGATAAGGGGGGAGGATACCCTCTCCGGGAAGCCCTACGAGGAGGAAGTGGATGTCGTGGTTTTGGCGTGCGGCCTGCGGCCTGCTCGCGGCATGAAGGAGGTCGCCGATCTCCTCGACCTTGAATTGGATGAGAACGGTTTTTTTAAGGAACTTAATCCCAGCGACCCCGTCATAACGTCACGGCCAGGGGTCTTCCTCGCCGGCTGCTGCCAGGCGCCGAAGGATATCCCCGATTCAGTGGCAGAGGCAAACGGGGCTGCAGCAAAGGCCTTGGCAATCATATCAAGGATGCACGGATGAGCAAAAAACACAGAGTAGGGGTCTTTATCTGTCACTGTGGCAGAAACATCGGGGGATATATCGATATTGCCCAGCTCGTGGAAATGGTCAAGACGATTCCCGATGTGGTCATCTCGACGGATCAAAAATATATGTGCTCGGACCAGGGGCAGGCAGAGATCAAAAAGGCCTTGCAGGAGGGGCTCGTCGATAGGGTGATCGTGGCCTCGTGTTCGCCAACTATGCATGAGAAAACCTTCAGGAAGTGCGTCTCTGAAGAGGGATTCAACCCCTATCTCTATCAACAGGTGGACATCAGGGAAAACTGCTCGTGGGTCACCAAAGACATACAAGAGGCGACCTACAAGGCCTATGAATTGATCAAAGCGGGGGTCTCCAGGGTCAAGACGCTCGAGCCCTTGTGGTCCACGGAATATCCGGTAACCCTCACGGCCCTGGTGATCGGAGGGGGCATTGCCGGGATAATCGCCGCCACCGACATCCTGGAGGCCGGCTTCAAGGTTGTTTTGGTGGAGCGGGAGGATCAGCTGGGGGGATGGGCACGGCGGATCGGCAAGGGATTTCCCCACTTGATGCCCATCAAAGACTTTCTGAAGGAAAAGATCGAGGTCTTGGAATCTTACCCTGGGCTCAAACAGTATCTCTCGAGTGAGGTAGTAGGTCTCGAAGGTTTTCCCGGAAACTTTCAGGCGACCATCAGACAAGCCGACGGTACGACTGTTGAAGAGGAGATCGGAAGCATCATCGTGGCAACCGGCTTTAAGCCCTTTGACGCACGAAAAAAACCTGAGTTCGCCTATGGGGAGAGCAAGCAGGTTATGACGACGGTGGAGATGGAGGAGATGCTCGAAAAAGGTGCGCTTTCCACCAACGGACAGCCCAAAGAGGTGGCCTTTATCCAGTGCGTCGGATCCAGGGATCAGAGTATCGGCAAGGAATACTGCTCCCGTACGTGTTGTATGGTGGTGGCGAAGCAGGCGCTGTTGCTCAAAGAGCTCGTCCCCGATGCACGGGTTTCTGTCTTCTACATGGACGTCCGCGCATTTGGCAAGGGGTATGAGGAGTTCTTTGAAAAGGCGCAGCGCAGCGGCGTTCTGTATGTTCGAGGAAACCCCTCGGAGGTGTACAAAAGCGGCGATAAAATGGTCATACGCTATGAGGATACCCTCTTGGGAAGGCCGCAGGAATTGGCGGCGGATTTAGTAGTCTTGGCAGTGGGCATGGAACCGGCAGAGGGGGCAGCGGAGTTGATCAATACCCTCCGCGCCACCGCCGACAAGGACGGCTTTTTTCTGGAGGCCCACCCCAAACTCGGACCGCTGGATACCTTTTCCGACGGGCTCTTTATCGCCGGTTGTTGCCAGGGACCGAAAGACCTCCCTGATACCGTCGCCCAAGCGCATGGTGCTGCGGCTCGGGCCACCGTCTACTTCCATCAGGACAAGGTGATCAAGGAACCGGTGGTGGCCACTATAGACGCAGATGTCTGTTCTGGATGCGGACTGTGTGAGAGCATCTGTTCCTTTGATGCCCTGCACTTAGATGAGCGGACAAAACGGATGACCGTCCAGGAGGCGGTCTGTAAGGGGTGCGGCGCGTGTGCAGCGACCTGTCCTTCGGGAGCGATTAGTCTCAAGCATTTCCGTCCTTCACAAGTGTTGGCGTGGGTGGAAGGATTTCTCTCATAGGGGTTGAAGAATGGCTCAGGCTAAGGAAAAGGGTGTATTAGTCATCGGTTCAGGGGTCGGCGGTCTCAAGGCCGCATTGGAGGTGGCCGCGCGGGGGACACAGGTCTACCTGGTAGACAGAAGCCCGTTTTTTGGAGGGGAGATCGTACAACTGGAGCGACAGTTCCCCACCAATCGCTGCTGTCTCTGTCAAATGCTGCCGACCACGAACAGGACGGAAGAAGGCGAATACT
The DNA here is from genome assembly GCA_964565525.1 of uncultured Thermodesulfobacteriota bacterium. Taxonomy (GTDB): domain Bacteria; phylum Desulfobacterota; class B13-G15; order B13-G15; family RBG-16-54-18; genus JAFGNJ01. Next base: position 7,238 of record CAZMFG010000057.1, read on the forward strand.
GCATGCGGAGGGATTTTTATCATCCCTTGATCGAGCTCATACCGCAGGCGGAGATAGTGAAATTTTCAGGCAAAGAGGGGGACTTCAAGGTGACCCTGCGCAAGCGGGCGCGCGGCGTCATAGAGGAACTCTGTACGGCGTGTCAAAAGTGCATAGAGGTCTGTCCTGAAGAGGTGATTGATGAGTTCAACCTCTTTGCCACGAGAAAGGCCAT
>CAZMFG010000057.1:7551-13081 GCA_964565525.1 uncultured Thermodesulfobacteriota bacterium
GCCTGTTGCATGTATTCCGTCAAGGAGGCCCTCTTGGCCAAGGAGTTGCAGAAGGACCTGGAGGTGACCGTCTTTTACATGGATCTCAGGGGGTTCGGCAAGGGGTATGAGCGCTATATAGAGCAGGCGCGGGCACAGGGTGTACGGTTTGTGCGTGGCAGGACCCCCCGTATACAGGAAGATCCAAAGACGAAAAACCTTATTGTGAGCACGATGCCAAAAGATGAGGTGGTCAAAGAAGAATTTGATCTTTGCGTCCTTGCCATCGGGCAGAGGCCACCTCGGGGGAGCGCGGAGCTTGCGAAAACCATCGGGGCCGAACTCAACGAATGGGGCTTTTGTAAGACGGTGGACCCCGCAGGGATTGAGACCACACAGCCGGGGGTCTATGTATGCGGTTCCTTTTCTGAGCCCAAGGACATCCCCGACACCGTCACCCAGGCAACGGCCTGCGCCCTGGAGGCCCTTGAGGGGACGCGAGAAAAGTCCGCCAAACCTCCGAAAGAAACTGAGCCGATATCTGAGGAGGAACCAAAGATCGGTGTAGTGCTCTGTCAGTGTAAGGGGGAGGTCTCCGAAGGGTTGGACCTTGCGCGATTGAAAGAGGCCGTCAGTGCCCGCCCCTCCGTCAGCGCCGTCATGGAGGTCGATGCCTTGTGTGTCCAAGACAAGGCGAAGGGGCTCTTGGGCGAGATCAGGAAGGGGGGAATTAATCGCCTCGTGGTTGGTGCATGTTCCCCCTATTTGTTCCGCAGGCGCTTCTTGGAGAGCATGGGGGGCATGGACCCGTGGCTCATCGAGTGGGTCAACCTCAGGGAAGGGGTCATACAGGTCCATGGTGATGAGGGTGCCCAGGAAAAGGCCGAGGCAATGCTCCTTATGGCGATAGAACGGCTCAGGAGGAAGGAAGAGCGCATCCCGAGTGCCTCAGCCGTGAAAAAGAGCGCCTTGGTGGTCGGAGCGGGGCTCGTCGGCCTTGCGACGGCCTCGGCCCTGGCAGGCAGAGGGGTGGAGGTCCATCTCGTAGAACGCGAGGCAGAACTGGGGGGTATGCTCAAGGGGAGGCCGGACAAGGCTGAGCTCCTTGAGGAATATATAAAGGAAATTGAGAAGAATTCCCTCGTACAGGTCTATCGCAAGAGTACGGTGACCGCCTTCAGGGGGCAGGCAGGCGATTATTGGGCCGTGATCACGGGAGAGGACGCTGAGCACGAGATCGGCGTCGGCGCCGTGGTCTTGGCCACCGGAGCCGAGGAGTATCAGCCGACGGAATTCCTCTATGGAAAAAATAAGCGGGTTGTTACCCAGCGTGCATTACAGAGCGGCCTTGCTTCAGGAGAGATTAAACCCAAAGAGATTCGCTCGGTCGTCATGATCCAATGCGTCGGATCGAGGGATAAGGAGCACCCCTGGTGCAACCGGTATTGCTGCGCCGAGGCCTTGGAAAACGCCCTCCTGCTCAAGGAGAAAAATCCTGAATTGAAGATCTTTGTCCTTTTCAAGGACATGATGACCTACGGGTTCAAAGAAAGCCTCTACAGTCGAGCGAGGGAGGCCGGGGTGGTCTTTCTCAGGTACCAGGACATAAAAGAGATAAAGGTCCAAGGGACCGATCGATTGAAGGTAACCACTCCTGAAGGGCAACTCGACTGCGACCTCCTCGTGCTCAGTACGGGCGAGGTCCCCAACAGAGACAACGCGGCCCTTGCCCGGCTCTTTGAGTTGGAACGTACTGAAGACGGTTTCTTCAAAGAGGCGGAGGTAAAATTCAGGCCCGTGGATGCCTTACGGGAGGGTATCTATATCTGCGGTGGTGCCCACTCTCCTCGGACCTGGCAGGAGGTGACCCAGCAAGGTGAAGCGGCTGCCCAACGGGCCCTGGTCCTCCTCGAGCAGGAGCGGGTCATGGCCTCGAGCATCGTATCCGCGGTGAATGAGCGGCGGTGTTCCGGATGTGCCTTGTGCGTGGAGGCCTGTCCCTATGGGGCGCGGGTCTTCGATGAAGAGCGGCTGGTGGCGGTGGTAAAAGAGGCCTTATGCCAGGGATGTGGGGTATGCTCGAGTATCTGTCCGAACGGCGCCGCCTTTATGCAAGGATTTACCGAGGGCCAAATCATGGCCATGATTGAGCAAGTGGTGTAAGGAGGAAGAGGATGGCCGATACGAAGGATCAAGACACGAAGAAAAAAGAAGAGACAAAAAAAGCAGAGAAGAAAAAAGACGAGAAGACCAAAGATATTAACAGGATCGTCGGGTTTTTCTGCCATTGGTGCACCTCCACGGCCGCTGATCTCGCCGGGACCACCCGAAGGGCGTATCCTGCATCGGTCAGACCCATTCGGGTGATGTGCTCCGGCACGGTGGATCCGGTCTATATCTTGGACGCACTGGTAAAAGGTGCGGATGCGGTATGGGTAGGCGGGTGAGACCTCGGTGAATGCCACTATGTTAGTGGCAACTATAAGGCGCGGAGGCGTGTGGGGATCATCAAGACGATCTTGGATGTCCTCGGCCTGGATTCCGACAGGGTCTATCTCACCTGGATCAGTGCGAGTGAAGGACCGCAATTTGCGGAATGGGCGAAGCGGATCGAAGAAGGCATAAAGAAAAAAGGGAAAAATCCGCTCGGTGGTTTATTAACGACGTGAGGGAGAAGCGATGGCTCGAGGCGTTTTTAGGGAATATAAGGGTAAAGGGTTAGAGGAAGGTTTACAGGAACTCTGGCGGGAATTGCTGGAGCGCGATGTCGTCAAGACCATCCTCCTTCCTATGGAGGTGGAAGGCGGCCTTGTCGCCCCAGGGCTCTTGACAGACGCGGCGAGGATAGGGGAGTCACGGGTTGTGAGCCCCTATATGCCGGTGAACACGGCACGGGTGCTTCAGATGATGACCAAGACCATGCCGCCGTCTGAAAAGGTAGCGGTCGTACTGCGTCCCTGTGAAGCGCGGGCCCTGGTGGAACTGGTAAAATTAAAACAAATCTCGCAAGAAAACCTCATCGTGATCGCCTTCGATTGCCCCGGCACCTATACCGTGGACGACTATAAAAAGCTGCTTGGAGGAAAGGGAGATCCGGGCGAGCTGCTCGTGGAAAAGGTGAGCAAGGGAGGCGAAGACGCTCAGTTACGGGAGGCGTGTCGGACCTGCCCGTATCCCTCTGCCCCCTGGGCCGACATCAGGATAGGTTTCCTCGGCCTTGACTACAAGAAACGATTTTTGCTCGAGGCATTGACGGAAAAGGGCGAGGAACTCATTAAAGGGCTGGGGATGGAGGTTGCCGACGTCCCCCTCAAGGAGCACGAGGCCTTGCTCGACAAGCTCGTGGCACAGCGGAAAAAAGCCCAGGAGCAGCTCCTGAAAGAACAACAGGAACAGTTGAAGGGGCCTGACAAGCTCCTCGCCGCCCTGTCTTCCTGTATCCGGTGTCACAATTGCATGACCGTATGCCCGGTGTGTTACTGTAAGGAATGTTTCTTCAAGTCACCCACCTTCGAGATGGAGGCCGACCGCTATTTGGGGTTGGCACACAAGAGGGGCGCAACGAGGATGCCCTCGGACATGCTCCTCTTTCATTTGACCCGAATGGCACACATGGCCCACGCCTGTGTGCAATGCGGGATGTGCGAGGAGGCGTGTCCCATGGGTGTGCCGGTGTTTCGGCTCTTTAAGGCCACGAGCGCGAAGGTACAAGACCTCTTCGATTATGAGCCGGGGAAAGACATCGAGGAAGAGATTCCCATTTCCGCGTTCCGGGAAGAGGAGCTGGAAAAGATCCAGGAGCCCAAGATATGAAGAAAAAGGACTCCGATTTTATGCGTAAGGTGGCGGATGAGATTCCCGAAGTTAATCGGTGCTATCAGTGTCTCACCTGTACCCTGGGGTGTCCGCTTGCCTTCGCTATGGACCTCAAGCCTCATGAGATCCTCAAATACGTTCAGCTCGGCGATAAAGAGAAGGTATTGAAGGCATCGACGTGCTGGATATGTGCCTCCTGTGAGACGTGTGCGACCCGCTGTCCCAATGAGATACCGATCGTAAAACTCATGGACCTCCTGCGACAGGAGGCGGTGGCAGAGGGGGTGGTGACGGAGCAGGGGCCCAAGATCAACGACGCCTTTCTCGCTGCGATAAAGTACCTGGGAAGGGTGCATGAGCTCGCGCTGATCATCGATCTGAAACGCAGGACCGGCGGGCTCTTCAAGATAAATCCTGATGAAATTCGCCTTGGCGCTCAGATGTTCCGCCACGGCAAGCTCACGCTCCTGCCGAAAAGGATTAAGGACACAAAGACCATGAAGAAACTCTTTTCCCGACTGGAGAAGCAGAAGTGAAGATAGGATATTTCCCGGGTTGTTCCTTGGAGTCTACGGCCGTCGAGTACGACCGGTCATTGCGGGCGGTTGCCGCGAAGGTCGGCATCGAGCTGGTGGAGCTCACTGACTGGAATTGCTGCGGCGCGTCCTCGGGCCACGCCGTCGATCCTCTCTTATCCGACGCCCTTCCGGCGCGCAACCTGATGATCGCCGAAGAGATGGGGCTGGATATCGCCGTGCCCTGCGCCGCCTGTTTTCTCCGCTTCATGGAGACCCAGAAACACCTGAAGGAAAACTCCGCTCGGAGAAAAGAAATAGAGGAGATCCTGGGGAAGAAATACAAAGGCACGACCCATGTCTATCATCCCATCACCATCTTTTCCAAACCGGAGATAAAGAAAAAGATCAAACAGGAGATCGTCAATAACCTCAAGGGGATAAAGGTCGTCTGCTACTACGGCTGCTACCTGGTGAGGCCGCCTGAGACCACGCATTTCGACGACCCGGAAAATCCCACGATAATGGATGAGTTGATCGGACTGACCGGCGCAGAGGTCATCGATTGGTCATGGAAGGTGGACTGTTGCGGTGCGGGTCATGCCCTGCTGCGACCCGAGCTGGTCGAAAACCTGGTCGGCGAGATCACGGAAGGAGCGCGTAAGACCGGTGCCGACGGCATCGTCGCTGCGTGTCCCCTGTGCCAAGCCAATCTGGAGACACGTCAGACGGGTCCGAACGCATTGCCCATATTTTATTTCACTGAACTCCTCGGCCTCGCCATGGGCCTTGAAAAAGAGGCAGAGGGGTGGTGGAAGAAGCACCTGATATCGCCCAAGGCAGCGGTGGCGCGGCAAAAGTGAGGGGGACGATCTGTATGCTGGCCACCTCACTGCGCTGTTTCCAGTGTCGCTGAGAAGACAATACCCTTTCCACAACAGACCATACCCTCCACTCAAAATAGCATAAGAAGGTCTTTGTCGACAAAGGCCAGCCTTATTGACACCCTTGCGTGCCCATGTTATGTGTTTTGGGTGGCTGTTCGGTAATCTCGTTCGATGATACTCAACCATGAGACGGTGCTCTTAACTCGAAAAAAGGTCAGTATGAGATGGTCATTCTTGGCATTGTGTGTCGTCAGTACCCTGCTCACTTGTAGCTGCTCATCGGAAAATGAGTATTATTCCTATGACTATCTAAAGAATGATTATGAGCAGGTT
>CAZMFG010000058.1:0-1485 GCA_964565525.1 uncultured Thermodesulfobacteriota bacterium
ACAACGCCGTCCTGCTCGACCTCATCGTAGTTGGCCAGGGTGAAAACGCCGGCGAGGATATCGGGCTTCGCAAAGAAGATCACGACTGCCGGCTCGTCCGATGCCTCGAGCATATCCCACCGCTTGAAGACGATGAAAGGCGCTGGGGCCTCAAACGAAGGCATATGCTTCATCATCTCCTTGACCATTTCAGGGGATTTTTTGTAGCGCTCGCCCTCGAGCCTTCCGGGGATACCGCACGAGAGAAAGTATTCGAACTTCGGCACCATCTGGTCGGAAAACCCCACATATCTCTTCCCACCCCTGCATCCGATGGCATTGACGTCGAAACACAACGATTGGCCCTTGCGCACCTTGCCAAGGGCGCCGATGAAACACTGGTGCCCGGTGGCAGGCTTTGCTAAGTCGGCACGCCCTTCCTGATCGGTGTAATAGAAGCAGATCGGAAGCTCTGAGCCTCCAAAATAGGTATTCCAGTGCTTGAGAAATGTCTCTTTGATATGTTTATCCATTGCACTACCTCCGATCAAAACAATATACTGACACCGTTACGTTTATTACGCAACGGCTTATAAGACTGTTATATATCTACCTTGCAGGTCATTCTCACCAAGAAGCCTATGCCAAACGTCAAGGCCGCTATCCCGAGGCTGATCCCTGCCATCTCAAAAAATCTTTTGCTAAAAGAGGTGTCTTTGGCGACAGAGATGTAAAAAGTGAAAATGAAGATGACGATCACTGCGTTGGCGAGCATAAAAGCGAGGCACACAAAGTAGTTTGCAAAGATGAGGTAGGGAAAGATAAGAAACAAGACCGTTAAGACGTAGGCTGAGCCGGTGTAGAGTGAGGCCTTCAGGGGATCTTGCGACCCCTCTTCTGATTTGGTAGAGAGATACTCCGAGGCTCCCATCGATAGCGACGCAGCGATGCCGGTAATGAACCCCACCATGGCAATGAGGCGCGTATTTTGCAGGGCGAGGGTGAATCCCGCTAATGCGCCGGTCAGCTCTACGAGGGCATCGTTCAGGCCCAAGACCATCGAACCAACATATCTCATCCGCTCTTCATCAATGAGATTAATGAGCGCCTTTTCGTGCTCTTGCTCATCTTCTTCGATCTGTTTGGCAGCGGGGATATGTCTGGATATTTTTTCATAGGTCTTTTGTGCCTTTTCTTCGCCCCGCTCCATGAGCTTTAACCCGAAGGTAATGCCGAAGATCTTCGCAATGAGATAGTATTTCCATATGGTCCATTGGGAGGGGGCTACATCCTGATTGGTTAAACCTTTCCAGAAATCATAATGTTCCAATTCATCGTCGGCAATGCGTTTGAGCACACGTTTGTTATGGCGGTCTCTTATTGCCTTCGACAACTTATCGTAAACAAAGTGTTCCGTTATTTCGGCGCGTTGAGCACGTAAGATGGCCTGCTCTATTGCTTTTGTTAATTTCTTTTTCTTCATGATGACAATGCGCCCCTGCGGCA
>CAZMFG010000058.1:1585-9951 GCA_964565525.1 uncultured Thermodesulfobacteriota bacterium
CCTGCGGCAAACATATTCTTCAATGTTGAGGCTGCTTTTTCTTTTATGTGCTCAGATCAGGCAAACAGGTACCTCTTCTCCCCCAATTATTGGGGAGAAGGAATTGATTCTATGCGCTTTATTCGAGAGAATTACTATTTCTTTTTCTTCCAGTCCCCGATCTCTGCTGCCTGGTATTCCTCCTGCTGGACAGTAAGGCCGAGGTTGATGACGAACCCGCCGTGCTTTTGCGCCTCGCTGTCTTTCTGTAATTTCTGGTGCCGCGCGAGCCCGCCCTGGACATCCTCCAAGGCCTTTTGCAGGGCCTGGCCTAGGGCCGTGCTCATATCAATCTTGCCCGCTTTGAATCGGGGGTCCAGGCCGTTTTCCGCCACATCCTCGGCAAAGTGGGCCAGGTGCTTCATTTTTTCCATGGCCTGGTCCATGAGCTGCCACCCCAGATCTCCCTCTTTTTGGAAGACCCAGGAATAGCGGATGTGCTGGAGCATCTCGGTAAATTTGGCAGCGATCTCATTCTGCAGCGTCTCCAAAAACTCCTTGGGCAATTCGGCCTGACCTCCGGGCGCACCCTTCGCCTCTTCCGGGCTCAACTTGTCGAGTAGCCGCTGAAACTTTTTGGCGTGGATGGCGGATTCCCACGCCTCTCGCTGCAGGACGCGCTTGATATGGGGATCATCCACCTTGTCCGCTTCACCATTATAATGGGGTATCAGCTTCTCCTCGTATTCGACATAGGACTTGAATATTGTGGCCCGGTTGGTTGGATCGTATGGGTACGGCGCCGGTGCCAGATTGGGTTCCCCCCCCAGTTGGCCGATGGCCATCCCCAGCCAGTGCATGTGCCACATCTCCTCCCTCGCGCGGGAGAGGAGGCTCGCCCCGATGGGTGTGTCCTCCCCCTCCAGGTAGCCGTGGATGACGTAGCGTAAGGTGGCGGCATGTTCATCGCCAAGGTCCCTATTCATGAGATCGATCAACTCCTTTTTATCCATGGTTTCCCTCCTTTCTCTTCTTGTATTATTATATGCCCCCTGTCGCGTTAATCAAGCCGGTGTGCAAAGCATCGAGCAGGAACTTAACTACAGTATATCCTAACCCAATCACCCACATAATGTGTTATAACGATAACAACCACTGCAATAAGGAGGTGCTCTGCGATCACCTTCCACGGTCGTTCCCCTTGCCCTCTCGCCATGAAGAGACTGAAGAGGCTCAGCAAAATCAGGCCGTACAAGACGCTAATGATAATTGCCGTTGAAAGTGGAAACAGGAGTAGTGGGATGATAAATGTCGATGCGAAGATGAATTTCGCAAAAAAGGTCGTGACGGTCGCCTCCCATATCTCCACGGTGGTGTGTTTGTTTTCCGACTCTTCGGACATATGGATGCCCAGGGCATCGGAAAAGGCGTCGGCTATGGCGATGATCAATATGCCGCCGATCACCACGAGCTTTGATTTGGTGCCGGAGTGCAGACCAACCATCAGCCCGAGGGTCGTTATAATGGCGGAGGTCAGGCCGAAACTGAGGCCGGTTTTTATTGGATGTCTAAGCATTGAAATCACCTCTTTAACGTATCGTTGCGTCGAACTTTTACTTTAGCATAAAATTGTCGTGCCGGATAGAGGGGCAGCTCGTATCACCGTACACAAGCATTGATATCGACAGTTACCTTCTCTCTTTCAGCCATCTGATGAAGAAACCGATGATCGGCAGCCGCTCATAGATGATCCCTGCGTCCCAAAAATCCTGGTGAAAGACGATCTGTCCCTCTTTATTAAATCGCACGTGGGACATTCCGGGAAAATGAATGACTTCACCCTTCTTCCGCTTCAGGGAAAATCTCGTAATCCATCGAAAATAATAGTCCCCCTCATGTGCCGCCACATCTTGGAGATCAAAGGTAAGGCCATGCATCATGTGGGTGCCTTCTATGAGGTATGCCTCAATCTCTTCCACCCCCTGCAACTCTATAAAGCTGTCACGGTAGTACGCATTGGGTGCATAGAGGTCTCGGACATTGCTTCTAATGTTATCTTCGGTATAGGTAGTATAGAGGGCGACAAAGCGTTCAATCGCCGTCCGTTCTTCTTCAGATCCCGGTTGTAGTGTTTCGCCCTCCTGCGGCTCGGTATCCTGCAGCGCCTGGTAATAGGTCTCCATGGCGTGCTTTTTGTCCTCTGCACCTGTGGCGCAGCCGCAGAAGATCAGCGCTGCACAGCAGAACAGGATAAGCCCTTTTTTACACGGAAGCATATTCCCCCTCTGGACCCTTTGGCTCCTTGACCCCTTGACCCCTAAAGTCCGACTCTTGACGGAACGATTAGTCTTTTAACATGACCGTGGCATCCACGGCCACCGGCAAGCCTGTGCTGATCGCCAAGGGGTTGATATCGATCTGCTCGATCTCAGAGCAGGTAACCCCCACCGTCCCGAGATTGACCAAGATATCCGCCAGCGCCCCTTCATCGAGGGGCTTCATCCCACGAAATCCTTCCAAGAGGCGCCTGCTGCGGATCCGCCGGATGAGTTGCAACGCGCCCTCCCGGTCTAATGGGGCTATGGCAAAGACGACATCCGGCTCAAGCTCTGAGAAGATCCCTCCCAAGCCGAACATCACACAAGGCCCGAATTGATCGTCGCGGATAAAACCGGCGAGCAGTTCATAGTCGGAGGCAATCTGTTTCTGCATCAGGATCTTGCCGCTGCCATCAATTTTTTTCTGAATATGATCAAAAGCGGCCTCCAATGAGGACTTGTCCGTAATCCCCAGTTGTACCAGGCCGTGCTCGGTCTTGTGCACCTCCCCTGGCATCAACCCCTTGAGGACAACCGGCAAACCTATCTGCTGGGCAGCCTTCCACGCCTCATCCAGATCGTGGACCAGCTTCTCTTGCACCACCGGGATCTTCCAACTGGCAAGGAATCGCTTGCTGTCAAACTCATCCCATATTTTTTCTCTCGAGGGCAGGGGTGGTTTCTTTGAAACGGATGCCGATGGCGGCGTAGAGGCCGCCCCATCCGCTGTCGCGGTAGTTTTGTGTACCATGAATCTGGATACCGCCCGCAGACACTCGGCTAGCCTAGAGATATCCCCATGGACCGGTATGTTGAGCTCACGCGCCTTCTGCCGGAACTGCTCGCATCCTTCTCGACGCCCCATGAGCCAGAACAAGACCACCTTTCCCAACCGATCGGCTTTTTTCTTCAAGACATCCAGCTTTAAAACATCCTCCCCCAGTCCCGACACAAAATGGATAAGGAGCACATCGACGTTGGGATCCTGCAGGACGGTAGAAATAGTACGGTTAAAAACGACATCCCGACCATGCAAGCCCACCGTCGGGAAGAGGTCTATGGGGTTGGCAACAGGCATCCAGACAGGAAAGATTTCGCCTAGAGTTCTTTTTGTCTGCTCTGAAAGCTGCGCAACCGGAAGCCCGCGTCGTTCAACGGCGTCACAGGCGAGAACGCCTGCTCCACCGCTCAAGGTAACGATGGCTATGCGACACGTGGGATCGATAGGGGGGATCATTGTCAGGGCATTAGCCATATCCATCATTTGGTAGAGATCATCGGCTAAGGTAACCCCAGCAATCTCCAAGACGCTATTCAAGAGACGAGCGTTCCCTGAAAGGCTGTACGTATGGCTTTTAGCCGCCTGGGCCCCGGCCTCGCTGCTGCCACCTTTCAAAAGAACGATGGGCTTGGTCGATTGTTGAGCCATCTGGGCAAAGAGTCTCCCGCGGCGGACGGACTCGAGATACAGGGCGATTACCTCGGTGTCAGTATCTTGGAGCAGGTACTCGAGGACATCGCATTCGTCCACATCTGCCCTGTTCCCAATGGAACAGGCCTTGGCGACGCCGATGCCCCTACGGGCCAGCTCGACAAGAAAAATGGCCGACATCATACCGCTCTGAACAATCAGGGAGATCCGGCCAGGAAGCAGGCCTTCCGCACGAATGGCCGGATGCATAAACGTAAAGAAATATTTGCGGTGAACATCGACGACCCCCATGCAGTTCGGTCCCCAGATGCGGGTATCTGATTGTTGTGCAATATCGACACACCGATTTTGCAGTGCCAAACCATCCGCGCCGGTCTCCGCGAATCCCGCGCTCTCGATGATAACGCTCCGTATGCCCTTTCGGGCACATGCCTTCAGTACGGAAGGGACCGATGCCGCCGGCACAATGATGATTGCCAGATCGGCAGGATGAGGGATTGCCTCTATGGTGGAAAAACAGGGCAGGCCCTCGATCTCATCGTGATTGCGATTGACCGGATAAATCCCTCCTTGGAATCCGTTAACCAGATTCATGAGCACAGAGTATCCTAAATCCGTCTTGCTGGCTCCGACAACTGCAATAGAACGGGGGTGAAAAAAGGCGTCCATAACAAATCCTCACTAAACGAATTCAACAGAGACAGGGAGAAGCCCTCCCGGTCTTTCTCAGTGCTCCTTTCTCATATCGGTGTTGATGTGCCCCTCTCGTGGTATCGTGATGCGAGGCAGCGTTCAATTCCGGGTGAAAGGCTCAATCGATCCGCGGTGGCTGCGCCGTTTCCTTCTCAAAGACCTCTCTGGCGATCTGGAGACCTTCGAGGCAAACCGGCATGCCGCCGTAAGTGGACATCTGGAGGAGCACTTCAGCCACCTCCGCCGTGGTGGCCCCGGCGCGGACCGCCGCAATGATGTGACTCTTCAATTCATTGGCGCGGTTCAAAACACACAGGGCGGCCACGGCGCAAAGCTCCCGCTCTCGCTGTGTCAGTACGTCGCGCGCATACAGATTGCCGAAGACATGATTGATGAAATCGGCCGGTATGTCAAAGTAGTCGAAGAGCTCTTTGAGCAAAGCGGTCCTCGTGCGGCCCACGAGCTTTTTGGAAACCTCAACGGGATCATCACCCGGGCGAATATCAGCAGCAATCGTCATGGTTCTCTCCTTTCTGTATCATCTGTCTAACGGCCTTGTTTAACCTTTGAGAAAATCCGGTCGTTTATATTCCGGATCGGGGTAGCAATAGAACCCTGTGCCGGTCTTTACCCCGAGCTGTTGCTTTTCAACCATCGATTGAAGGGGTTGGGGTGGAAGGTCTCGAGGGTCCTGAGATTCGGCATAGTAGATCATCTCGATATCATGGACCACATCCAATCCCGCCTTGTCCATGATGCCGAAGGGCCCCTGCTTCATACCCGTAAAGATCATCCACGCGCGATCGATATCCCTAAAGTCCACATACCCTTCTGCCCACATATGCAATACCTCACGCTTAACGGCCCGCCAGACCCGGTTGAAACAAAACCCCAGGATCTCCTTGTTGACCGTCAGGGGAACACACCCGATGGAGCGGACCCATGCCGTGCAGGCCTCTATCAGCTCAGGCGTTGTTTTTGTCCCCCCCATGATATCGACCATGTTCGTTCCCAAGGCGGGAAAGTAGAAGTGGATGTTGATACACTGCTCCGCCCTGGCCGTCGCGCTTTCTATTTTGGAAATAGGGATCGAAGAGCTGTTGGTCGCCAAGATGGCCGTGGAAGGGGCCAGGGTGTCGATCTCCTTGAAGACCTGGCGCTTTACGGAAAGGTCTTCCGCAACGGCCTCGATGACCAGGTCAGCATCGGCGAGGGCCTCGGCCACGGTATCGCAACGCCCGATTCGCTGCGCCGCCTCCTCCCATTCCTCTATAGAAGGCAGACGTTTACTCTTTGTTCCTTTAATAAGTGACGTGAGATGCGCCTGCGCCCTGTGAAAGGATTCCTGGTCAACGTCGTATGTCGAGACCGCATAGCCGAACAGAGCGGCCTGGACGGCGATTTGGGTGCCCATGGTCCCGGTCCCGATAAGGGCCACCGTTCGAATATTCATCGCGATCTCCTCGTCTCGCTGCGGCGCAAGGAATACATGAAGGGATCAGATCGGATCAAAGGCCTGTATCCCCTCCAGGTGCTCCAACATCTTGAGGTACTGTCTATCTCGCTTTTGGAGGATTTCCGCCTCGCTGCGGCCGCCGTAATCGTACAGGCCTTTGGATGTCTTTGCCCCCAGGTACCCCTGTTTGACCTTCTCCTCAAGCACGGGGGTAACAGGCCCATATCCCCTCATGATATCGGCAGCCACATCAAGGCCCGTGAAGTCCACGGTTTGGACCACCCCCACGATCGGCAGCCTGATTCCCAAACTCGTCTTGACGGCGAGATCGATCTGCTCGGGGGTGGCCCAGCCCTGTTCCAACATCTCCCACACCGCCCGTGCGATGCCGTTTTGGATACGATTGACGATAAAGGCAGGTATGAATTGTTGCAGCACCAGGGGCCGTTTCCCCAGCCTGTGCATCAATTCCGCCGTAGCGGTGACGGCAGCGGGGGCGGTATCCGGTCCGGGTGCCACCTCGACCAAGGGAATGATATGCGGCGGGGCGAACCAGTGGGCCACTATGAGGCGCTCGGGCCGCTTGATGCAGGCGATCTTGAAGATATTCAACGATGAGGTGTTGCTGGCCAGGATCGTATCGGGGGGACAGAGCTCATCGAGCTGTGAGAACACCCCTCGCTTTATTTCAGGAACCTCACTGACGGCCTCCATGACAAACCCCGCGCTTGTGGCCGCAGTTGCCAGATCCGTGGACGGGTGAATGCGGGCCAGGATCTCCGGTATCTGAGCGCCCGGCACCCGTCCAAACTCGGCCAAGGTGGAGAGGTTTGCTGGTATGAGGGCCATGGCGCGCGTGAGCGCCCCCTCATCCAGGTCCACGAGATCCACGTCGATGCCGGCCTGGGCAAAGACCTGCGCAATGGCATGCCCCATCACCCCGGCCCCAACCACAAGGGCACGCTCTATCCGTTGAGGGTCCATGATCGCTGTTCCCCTTTTTGTTCTTCTACGCAATCATTGCGTAGGCGTGGCTGAGGACTACGCCCCGGTCGGTGCGGGACTGGATCACGTAACGCCCATCCGTACCCTTCCACCCCTCGGTCACGAGCTTGTCCCCAGGATAGACCACGCCGGAGAAACGGGCCTTGAACTCCTTCCGCAGATGAAAATCCTCTGCCACGGCAGGGCACGGTTCTCACACCTGTAACTACCCTGCAGAAAACCGAAAATCATCCTTGCTTATTAAAAGGTCATTATATCGGCTTCACGGGGGGTTGTAAAGAAGCTTGTGAAGATATTTACAAAAGCGCTCTTTTCTTGGAGGGAGAAAAATTATGGAAATAAAGCCTCAAAAACTCCCGTGAGAGAGGCCCCTTACGTCAGTGGTGCCGATGGTGACGGGGGTAATGTCTATGATACCACCACGGAGAATACCAGCCCCATGGTCCCCACGGACCATACCACCCACCCCAGGGATAAGGCTCATATACAACCGGCTCTTCTTCCTTCCACAGGTGTATCTCCTTAACGAGGAGATAGGGATAGCGATACTCTATCTCCCCCAGCATCTGGACCTTCGCACCCTGCACCGTGCCGGCGATGGTCACCTGCCTCCCCTGTTTATAGATCTCGCTGTCGAGATATCCCTCATAGAGGGCCAAGAAGCGCCCTTCGGAGCGATCGGTATCCGTGGGCCTCCCCTCACTATCCAATTTGGCCTGATAGACCTCCAGGAGGGTCCCCTCCTCTTTGTTGACCGTATTGACGATAACCCCTCCCAGCAGGACCACTCTCCCTTCATAGGCGGTGGGCTCCTTGATGAGTTCTGAAAAGGTCACCTTTTTATCCACCTCTTTGAGCACTCCCCGGGAGACGGCGTGCACACACCCGGATATAAAGACCAGGACTATCACGAACATGAAAAACCTTTTCATCGGTGGCTCCTTATCTTTTTACTCTCACCCAGGTCTCGTCCTGGCGAAGCCGAGGTCGGGCTAACCCTCTCTCCGAAGGGAAAGGGGACTTTGAATGTTAGCCTTCATTGCATCCATTTGATAATACAAGCATCTGGAATTGCTTCTAAAAAACTTGATCCCTTGAACCCTCTATGTCAAAGCCCTACCCCCACCCCAACACCGAAGTGCACCCGGGGCTCGGCTGTGGCGGCTTCTTCTTCTGGCCAGAGATGGAGTTCACGCTTTTCGATGATCGGATACGTATACTCTATTTCACCCAGGGGGCGCACCTCTTTGCCCACCACCGTGCCCGCCACGGTGATCTTCCTTCCGGGGCTGTAGATGGCCGGATCCAGAAACCCTGGGTTTCGGATGATAAATCTCCCCTCAGAGACATCCCCGGCAGCAGGCTCGCCTCGACGGCCGAGGGGGCGCTGGAGGACGACGATCAGGGTCATATTCGAGAAATTTTGGGCCTTGATGATGTCCCCCCCCAAGAGCACGGTTTTCCCCTTATAGGCGTCCGGGTC
>CAZMFG010000058.1:10051-13041 GCA_964565525.1 uncultured Thermodesulfobacteriota bacterium
CTTCCACATATCCTCTAGGATCTGCAAGGACTTCTCCATTTTCACTACCTCCTTGGCAATAATCCCAGCATACCCCTTCGTTTCACCATCATTAACCTTCCTGCATAATCGTCGGGCGAATCCACCAATGACCATAAACCGATTGCGCAGGGAATGGGCCATGGACTTGACCAGCTCCTCCCGTTGCGCATACGAACGGATGAGCTCGCGTACAAGCTCCGCCTTGCCCGCCGCCTCCCCCATCAGATCGGCCATAATCTGAAGGTACTCAAATTCCTCTTCGGTGATCGGTGCCTGCTCCCTCCCCGAATCGACCACCAGCACCCCAAATCGCACTTCTTTATGCGTCCTGGCATCGACATATCGCAGGGGAACTATCGCCTTGATCTTCACCTGCTCCTTGAGGGTGTGCTCGTATCCGTTGGTCTGCGAGGGGTCTGTCAGGTTCAGCGCCTTCCCCTCGCTAAACGCCTTCCACAGGACGCTTTTCGGCGCGACCTTCTTAGTGGTGGAAAAATTTTCTTTATACTCCCCCACCCAATCAGCGATCAGCAACTGACCATCTTTCAAGACGGCATACCGGGCCCTCTTGCCCAACCGCTCATGAATGTGTCCGAGTGACTTTTTAATGATGACTTCCTTGTCAAGGGAGAGGTTTAAGAGGCGGGCGACGTCGATGAGGTCATCACAACGTTTCTCTAAGGCCTCCAATCGGGCATGTTCCAAGACCATCACCGCGTCCTTCTTATCCTATTCTGCGAGTAAAACTTCGCCTTGAATCCTGCCGCTAGCGGCATCCCGCTTCCGTAAATCTATATTGCGGAGCGGGATTGAACCCTCACTCTATCCCGACTTTTCGGGATGGTGGTTGACTTTCATTATATCACCCTGCCCCTCATCAATCCACCCTCACCCCTTCCCTTCTCTCAAGGCCAACATCCCCAAACAGAGGATGGCGGAGAGATTCAAGGCGACGATCAGGGAGATCCCCTGAGTTATCCCCATGATGGGCAAGAGGATGATGCTGATGACCAGGGCCCCGGCAGCGGAACCGATGAGATCGACGCCGTTCATGAGACCGCCGACCCTTCCGATCTCCTCCCCCTCCCCCAGATAGACCTTGTTGGCCAAGGGGAAGTGGACCCCGCCGAGAAACCCCGCTATGAGGGTAAGAAAGGGGAAAACCATCTCCATGAGATGAGATATCCACGGGGGGAATACCCCCTGGTGCAGGCCCAGGATGAGGGGGAGGAGGGCGATGGCAAAGAGGGCTACCCCCACCTGGACCATGAGGAGGGAGCGCAGGGGCCTGGTGATCCTTCCCATGACGGTGGTGATCATCCACCCCCCCAGGGCAAGCCCGATCATATAGGCTGTAATGATCATCCCGATTTTATAATAGAGGTAGCCGTAGATGATCTGAAAGCAGAGGATGAGAATGATCTCCAGGGCGATCTCCGAAAATCCCGTGACAGCAACGGCCCACAACAAGGGGGCGGAAGCCCTCTTCCTCCCCCTCAAGAGAAAGAGGAGGGTGAGCGCGGCAATAAGAAAAAATAACCACTCCACCCGCAGGCCCAACATCCACAGAAACCAGCGTTTCAAGATGGGGGTATATTGGGCGCTCCAGAGGACGATGTCGTAGAAATAGCAGATGGGGCGCAGGTCTCTATTGATCGCGACCCCCTTTCCCCCCTCCAAAAGGGATCTGAGGTAGCGGACCCGCTCTGCCGAGAGGTTGAAGAGGAGGTAATACTCGCGGACATACTGCACGTGCAGGTTCCTAAGGCGCGCCCGTTGGACCAGGACCGCGGGATCGGCGGTCAGGATACCCTCCGTTTTCGAACCAAAAAACCGGGCCTCAGAACCGGGGAGGACCACGACCTCGGGGAAGACCTCCCGCATGGTCCAGTAGATGGAGCTCAAGAACTGGGCCATGGTGTGCCCGATGACGTTCTCCGAGGACGTGACAGACAAAAAGAAAATCCCCCCCTCTCGGAGGATCCCCTTCACCTCGACGAAGAACTCCTGGGTGTAGCAGCGGTTGATCTGGGCGGTGGTCGGATCGGGGAGATGGATGATGATCACGTCGTAGTTCCGTCCCCCGCGCTGGACAAACCTGCGCCCATCTGTATTAATGATGTGGACACGGGGATCATCCAAGGACACAGCGGTCGCCGGGGGGAGCAACTCCCTCCCCAGGGAGATGAGGTGGGGGTCCAATTCCACATAATCCACCTGGCGCAGCGAGGGGTGTCGTAGGGCCTCTTCTATCAGGCCGCCGACTCCTCCCCCGATCAGCAAAAGGTCCTTGGGTTGCGGATGTTCCAACAGGGCGAAGTGCACTGCCTCTTCGGCCGTCTGAGGATCGGGATGGGTAAAGTTCCACACGCCGTTCTCAAAGAAGCTCACTTGCGGCCCATCGGAGAGGACGGTGATATTGCCGTAGATGGTGTCCTCGCTGGCCATCACCTGATACCCCCGCCACCCCCACCCCTGCGACATAAGGTTAACCCGCGCGCCGTAGAAGACCAGGGCCCCCATGAGAATACATATCCACAGACCTGCTATGGGCCTCAACTTGCGTCCGAGGAGGAGAGAGGAGAAGGCGAGGAACAAAGCGGTGAGCAGGACGACCTGCCACGGGTTCAATATATGAATGAGGAGGACGCTGAAGGCCACCCCCCCGATCCCCGCCCCTCCTGCCTCGTAGGCATAGACCATCCCCACCGAGCGTGCCCCTTTCCCGATGATCTCCCCGAGGAGGCTGCACCCCAAGGCAAAGAGGAATCCCGAGAAGAGGCAAAAGGGGATGAGGAGCACAAAGATGCCCACTACCATCTGAGGCAGGGAGGCAATCTCCCCGACCGGGATCCCCAGCAGGGGGCGAAGGTACCGGGCCAAGAGAAAACTGGCGGGGAGGATAGCAGCGAGGACCAATTGCATGGAGGAAAAAAAGGAGGCCTTCCCTTGTATGCGATCGGAGAACC
>CAZMFG010000059.1:0-12994 GCA_964565525.1 uncultured Thermodesulfobacteriota bacterium
GTGCTGAAGATCGTTCGCCGGAAAAAGGTGATCGAAAAGGGGCGGTGTTTCAAGACCACGGTCTTGATGCCGATACGGGTGCGGATCGTCGATCTCGAAGAGGGTAAAGGACTCACCTCGTGGGTGGAGGGGAGCACCAGGGAGTTGGCCGAGGACGGCTTTGTGCTCGAGGTGGATCAGGTCATGGTGGACGGCCTGCACATCTTTACCGACTCCATGAAAGAGGGGAGGGCGTTGGAGATGGAGTGGGAGCTCCCCGCGGCAGGCGGCTCACTGCAGGGTACGGGGCGGGTCCTCTGGTTCAAGCTGACCCCTGACGGCTCCCCCCATCCCTTTGAGGCCGCTGTGCTGCTGAAGGACATGGGGAGTGAACAGCACGGGCGGTGGCGGGAGTTCACGGCGGACTTACCCGATTGAGGGCCTTTATATTTTAATATAGATTTTAGATATCTTGTGATAACACACCGATTTTTATAGATTATCAACGAGGAGGGTGAGATGTTGAGAGATGCGCGGGGTTTTACCCTTATTGAGTTGATGGTGGTGGTGGTCATCCTGGGGATCCTCGCCGGGCTGGTCATCCCCAAGATCATGGGCAGACCGGAGGAGGCCAAGCGGCTCAAGGCCAGGATGCAGATCGAGCAGCTCGAGCAGGCCCTGAAGCTCTACTATCTCGATAACGGCGACTATCCCTCAACCGAACAGGGGCTTAGTGCCCTGGTGGAGCAGACCACCATCGAGCCCGTGCCCAAACGGTGGCGGGAGGGGGGCTATCTGTCAAAGGGAAAGGTCCCCGACGACCCCTGGCGCAACCCCTACGTCTACGTCTCTCCGGGGGTCAACAGCAAGGACTTCGACCTGGAGTCTTACGGGGCCGACGGCGAGGATGGGGGGGAGGGGAAGTATGCCGACATCGAGAGTTGGAATCTGGAAGAGTAGGCAAGCCTTTACCCTCCTTGAGCTGCTGGTAGTCCTCTTCATCGTGGTCCTCGTGGGGTCACTCGTCATCCCCCGGCTGGGGGCATATCTCTCCTACGGTGACACCAATAAGGCCGTCAGGCAGATCAGTGGCATGGTGCGGTACCTGGCCGGCATGTCCGCCTCAACCAGGGCCCCGTACCGCCTGCATTACGACCTTGATACGGGGAGATGCTGGGTAGGGCGCCCTAACGAGGAGGGGGAATTCATCGAAGAGCGGGAAGCCCTCACCCGCCCCCTGCACCTTCCTTCAGGGGTGCGCTTCAAAGACATCAGTACCCCCCGCGGCGAGCAGCGGGAAGGGGTGGCCTATACCGATTTTTCCCCCACCGGATGGGTGGAAGAGACCCTCATCCATTTGGAAGGGGGGTCTGCCGTCACCCTGAAGCTCCTTTCCCTTGCCGGCGACGTCAAGGTCTATGAGGGATATGTAACGGAGGAGGAATGAGGGGGAGAGGCTTTACCCTCCTGGAGGTGATGGTGGCGCTGGCCGTCCTGTCTATAGCCCTCGTCGCCCTCTTTTCACAGCAGGCCGCCAGCATCGATCGGGGCAATGAGTCGCGGATCGTCACCAAGGCGACCTTCGTGGCCCAGGAGCACATGACGGGGCTGATCGCCCAAGAACGGCTGAGGCAGGGGGAAGATGAGGGGGAGGTGCCGGACAGTATCCCCCCTTTTCAATGGCGAACGCTGGTGGAGGATGCCGATACCGAAGGCATGAAAAAGCTCACCGTGGTCGTCCTGTGGAAAGAAGGGGACAAAGAACGAGACGTGAGGTTTGTCACCTATGTGGCCTCTGAGGAATAGGGGATTCACCCTGGTGGAGGTGATGATCACCGCCGCCATCCTGGCACTGATCGTGACCATCCTCTACGGCGCCTTCGCAGGGAGCATCAAGTCCATGGAGATCAGCTCGGAGGGGGGGGATATCTACCGCAAGGCCAGGATCGTCCTCAATCGCATGACACAGGAGATCAGCTGCGCCTGCCTTCCTTTCAAAGAAGAAATTCCCGGCATTCAATATGCATTCGTCGGCGAAGACGGGGCACAAGAGGGTCTGCCCCAGGATACTCTCTCGTTCACCACGACTGCCCTTCCCTTGAAGGGTCCCTCCCGGGGGCTGAAGGAGGTCGGCTATTACCTTGCCCCCGATCCTGAGACGGAGGAACCCGCCTTGCTGATGAGAGAGGATACCACCCCCGACGACCGCATTGATGAAGGGGGTATGAGCCACCTCTTGGCCGAAGGGATATGGGGCATCGATTTCACCTATTACGACGAGCGGGGTAGGGAGTGGGAGCGGTGGGACTCAACCTCTGCAATTTTTGCGGGAAAGATCCCCCGATTCGTGCGGATCTCCCTTTTTTTTATAGATGAGCGGGGTGAGCCCCTTTCCCTGACCGCAACCGCCCCTATCGAGGTAAGGGGGGATTAGATGTACATCCGGGACGAGAGGGGCGTGGCCCTGGTCCTCGCCCTGGCGGTGATCGCCCTGCTCTGCTCCCTGATGGTCGATTTCAGCTATACCATGATGGTGGATCTCAGCCTGGCCGCCAATCTGCGTGATGAGCACAAGGCCTTCTATGCGGCCAGGTCGGGTATAGAGGTGGCCAAGCACCTGCTGCAGGAGGACGATCCCGAGTACGACGCCCTCGATGAAGACTGGGCCCTTTTTGGAGAGCACCCCGGCTACCTCTCCGAGGACGACGAGGGGAGGTTTCAGGGGATCATAGAGGACGAGGCGGCCAAGTTCCCCATTAATGCCCTCATATCCGGCGATGGCATAGATCCGGTGAGACGCGTACAACTGGAACGGCTCTTTGAGGTGTTGGAGCTGGACCTGGACCTTATAGACCCCATCTGTGACTGGCTCGACCTCAATACCAATGCAGGACCGACCGGGGCGGAGGATGCATACTATGAAGGGCTCTCCCCGCCTTATCCCTGTAAGGACGGTCCCCTGGCGTCGGTAGAGGAGCTCCTCCTCGTCAAGGGGATGACCGAAGAGGTCCTCTACGGGACAAAGGAGAAAAAGGGGCTTATCCACTATCTTACGATCTATGGTGACGGCCTGGTAAACATCAATACCGCCTCCCCCGAGGTCTTGCAGAGCCTCTCGGAGGGGATCGACGAATACCTGGCCCAGGCCATTGTCGACTATCGCCAAGAGGAGCCCTTGAAGGATATCCAATACGATGATATTAAACACCTGTCTGGAATGACGCTGGAGATATTCAATGGGATTCGTGATCAGTGCGACGTAAAATCCTCGACGTTTTCCCTGCGCGTGGAGGGTCAGGTGCGGGGTATCAAAAAGCGCATTGTAGTGGTGCTGAATCGCAGCGAGAAGGCGGTTAAACCCCTGTTTTGGAGGGTGGAGTAAGTGCCTCTCTATGTCCCCAATTGTAGGATCATAGGGGTGGATATCGGGTCCAAGGCCATCAAGGCCGTGCAGCTCACCACCACGCTGCAGGGCTACACCATTACCGGCTTCGCCATCAGGGAACATACCATCAGTACCTGGAAAGACCTCTCAGCGGAGCTGCGCACCCTCATGCAGAAGGAGGGGATGGAGGGGGATGTCGTGGTCACCTCCTTTCCCAGTCACCGGGTCATCCTGCGCACTACGGAGATGCCCTTCACCCAGGTGAACAAGATCGATGCGACCATCCGTTTTGAGGCCGAGTCCATCATGGCCATCCCCCTGGATGATATGATCGTCGACTTTGCCCTCCTCGAGCGGCGGCCCCAATCGAGCACCGTCCTGATCACCTGCGTAGAGGAGGCCCTCCTGCAGGACTACGTGGATTCCCTGCGCGAGGCCGATATGGCGCCCGATACGATCGACATCGATTCCCTCGCCCTCGCCCGCCTGGTAAAGGAGCTGAAGGAAGAACGGAGTATTGTCCTCATCGATGTAGGGGCTGAAAAGACCTCGGTAAATATCTTCCAAAAAGGTAACCTGCACTTCACCCGCTCCATCGCCCTTGAGGGAGGGTCAAAGGCCCAGTGGAAGCAGATCAGGTCTGTTCTCGATGAGGTGATCTTGAGCATTAAGGCGTATCAGGGGGGCCAGGCGGAGGGGATAGATGAGATATGGCTCACCGGCGGGCGGTCTCGGATCAAAGGGACGCCCGATTATCTGGAAAAGGCCATCGGAGCGGCGGTCAGATACCCCGATATCATGGGGAGATTTCCATCCGCAATCGACGTTTCGGATGATATGAATCTCGTAGGCGGGGCGGCCCTGGGCTTGGCCCTGCGGGGTTTGCGGAGAGAGAAGGGGTGGGTGGACCTGGCTCGCAAGGTCCCCGGCCCTGCTCGGGCCCTCCCCCCTGAACTGCGCACCAAGGTTCTGCGCATGGGCCTCGCGGCGGGCGTCCTCGTGGTCTTGCTGGCGGCCCATTTCTTTTTGGGGGTGGCGGCCAAAGAGCGCAGATATACGGTGCTCAAAGCAGAGATGCGCAGGGTGTTTCAGGAGGCCTTCCCGGAGGCAAGGGGGGCGGGCAACGAGCTCCAACAGGCGCAGGCATTGGTCAAGGGCATGGGTGAGCGGGGGGTGAAGTTCACGACCGGCAATGGCGGCACCCCCTTGACGATCCTCCGTGAGATCGCCCAGTTGCTCCCCCAGGGGACGAAGATCGCGGAATTGGCAATCGATGAGGAGCGGGGCACCCTGCGGGGCATGGCCCCTTCGTTTGCCGTGGTGGATGAGGTCAAGGAAGCCTTCAGCTCCTCCACGCTCTTTCATGAGGTGACGATCGGCAATGTAGGGCTCGCCCACCGAGGGGAACAAGGGGTGATATTTCAGATGGTCTTTACCGTGAAGGCACCATGATGGATATACGGGAGAAGATACAAAACCTCTCTCAGCGAGAGAAGCTCCTGGTGGGAGGGGCGGGGCTGTTCATCGTGTTGCTGTTGTTTTACTTTTTCATAATCTCCCCGGCGCAGGAGCGCTCCGGGCTCCTGGATCGCCTCGTCACCCAAAAGGAGGGTGAATTCAGGGAGCTCCTCATTCTGAGGGAGCACTACCAGCGGCTCAAGACGTCGGAGGACGAGATCGTCGCGCGCCTCTCCTCGGAAGCGGGGAAGACCTCCCCCCTTACCCAATTGGAACAGGTGGCCCGGAAAGCGGGGTTGAGGGAGCAGATCGAACAGATGAAGCCCCTTACACCCGTTGCCACCCCCCGCTATGTCGTCACCCCGGTGCAGCTGAGGCTGAAAGGGGCGGGCTTGCAGGAGGTGGTCGCCTATCTCTACGAGATCGAGAACGCTCAGGTGCCCTTTCACATTAAGCAGATCAAGATCAAACCCACGGCCCGCGCTGCAGGGCGCCTCGATGTGACCCTGGAGATCCTGACTTTCACGCTCTCAGGCGGGAGATAGTGCCTATAACGGCACGGTGTAGGTATCTCGTTTCTCGACTCAACGGCTATTGACTAACGAATCATTTTTTGGTAGGTTTTATACAAATAATAATCTTTAATCAGGATCATTGTTCACGGCACAGGGGGATCTGAGCGCCCCTTAGACGTAAGGGGAATTTTTCTGCGGGGTGAGGGCACGCCCTCACGAGGGTTTAATGAGGGTTCTAAAACTCATACTAAAAAAATACCCGTGGGCGGTGATGGCCCCGCTCGTCGGGGGTATCATCCTGGTGGGTGTGAGCACGGCGTATACCATGTATAGTGCCTTCACCTATACCCCCCCCTCTCTCCCCCAAGGCAAGGAAGTTGCACCTGATACGCCTGCAACACGACCTCAGCTCGAGCACTATACCGTCATCGCGCAGCGCGACCTCTTCACCTCCGTCGTTTCGGGGGCGGAGGAGAGAACGGAATCGGATCACAATAAGCCTCGCGCCGCCGTTACGTTCAAGCTCAGGGGGACGGTGGTGGTGAACTCAGGGTCATCCTGTGCCATCGTTGAGGACCCCGCCAGCAAGAAGGAAGAGCTCTTTCACGAAAACGACGTCGTGCAGGGCTACAAGATCGTCAAGATCATGCGCAATAAGGTGATTGTGGACAAGGACGGGGTGGAAGAAGTCGTGGAGGTGGTGGAGGAAGAGGAGCGGTCATCGCCCAGGCCCGCCAGCCCCGTGCAGAGACCGAGGCAGATCATACGGCGGCCCGTGCGCACCCCGGTACCTATACAGATACAGAAACCCCCTTCTGCCACACAAGGGGGGTCTTGAGATGCGGAGGGAAGGGTGAAAGTTTTCAAGCAGATAAAAAACAAGGTTGTTCAGGGATCAAAGGATTCCACAGGGGCCTCTGAGAAACGGCAGGAGGGCCGAAGGCCGCAGCCCTGGTGGAAGAAGGCCCTCTTGGGCTGTATGGTCGGGGCGAGCATCGTGGTGGTGGCCTCATGGGTGGTCTTCGCCGTCAAACCCGCCTGGTGGGCCCCGGTAAAGGGGCTTATCGCCTCCCCTCTGACTCCCCACAAAAAGAAGTCCCGGGCACAACGCCCCCCCAATTCGGTTTTCAAGCAGGCCGAAAGCCGCACGACGGTGGCCCCTCCTCAGACCGCACCTGGTTCCGGGCAGGGGCAGAGGGCTGCGGCGCGGATGGAACGGCCTCAGACTCTTGCCCCTGAGTTCCCTCCCGCGACGTCGTCACCATCGACCTCTCCGAATATACGACCGCAGGTTTCCATTCCGGCAGGCCCGGGTGTTCCCGGTGGGGTTCAGGGACCCGCCGTCGCCACCTCTGCTCCCGCTTTTCCTGCCAAGCAAGAAGAATCGGCATTGGACGAGTATCTGGAGATCGGGACCCTCTACGCCCAGAAGGGGGCATACGAGAAGGCCGAGGAGCTTTTTCAGCGGGTCACCAAGGAGAATCCCTCCTCCGCCCAGGCCCGCAACAACCTCGGTTTTGTCTATCTCAAGCAGGAGGAATATGAAAAGGCCGAGGGAGAATTCAAGGAGGCCGTACGGATAAACCCCGCCTTTGTCCTCCCCTATTATAACCTCGCCTGCCTCTACAGTCGCAAGGGGATGGATGTGGAGGCCCTCATCTACCTCAAACGAGCCCTGAACCGTGATGCGCGGGTGAAGCTGTGGGCCGCTACCGATGAGGATTTTGCGGGGCTCAGGTCCGATGTGGTCTTTCAGGAGCTGATGGGGATCCCGCCCCCCCCAAAGGCGGAGGCCCAAAAGAAAGAAGGGGTTCAAGGGGAAAAGGACGTTCAGACACGAGAACAGCCGCAGCAGGCGGCTCCCCACGGCCACCCGCAACCAGAGGGGCCTGCCACAGTCACCCCGGTGGATATTCAACCGGCTACGCAAAAGGTTATCAATAGATGATGGTGAGAGGACTACAGGTTTCGCTCATCTCCTTGCTCGTGCTCTTCCTGGTAGTAAGCGGCGCCCACGCGGCCAAGCTTGCCGAAAAGGCCCTGGAGGAAGAGGGGAGACAGGTGACCATGGACTTTCGCAATGTCGAGATCTCCACCCTGGTCAAGTTTATCGGGGAGCTTACCGGCAAGAACTTCGTCGTCGATGAACGGGTGCGGGGAAAGGTGACGGTCATCTCCCCCACCAAGATCTCGGTTGCGGAGGCCTACAAGGTCTTCGAGTCCATCTTGGAGGTCCATGGGTACGCGACCGTGCCGGCGGGAAAGGTGATCAAGGTGGTCCCCGCCACCGAGGCCAGGGGCAAGAGCATCGACACCGTGGTGGGGACCAAGGGCCTCCCCACGGCCGATACCATGATCACCCAGGTCATCCCCGTACAACACGCTCCGGTCAACGACATAAAGAATCTCTTTACCCCCTTGGTCTCCAAGAACAGCCTCCTGGTAACCTATCAACCCACCAACACCCTCATCGTGACCGACGTCGTTTCCAATATCAACCGCTTGCTGACGATACTCAAGGAGGTCGATATCCCCGGGTACGCCCTAGAGCTGGCGGTGATACCCTTGCAGTACGCCTCGGCCGAGGCGGTGGCCCGGGAGCTCAAGACCCTCTTTGAGACCAAGACGGTCCGGGGGGCACCCAGACCCAAGGTGGAAGAGGTGGAGATCAGCACCCCGGAGGAGCTCAAGCTCATCCCGGATGAAAGGACCAATTCCCTCATCGTGTTGGCGAGCGCCCAGACCATCCGGATGCTCAGGGGGGTCATTGCGAAATTGGATACGGAAGTCCCCCGAGGCAGAGGGAACATCCATGTCTATTATCTCCAGCATGCCGTGGCCGAGGATTTGGCCGCGATCCTCAGCGGCATGGCCAGGGAGGTGGGGGAGGGGGCCCAGGCCGGGGCGGGTCCCGCCGCAACGAAGCTTCCGGTCTTGGGGGAGAAGATCTCCGTCCTCGCCGAGAAGACCACCAATTCCCTCATCATCACCGCCTCACCGCAAGACTTCGCCGTCCTCGAGGAGGTGATCAAAAAGCTGGACATTGTCAGGGCGCAGGTCTATGTGGAGGCCCTCATCGCCGAGGTGACCCTCGACAAGGTGAAGAACTTGGGGGTCGAGTGGAATGTGACCGCAGATGCGAGGAAAGGGGAATACCGACAATATGGGGGGACTGATTTCGGTATGATCGATGCCTTACAAGAGGGGGCCCTCTCCGGCTTGCTCATGGCGGTGACCAAGGGGTATATAGGGAGCGGCGACGTGCCCGATATCAAGGCCCTCGTGCAGTTCTATAGCGGCGACACCGACGTGAATATCCTCTCCGCCCCGCGTCTGTTGACCACCGACAATGAGGAGGCGGAAATCATCGTGGGTGAAGAACGGCCCTTCCTCAAGTCCTCCCAGTTGTCCGAGGGGGGGTCGACGCTGCAGACGTGGGACTACAAAGACGTGGGGATCACCCTGAAGCTCACCCCCCACATCAGCAAGGGGAAGCTGTTGCGCCTCGAGATCTTTGCCGAGATCAAGAGCTTTGTAGAGAATGCAGAGGGTTTGGAGGGGGCGGTGATCACCACCAAGCGGCAGGCCACCACCTCCGTCGTGGTGGAGGACGGCTCGACCGTGGTCCTCGCCGGCCTGATCAGGGATGATGTAATCGGGGGCATCTCCAAGGTCCCTATTTTGGGGGATATCCCCTTGCTGGGGTGGCTCTTTAAGTCCAGGACCCAAAGCAAGATCAAGACCAACCTCCTCATTTTTATCACCCCGCGCGTGGTCACCTCTGCCGCTGATCTCAAAAAGATCACCGAGGAGGAGCAGGAGGGACGGGAGCAAAGTATTAAAGAGCACCGCAAAGAGAAAAAGAAGGTCTTTCCCCTGTTTGAGGGAGGAGATTAAAAAAAAGAAAGGGTTCTAGGGTTCCAGGGGCCTAGGGTTCTAGTGGATTAAGACATGTCTCTTAGAGTTCTTAGTCAGATGCGTCGTTGGCCTTTCACTTGGCCACTTGACCCCTCGCCCCCTCGACCCCTTTTTTACGAGTAGCCATGGCTGAACAGCAAGATCAGAGTATAGAAGAAATCACTCAGGTCGACACACCGGACCTGCGGGAGGTCAGCGCCCGCCTGGGCATACCCTTTGAGGAGCACTTGAAGCCGGACGGGGTGGAATCCGCCCTCGTCTCCAAGATACCCATCGGCGTGGCCAAACGGTATAAATTCGTCCCCATCCGGCACACGGGGGACACCATCGTGGTGGCCACCGCCCACCCCCTCGACCTGCAGACCCTGGATGAGCTGCGTTTTATGCTCAAACAGAAGGTCCGCCTGGTGGCCGCTCCGGAACAGGAGATCCTGCGGGTCATCAACCTCCTCTACGACCAGGAGGCCGACAACCCCCAGCAGGTGGTCCAAGGCCTGGCCGGTGAAGAACATACTGATGAGGACAGGCTCCTGCACGAGCTGGAAGACGTGGAGGACCTCTTGGACGACGCCAGCGAGGCCCCGGTGATCAAGCTGGTCAACCTCTTTTTCTCCCAGGCCATCAGGGCGCGGGCCAGCGACATCCACATAGAGCCCTACCAGAAAGAGGTCAATGTCAGGTATCGCATCGACGGGGTCCTCTACAACATGCACACGCTCCCCCGCAGGTTCCATTCCGCCATTACCTCCCGGGTCAAGATCATGGCCAAGCTGGATATCGCCGAAAAGCGCCTCCCCCAAGACGGCAGGATCATGATCAAGATCGCGGACAAGGACGTGGATATCCGCGTCTCGGTCATCCCCACCACCTTCGGCGAGCGGATCGTCCTGCGGCTCCTGGACAAGCGCAGCATCTTCTTCAGTCTGGAGGAGATCGGGCTCTCACACGACAAGCTCACGATCGTGAACCGCCTCATCCGGGGCGCCAACGGGATTATCCTGGTCACCGGCCCGACGGGCAGCGGCAAGACCACCACCCTCTACGCCTCCCTGGACAAGATCAACTCCCCGGACAAGAACATCATCACCATCGAGGACCCGGTGGAGTACCAGCTCCCCGGGATCGGCCAGATCCACGTCAATCCCAAGATCGGCCTCACCTTCGCCAACGGGTTGCGTTCCATCGTGCGTCAGGACCCCGATGTGATCCTGGTAGGGGAGGTCAGGGACCTGGAGACGGCCGAGATCTCCATCCACGCCGCCCTCACCGGCCACCTGGTCTTCAGCACCCTGCACACCAACGACGCCCCCGGCGCCGTCACCCGCCTCATCGATATGGGGATCGAGCCCTTTTTGGTGGCCTCGTCGGTGGTGGCCATTATGGCCCAGCGGTTGGTGCGGGTGATCTGCCCCTCCTGTAAGGAGCCCTATAAGCCGGAGCGTACCCTCCTAAAGGAGCTGGGGCTCGCCCCTTCCCGCACGGACAAGCACACCTTCTATCGGGGGACAGGGTGTCCTCAATGCCTCAATACCGGCTATCGGGGACGCACCGGCATCTATGAGATCCTCCTGGTGGACGACGCCATCCGCAGTCTCATGCTCAAGACCTCTGATTCGACCACTATCAAGCAAGAGGGGGTTGCCCGGGGGATGACTACCCTGCGCGACGACGGTATCCGCAAGGTCCTGGAAGGGATCACGACCATCGAAGAGATCTTGCGGGTCACCCAGCAGTAGAATGCCTGTCTACGAATACCGTGGTCTGAGTGCTGCAGGGAAAAAGACCAGGGGGATCATCGACGCCCCCACCCCCCGGATAGCGCGCACCAAGCTGCGGGCCATGCAGATCTTCCCCGTCGACATCAGGGAAGAGGTCTCCAGGCCCCAGGTGACCGCGGATCCCCTCGCCAAGCTCTTCCAGCGTGTGCGCCCCCAGGATGTCTCCATCATCACCCGCCAGCTGGCCACCCTTCTGGAGGCCGGTACTCCCCTGGTCTCCACCCTGGACGCCATCATCGAGCAGACCGACAACCACGCCCTTACCAAGGTCATCGCCCGTGTCAGGGAGGAGATCAAGGAGGGGAGGTCCTTTGCCGATGCCCTTGAAGAGCACCGCAAGGTCTTTTCCGATCTCTACGTCAACATGGTTCGGGCCGGGGAGGAGAGCGGCGCCCTGGAGGGGGTCCTGCTGCGCCTGGCCGACTTTACCGAGAACCAGATCCTGCTCAGGAACCGCATCCGCGCGGCCCTGACCTATCCCATCTTCATGGCCATTATCGGGGCCGGGGTCTTGGCCTTCATGCTCACCTTTGTCATACCCACGGTGAGCCAGGTATTTGCCGAGATGGGGCAGACCCTCCCCCTCCCCACGAGGATCCTCTTGGGGGTCAGTGCCTTCTTCAGGGGGTTCTGGTGGGGGATCCTCGGTGCCCTTATCCTCGCGGCGCTGGGGATCAGAAGATACCTTCAGACGTCCAAAGGGGCTTTGCGCTGGGACAGGATCAAGCTGGGCCTGCCCCTGTTCGGAGGGGTCGTCTTGCGGGGGGCGGTGGCCAGGTTCGCCCGGACCTTGGCAACGCTCTTACAGGGGGGACTCCCCATCCTCAATTCCCTGGACATCGTCAAGACGGTGGTGAACAACCGGCTTTTGGCCCAAGACATCGAGGAGACGCGGCTGGAGGTGCGGAAGGGGGGCGCTATTGCTTCCGCCCTCAAGCGGGGGGGGCACTTTCCAGCCATCGTCACCCACATGATCGCCACCGGTGAGGCGAGCGGCAACCTGGAGGATATGCTCGCCAAGGTAGCGGATGCCTACGAGGCCGAGGTGGAGACCAAGGTGACCGCCCTCACCTCCATCTTGGAGCCCGTCATCATCCTGGTCATGGGGCTCATAGTGGGATTCATCGTCATCTCCATCCTCCTGCCCATCTTCGAGATGAACCAGCTGGTGCGCTGAAACCCCCATCCCTCACAAAAAACCTCCCATCTTATCCTATTTTTTATTCATGAAAATTCTTGTTAAATTTCTGGTAGTTTCACAAAAAAAGCTTGACAAATAGGTCTTGGAATTATTAAAAAGGGGGGTACCAACCTCAGGGGATGAGGTGGTGGCACCAGCACCAATAACCTTCTGGAACAAATATGGGGTAGGAGTGGGGATTCAACAGAAGGTATATTGTTTTTAAATTTTAGCCTTCAGGGTGTCTATGAGCACCTGTGGAGGCTTTTGTATTTTTTGGCGGGGAGATACAGTTCGCTTAATCTAAAACTTGATTAAATAAGGACACCATGAAAAAGCCGCCTGCTCATGAGAAGCAGCCTCCTTTATCACAAGACACCGAGCAAAGAGGGATAATTGGGACATTGAGGAGGGTATTTCCCTTTGTCGGCGATGAACACCGAAAAACCGTCCTCTTTCTGATCACCTTGGCCGTATTTCTTGGCGTCTGTGTGGGCGTCGTGCTACTCCTCGTTATCGGCGGGCATGAAGATCGCGTCTCCCTTATTCCTGAGGATATCCAAGTGGTCAAGATCTCCCCCGGCGACCAGAGTGCCGTTGTTAAGACCCCTGAAGGGGCTTTAACAGTCATCAGGGTGGGGGATTCCCCCCCGGGGCTGGGCAGGGTGATCGAGATAGTTGAAGGAAGAATCGTCATCGCAGCACAGGGTGAAGGTGGGAGCGAAGAGATCATGATCAGGGTGCAAAATGGGGTACAGCGAGTGGTGAGGATACGCAAGGT
>CAZMFG010000060.1:0-7727 GCA_964565525.1 uncultured Thermodesulfobacteriota bacterium
TTTGTGGACTTCTGGAACGACGGACACCTGACCAACGGCTGTATCGCCGGAGGGAGGAAGTACCTGCACATCACCGCCAGCGGCGATGTCGAGCCGTGCGTCTTCTGTCACTTCGCCTCGGACAACATCAAGGAAAAATCCCTCTTGGAAACGCTCAACTCCCCCCTCTTTCGGGAGATCCGTTCCCGCCAGCCCTGGACCGACAACCACTTCCGCCCTTGTATGCTCATCGATGAGCCGGCGCAGGGGAGAGATATAGCCCTCAACCACGCCTGCCGCTTTACCCATCCCGAAGCCGAGGTGCTCTTTACCGAGTTGGCGGACCGAATAGACGATTATTCCCGCCGCTTCAAGCCCCTGGCCGACGCCGCCTGGGAAGAATACCAGCTCAACAAGGGCAAAAGGGGGAAGGCCGCAGCGGGATAAAATGAATGAAGGTCACCTTTCCCCGCCTCGGCACCATGCACATCTTCTGCAAGGCCATTGCCGAAACCGCGGGGATTCCCTATCTCGTACCCCCCCTCACCAGTCGCAAGACCCTCGCCCTGGGGGTAAAGAACTCCAATGAGTGCATCTGTCTCCCCTTCAAGGTAATCCTGGGCAACTTCATCGAGGCCCTGCAGCGGGGCGCCGATACCATCGTCATGGTGGGCAGCGGCCCGCCTTGCCGGCTCGGACTCTATGACCTGGTCCACCAGGTCATCTTGAAGGACCTGGGACTGCACTATCGGTGGCTCACCATTCCCTCGCGCCTGACGTGGGCGGCGTTGATGAAAAACCATGAGGAGACCAAACCCCTGCGCAGGGAGCTCACCCCCAAAAACTACCTGACATTTCCTTATGCCCTCTATATCGGGTGGCGCAAGATGCTGGCCACCGAACACCTCGAGCAGATAGCCTTACAGGTGCGGGCCCGGGAGGCGATCATGGGAAACACTCAGCGAAACCTGCACCATGCCCTGCAGCTCCTCGACAAAGCCAAGGGAGGGGGTGAGATCACAGAGGCGGTGCGAGAAGGGGAGCGGATTATTCGAGAAACCGAGCAGGACCCTGAACGCCGCCCTCCCCGGGTGGCCATAGTGGGCGAGCTCTATACGGTCATGGACCCGGAGATCAACGGCGGGGTGGAACAGCGCCTGGGGGAGCTGGGGGTGGCGGTTACCAGAAGTTCCTGGTTCAGCACCCACATCAACCGCAGCCTCGGGATAGGGAGGGAGCAGCGACGAGAGCGCCTGCGCTTCTATGAGGCAGCCGAGGAATACCTAGGATATGACGTGGGGGCGGAATGCAATTGCTCCGTCGGCGAGACCATTGTCCGGGCCAAAGAAGGCTATGACGGGGTGGTCCACCTCATGCCCTTCGCCTGTATGCCCGAGACCACCGCCGCCGCCGTCCTCAAGCAGGTGAGCAAAGATTACCGCATCCCCGTCCTGACCCTGACCCTGGACGAACAGGACGTGGAGTCCAGGACCCAGACCTTACTCGAGGCCTTCGTCGATATGCTCCTGTGGCGCAGAGACAAGGGGCTTGCGGCGGCATGAAACAAGGGGAGAAGCAGCGGATAGGCCTCACCACCACCATCCCCATGGAGGTCATCTTCGCCGCCGGCAAGACCCCCTGCGACCTGAATAACTGCTTCATCACCAGCCCCCAGCGAGAGGCTTTCCTGGCCAAGGCCGAGGCCCTGGGCTTTCCCCGGAATATCTGCGGGTGGATCAAGGGGATCTACGGTGCCACTCTGGCAGAGGGGATCCGGGAGGTGGTAGCAGTCACCCAGGGGGACTGCAGCAACACCCACGCCCTCATGGAGGTCCTCCAGACGGCAGGGGTGCGGATCTTCCCCTTTGCCTACCCCTACGACGGCGACCGCCACCTGCTCGCCCTGCAGATTGAACGGATGATGGAGCACTTCACAGTCACCGAGGCCCAGGTGCGGGAGACCAAAGAGATCCTCGATCGGGTCAGGCGTAAGGTCCATGAGATAGACCGCCTCACCTGGCAGGAGGGGGTGGTCACCGGATCGGAAAACCACCTCTTTTTGGTGAGCACCAGCGACATGAATGGCGACTGGGAGGTCTTTGAGGGGGAAGTAGACCGCTTTCTCACCGATACCAAGAAACGGCAGCCCATGCCCGACGGCGTCCGCCTGGGATATCTCGGCGTCCCCCCCATCTTCACCGATCTCTACGAGCGTGTGGAGGAATTGGGGGCCAGGGTGGTCTTCAACGAGATACAGCGTCAATTCAGCATGCCCTTCGAGACTACGGATATCGTAGAGCAGTACCTCCTCTACACCTACCCCTACTCCATCTTCACCCGTCTGGAAGACATCACAAGGGAAATACGCGCACGACGCATCGACGGGCTCATCCACTATGTCCAGTCCTTTTGTTTCCGCCAGGTCCAGGACATCATCCTGCGCCAGGAGATCAAAATCCCCATCCTGACCATCGAGGGGGATAGACCTGCCCCCCTCGACGCCCGCACCCGCTTGCGGTTGGAGAGCTTCGTGGAGATGCTCAGGCACCGGGGCCAGGATTGGATCTACGAGTGATCGAGGTCGACGGCTCATACGGCGAGGGCGGCGGCCAAATCCTGCGCACCGCCGTGGCCCTGGCCGCCTACCTGGGGACCCCGTGCAGGATCCGGCATATCAGAAAGGGGAGGCCAAAACCGGGGCTGCGCCCCCAACACCTGGCCGGCGTGCAGGCCGTGGCCGCGCTGTGTCATGCCGAGGTCGCGGGTATTCACGTGGGATCTGAGGAGGTAACCTTCAAACCCGGCCGGATTGCGGGAGGAATCCTGCGTATTGATGTGGGCACGGCCGGGGCCATTGGGTTGATCTTGCAGAGCGTGATGCTGCCGGCATGCACGGCATCCGCCCCCTGCCGGCTCAGGATCACCGGGGGGACCGACGTCCCCTGGGCGCCGACCGTTGGTTATGTAACGCACGTGACCCTCCCGGCCGTGGCGCGGATGGGTTACAAGGGTGAGGTGACAACGATCAAGCGGGGTTATTACCCTCGGGGGGGCGGCGAGGTCTCGGTTGAGTTCACCGGGGGTGCGCTTACGCCCCTCGAACTCCTGGAGCCGGGGACGATCCACCTGATTCGGGGGAGGGCCCATGCCTCGGACGCCTTGCGGCAACGGGGGGTTGCCGAGCGCCAGCGAGAGGGCGCGATGGCAATCCTGAAGAAAGCAGGCCTTCCCGTTGAGATCGAGGTCGAATACGGACCGACAGCATCCCCCGGCTCGGGCATCGATCTCTGGGCCCTGGCGGAACATACCTGCCTCGGCGCCAACGCCCTGGGTGCCCGAGGCAAGCGGGCAGAGGAGGTGGGGGAAGAGGGGGCAGTTGCCCTCCTCAGGCAGGTGGAGTCAGGGGCCGCCGCCCTCGACGAGTGGATGGGGGATCAGATCCTCCCCTTCCTCGCCGCCGCAGGGGGGGAATCGAGGATATCCGTCACCCGGATCACCGAGCACCTGAGGACCAACCTCTGGGTCATCAATCACTTCCTGCCCCTCGAAACTGATATCAGGGAAGAAAAAACCAGGACGATTATCACCCTACGATCGCCGTGAGCATTCTGCTATGCCTTCAATGCACTAAAAATAGATGAATACAACAGGAGAAAAAGATGACCGTCCATATTGATCCGGTCCTGATTAAACTCGGCCCCTTTCACGTAGGATGGTACGGATTGATGTATGTCTTCGGATTCATCGCCTCCTATCTCCTCGTCCGCTACCAGATGCGGAAAAAGTCATTTGGGATTTCAAGGCAGGAAGTGGAAAATCTCTATGTTTATATCATCATAGGATTAATCATCGGAGGACGATTGGGTTATATCCTGTTCTACAACCTGCCGCTGTATCTCAAAGCTCCCCTAGAGATCTTTGCTATCTGGCATGGCGGTATGTCGTTTCACGGAGGGTTGTTGGGTGTGCTCATCGTCGGCATTGTTTTTTCCTGGAGACATAAAAAGTCTTTCTGGAAGATTGCTGACCTCTTCATCGTCACCGCCCCCATCGGCTTGGGGTTAGGGAGAATCGGCAATTTCATCAACGGCGAGCTCTATGGCCGCGTCACCAGCGTCCCCTGGGGGATGATCTTTCCAAAAGGAGGACCTCTTCCCCGCCACCCCTCCCAACTCTATGAAAGCGCGCTGGAAGGAGGCGTTCTCTTTATCATCCTCTGGTTTCTGAAGGACAAAAAACTCCCCAGCGGCGGGCTATTGGCCGTATTTCTTTTTGCGTATGGGATCTTCCGGTTTTTTGTGGAGTTCTTCAGGGAGCCGGACCAACAGCTCGGATTTATCCTCGGTCCCCTGACCATGGGACAGCTGCTCTCCGCTCTGATGATCATCAGCGGGATTATCCTGTTCTTCTATGTGAGGAGGAAAGAGAAAAATCCTTCGTAAGCCATCTCGCTTTTTTTCGCGTTGTCCAACCGGGTAGCCCCCCTATTCACACGCCTGGATTACATGGTCAGGGCCATTGTGGTCTTGAAACCCAGCACCCTTAAATAAAGGGTGGCTAAAGCAGGCCAGCTGCCGCTCGTGCAGCATATCACGGCTTTTTGATCTTTGGGATCTCTTCGGCCCTTTTGTGATGTTCATCAAGGTAAGGTATAGATATCGCTATTAAGTTATCTTCCAGGTTGGTCTGCTGAGAGGTATCAGAGGGCAATCCATTGGATAAGGAGCCACCTCTGACCAAAGGGTTACCTCCAGCGGCATGAAGGAGCGTCACCCGCGAATCCCACCAAGGCGAGGAAAATCCCCCCATCCCCCCTTTAGCAAAGGGGGGATGGGGGGATTTGAAATCTATTTTCCAGGTAATTGATTTCAAGGGAAGGAGGGATATACGGACTGCCAAGACACCGCATATTCAGACAATCCGCTCCACCGGCCACCGAAAGGCGAAAAACCCCTTGTCACCTACCTCGGCATCGAGCTCCTTGAGCCCCTTGATCAGCCGCTGAAGCTTCCTCTTCTCCTTGATGACGAGGCCCAGCACCATATTCGCCCCGGGCCACACCGTTGTGTCGAGACGAGGATTGCTGTCCTCCCCCTTCCCCAACACCCGCTGCCACTTGGTGTAGCGGTCGATCCCCACTTTTTTCAACAGCTCCGCTACTTCCTCGTCGATGGCCTGATTGTAGACGATCATGACCATATCCATCATTGCACCTTCGCCTCCCTCCTGCGCTCCAAAATATAGTAAAGGGTAGGAACAAAGACGAGGGTGATGAGGGTGGAGGTCAGCAACCCTCCAAACACAGTCAATCCGAGCGGCCTCCACGACTCGGACCCCTCCCCGCGGCTGATGATCATGGGGAAGACCCCTCCCATGGTGGTCAGGGCGGTCATCAAGACAGGCCGGAGCCGGCGGCGCCCGCCGGTCTTGATGGCCTCAAGCAATCCCACCCCCCGGGCCCGTAAGATATTGATATAATCCACCAATACGATCCCGTTGTTCACCACGATCCCCACCAGCATGATCAGTCCGATGAGAGAAATGAGGCTGAAGGAAGCGTTTCCGATCAGCAAAAAGAGGATGACCCCGATGAAGAGGAAGGGGATGGAGAACATGATGATAAAAGGGTAGCGGAGGGATTCGAACTGTGAGGCCATCACCATATAGACCAGGATAACCCCGAGGCCGAAGAGGAGGAAGAGGTCACGAAACGATTTGCGCTGCTCCTCCACCTCACCCCCCCAGGCAGTCATCACCCCCGGGGGGGTGGGGAGCTTCGCTAAGGCCTGATCGAGCTCCTTCGATACCGCCCCGAGCTTGTGCCCCTTTTCCACATTGGCCTCCACCCTGATGACCCTCATCTGGTTCTTGCGGTAGATCTCCACCGGCCCATAACTCACCTCTAGGCGGGCGATGTTGTTCAGCGCGATGTGCCTGCCGTTGGGCAGGATGATGGGGGTATTCTCGATATCCCAAATCAGCTCTCGCTGGGGCTCCTTCAGGCGCAGGAAGATGTCGTATTCGCTCCCCGCCTCGCGGAATTTGGCGGCCTCATACCCGTAGAAGTTGGTCCGCAGGGTCTGGGCTATGTGGTACACGCTCAGTCCCAAGCTCGCGGCCCGCTCACGATCGATGCTGATATGGACCTCCGGTTTTTCGGGATCATAATCGATAGTGACGTCAGCCGCCCCTGGTATGCCTTTCAAGACCCCGTGTACGGTAAGGGCGAAGGCGGAGAGTTGCTCCAGGTCATGCCCCATGATCTCCAGCGTGATCGGTTTCCCCGCTCCCATCAGGATCCGTTGCGTGAACTCCTGCGTCCCTACACCGAGCTTGCGCAGGCCCGGGATCACGGCGATCTTTGCGCGGAGCACCGCAGCTATCTCCTGCGCGGATCTCTTGCGGCTCTTTTTATCCACCAACCTGATCCCTGCGGCGCCGATGTGGCTCCCCATCTTGCTCCCGAAGGCCCGTCCGAGGCTCCCCTCCCGCTCCCCGCTGCGGACGTAATATCCCCTCATCTCCGGCACCTCCCGGCGGAAAATCCCCTCGATCGTGTGCATTGCCTTATCGGTCTCCTCCACCCTGGTCCCCACGGGAAATTCGATCTGGGCATTAATATAGGAGGAATCCTGTTGGGGTGTAAACTCCGATCCGACAATATTAAGGCGCAGGAGGACAAGACTGCATACAAACAAGAGGGCCGCAATGAGAATGGTGGTCTTTCTCTGGTGCAGGGCCCACTCCAAGATGCTCCCGTACCATTCCTCCATCGTTAAGAAGATCTGCTCCGACTTTCGCATGAGGGTTTGCCAGACCCTGCTTTTTGGCTCCTCCCGCTGTTTGCTCAGCAGCCGAGAAGATAGAAGCGGGGTCAAGGTGAGGGCCGTGACCAGAGAGGCCATAATGGTGACGGTGATCACGATGGCCATGTCTTTGAACATGATCCCGGTAAGCCCCTTCATAAAGATGAGGGGGATGAAGATGGCCACGGTGGTCAGGGAGGAGGCAGTGATGGCCAGCCCCACCTCCGATGAGGCGAAGATAGCGGCCTCTCGGGGCCGTTCCCCTTCATCGACGTGTCTGGTGATGTTGTCGAGGACCACGATGGAGTTATCAACCACCATCCCCATGGCGATGATCAGGCTGGACAGCGAGATGACATTGATCGTAAGACCAAACAGGTACATAAACACAAAGGAGATGATAAGGGAGCAGGGTATGGTGAGGACGATGATGAGGCTGTTCATCCAGCGGCGCAGAAAGAAGAGGACCACGGCGGTGACCGCCAGGAGGGCCCACCAAAGGGTCGTGGAGAGGTTTTTGATGGATACCAGGATGTCGTGCGACGCATCCGTGCTGATGAAGTAATCGACATCCTTGGGGAACAGGGCCCTGAGTTCCTCCAGCTTCTCCTTCACCGTGCGGGCCACGTTCACGGTATTGGTCCCGGACTGCTTCTGCACCATGACCAAGATGGATTTCTTGCCGTTCACCCGGACGTACATGGTCTTTTCCTTCGGGGCATCCTCCACCTGAGCCACATCTCGCAGATAGACCAGCGAGCCGTTTCTCTCTCCTACGATGATGTTGTTCAGCTCATAGGGCTCTTTAAACTCACCGAGCACCCTGATGAGATACTCGGTCTTCCCCATCTTGATCTTGCCCGCGGGCAGGTCGAGGTGTTCGGCCTTGATCCGGTCGGCAATGCCCTGGAGGGACAGGCCGTAGGCCTGGGTCCTCTCCCG
>CAZMFG010000060.1:7827-12889 GCA_964565525.1 uncultured Thermodesulfobacteriota bacterium
TGATCCGGTCGGCAATGCCCTGGAGGGACAGGCCGTAGGCCTGGGTCCTCTCCCGATCGAGCTGTACCTTGATCTGGCGTTCCAATCCGCCCAGAATCTGCACGGCCCCCACCCCCGGGACATTCTTGAGGCGATCGGCGATATATTTATCGACAAACTGATAGAGGCGGGGGTAGCTCTCGTCGGCGGTGAAGCCGATAAACAAAATCGGCATCATCGCCGTGTTGAACTTAAAGATCATCGGCACTTCCGCATCGTCGGGCAGATCCCGCTTGGCAAACTCCAGGCGTTCCCTGATGTTGTTGGATGCCTCATCCAGATTGGTACCCCAATCGAATCGGCAGGTGACGATGGATTGGTTTTCCGCAGAGATGGAGGTGATGGTATCGAGGTTATCGACGATGCTCAGCTGATTCTCTATGATGCGGGTGACCTTGTCCTCGACATCCGCCGCCGCCGCCCCCGGATACACGGTGACGGCGCTGATGGCCGGAGGCTCGATCTCGGGGAGCATATCCACCGGGAGTTTGACCAGCGCAACGGCACCGAGCAGCACGACCCCCAAAAAGATCATGATGGTGGTTATCGATCGTTTGACGCCGAACTCAGGAAGCCTCATTGCCCTCCCTTATGATCTCCACGGCCTCGCCACCCTGCAAGACGTTTTGCCCCTTAATCACTACCTGTTCCCCCTCCTTCAATCCCTCCTCAATCTCCACATACTCAAAGGGGGTGAACACGGGTTTGATGATCCTCCGCTGTGCCGTTCCATCCTTCACGACAAAGCAGTGGTAGAGCCAGACCCCTTCCTCCCTGAGCACCGCCTCCCGGGGGATGGTGAGGGCCTCCCCGTACCCCTTGACGATGGTGACCCGCGCAAACATATTCCCCTTGAGGACAACGTCCTCGTTGGGGATCTCCACCTTGACCAGAAAGGTGCGGGTGGTCGGGTCGATCCGAGGGTTTACCACCATGATCTTCCCCGTAAAACTCTTATCAGGGATAGCGTCCACCTTGACGTCGGCATCCATCCCTACCTGTAACTCATTGATCTCCCGCTCGGGCAGATAACCGGTCGCCTTGACGAGGGAGATATCCTCCATCTGCAATACGGCGGCCTCGGTGCCGGGCAGGCCGCCGCGGACCTGTTCACCCTCCTCCTTGAGCCGGGCGGTGACAAAGCCCGCAAAGGGAGCCTTGATGAGGGTATCGGCCAACTGGTTGCGGGCGTGTTTCAGGGCCGCCTGGGTCGATTGATAGCGGGCCCGGGCCAATTGATAGGCGGCCTTGACCTGATCGTATCGTTGCTGGGCGATGACCCCTTTATCGATGAGCTGGGAGAAGCGTTCATGGTCCTTCTTGGCCAGGTCCAGATTCGCCGCCGCCTCGGCCGCGGTGGCCTCAGCCGCCTGGACGGCGAGAAGGTAGTCGTCCCGCTCGATCTTGGCCAGGATCACCCCCTCCTTCACGTAATCCCCTTCTTGGACATACATCTTTTCAAGGAGTCCCGATACCTTGGCGGTAATGGTGGCCCGCAGCCTTGGCTCCAGGTCTCCCGCAAAGATCAGGGCGTCGGGGATGCGCTCACGCTTGACCTCCAGCACCTCCACCCGCACCGTCGAGGGCTTCATAACCTTCTGCCCCTTGGATGCGCCGTACTTATAATAGGCAACGGCGCTGAGCACGAGGAGCAAGCCGAACAGTATCGCGAGGGCAAATCTCATTTTTACCGTGATATTCATACAACCTCCTGACAGCGGCATACGTGCCGAGCAAAGGTGGCATCAAAACCGTCTCTACGCACGGGTATCTTATGCAACTATCTCCTCCTCATCGTCCGCCAATGGCCCTTTGCAGGCGGGCCTTGGCGATGTTGTAATCGCTGAGCGCCCTATAATAGTTGGTCTTGGCCTGGACCAGGAGGGTCAGGGCATCCAGCACATCGGTGGAGGTGGCCACCTGTCCCTTATAGCGCTCTTCATTGATGCGGAAGTTTTCCTCGGCCTGGCTCACCGCCGTCTCGGCCACCTCGATGTTCTTGCGTGCCTCCGTTACGCGGAGGGACGCCTCCTGGACCTCGAGCCTCACCCCATCCTTGATCTCCTCCAGGGCGCACTTCGCCTGGAATACCTTGGCCTTATTCTCACTAACCCCCCACCACGTCTTCCCCCAGTCCCAGACGTTCCACTGGGCCACCGCTGTCACGTACCAGCTGTCCGCATCGGATTGAAATCTGGATCCGTTGACCCGGGGGGTATCACCCTCGCGCTCGTAGTTGAACAGCACGCTCACCTGGGGAAAAAGACCGCTGGCGGCCAGACCCACCCCCCGCTTGGCCGACTTGACACCCAGCTCGGCCGCCGTGAGCTCCGGTCTCTCTTGATAGGCCTCCTCGATAAAGCGATCCATGTCGATGGTCATGGGAATATACTCCAGGGCCTCAACCAGAATCACGGGCTCATTGATACCCCGGCGCAGCAGCGTATTGAAGACGGCCCGGGTGACCTCCAGGGCGTTCTGGGCCGAGATCAGAAATTGTCTCGCTTGGGCCATGGAGACCTCTACCTGGAGGAGGTCATTCTTGGCGGTCATGCCGACATCGAAAAAGGCCTGGGCCACTTCGAGGTTGGACTCCAGTTGCGCCACCGTCTGCTCTGCCACCTCAACCCCCTTTTCGGCGGTCAACACAGCATAGTAAGACTCTTTTACCTGGAGGATCAAGTCGAGCCGGGTCCGCTCAAGCTCCACCCTGGCCGCATTCACCCCCAGCCGGGCCAATAAAAAGCTATTGATGAGGGCACCGCCGGTAAAGACGGGTTGGGTGACGGTGCTCGTCCAGTCATAGACGTCCCTCGTCCCTATCGTAAACGGCGGGCTGGGGGGGATGGTCATGGTAGGCTCCCTATCCAGCCTGGTATAGCTGTACTGGGTGCTCACCTTGGGGAGAAAATCGCTGACCGCGGCCATGCGCCGGTATTTCGCCTCCTTGATCGCGCTCTGCGCCGCCTGGAGGGTAGGGCTCTTCTGCAAGGCGATCTCGATGCTCTCCTGCACCGTAAGGGGGGCGGCACCCGGCTCGCCGGCCGGAGAAGAAGGCTCTTGCCGGGCACCCGGAGCAGCATAGGTACCTTGCGACTCAGTTGCAGCAGGGGTCTGGCCCTCTGCACCAACAACAGGGGGTGCGGCCTCTGGACTAGGAGCTTGCTGGCCTGTATCAGGAGAAGGGGCTTCCTGCTCACCAACAGCCGGGGAAGAAGCCTCCTCCTGCGGGCTCGTAGCTGGCGGAGAAGCCTCCTCCTGACTCGTCGCCGGAGGAGAGGCATTCTGCTCGCCAACTGAAGAAGAACCCTGTGCACTTGGAGTTGCGGGAGTAGCCTCTTGCTGATCCGTAGCAGGAGTAGAGGCATCCTCTTCGCCAGCAGTTGGCGAAGAACCTTGCCCCTCCGGGCTCGTCACCGCCGGAGCGGACCCCTGCTCCCCTTCAGCCGGCGGCGTTGCGGCTTCCTCTCCGAAGGCGGGCGAGAGCAATGCAAAAATAAAAGTGATAACTAAAACATACATTTTTATGTTCATTGCTTATCCTCCCTATCGTTTCTTCAGGGCCTCTATAAAAAGGTCGATGGTGTAGTAGATCAGCTGCTCCACATCCGTACCGATAATCTCCTTGCTCAACTCCTCCTCAAAGAGAAAGAGGACGCCGTTGGTCGCGCCCAAGAAGGCCACCGCCGCCTTCCGGGGGTCTACCGGGGCGAAAATCCCTTGATCGATCCCCTGTTGGATGACCTCTATGAAGCGTTGAAAATTGCGTATCCCCTTTTCCAGGCTGTCCTGAATCAGTTCGCGGGGGAGCTGTTGTGCCACATCCTTATGTTCCAGAAAAAAGAATATCCGATAGTACTCCCGATAATCGAGATAATAGCGATAGCGCACCTCCCCGAATTTCCTGATCATCTGGTCGGGGGGGAGGTCCAGCTTGAAGGCC
Organism: uncultured Thermodesulfobacteriota bacterium; assembly: GCA_964565525.1. Taxonomy (GTDB): domain Bacteria; phylum Desulfobacterota; class B13-G15; order B13-G15; family RBG-16-54-18; genus JAFGNJ01. Next base: position 11,810 of record CAZMFG010000060.1, read on the forward strand.
TCCTCTGTCCGATCGAAGAGGATCGCGAGCCCCTCGCTCATCACACTGACATAGAGCTCCTCCTTGCTGGCGAAATAGAGGTAGAGGGCCCCCTTGCTCAACTCCGCCCGCTGGGCGATCTCATCCATGGTGGTGGCATTGAACCCCTTGGCGAAGAAGAGCTCCTGGGCGCTCGCCATGATGGCCTCACGCCTGGCCTGCTTTTCCCGCTCTTTTCTCTCCTCGACTCCCATGTCACTAACCGCTGGTCATATAATGACCGAAAGTCATAACTTAACCAACCCTTTGATATTTGTCAACCCTTTTTTAGGGCCATGACGGGGGCGACGGTGAGCGGAACAAGGGGGTTTAAAAGGGGGCGATGACCGAGATGGGGAGAGGAGAATAGCCCTTTTATACGATGGTCTTTGCTGGTACAATAATTACAGATAATATCCCCCTCTCCCGCCAGCGGGAGAGGGTCGGGGTGAGGGTGGTGGATATGTTATCAAATGGGTTCCCCCTCACTGCCGCTTTGTGGCATCCCGCACTCGCTGATTTATGCAAAATGGTTCGATCCTAGGGTACTTAGACAAAGGAGGAAATAACGAAGCGGCCAGAAATATGTCCGGTATGCTACTCCGATGATGTGACGATACTTTGGGCATCGAGTGCGTTTCAATTCGGCTTTTGCAGGTCCTGCAACCGCTGCGGTACTGTTTGGGACAGGAAAGTTCCCAAATGGGGGGCTTGGACTATGTTTGCTACAGGCGGAATTATTCTGTTGATGTGGGGCGGTTTCGTTTTTTTCATGCTTACTATGTATTCCGCGTCCAACCTGCTGTCTATATTCGGCATACCAGTTGAGAGAGACTTTTATTCACGACTCCTCTTCTGTCTTTGGGCCACCCTTTGGGGATCACCGTTTTTGTTCTTAAGTACCTATGCCGTTGTGTACGCTGTTCGAGTCCTTCGTGGCAAGGCTAGAGGACCAAAGATTCTACGTCTAGGGGAAAAAGAAAAACGTCCTTAGTGGAGATACAAGATCAAGGTCTGAGCCCGCGCCTTTATTGTTCTTCCAACCTCCCTTTTTTCTTAAGT
>CAZMFG010000061.1:0-5510 GCA_964565525.1 uncultured Thermodesulfobacteriota bacterium
GCTTTCAATGATGGTTCGGTATCTCTTCTCGCTTTGGAGCAGCTTTTCCTCAGCCAGCTTGCGCTCGGTGACGTCGGTAAAGAAACCAATGTTACACTTTCTTCCATCGATGATGGCTTTGGCAGCGTTGATATTTGCATAGACTATGGTGCCATCCTTTTTCAAACAGGGAAGAGTCGACAATATCTTTTCTCCTCTTGCTTGGGCAGCAAATTCGGCAAGTACATCCTCTAATGAGGTTTTAGGATGAATATCACCCACACCCATTTTTATCAATTCTTCTTGACTATAGCCCAACATTGTGCAAACGGCTGGATTGGCGTATTTGAATTTCATGGTTTCGGTATCGACTATAAGTATCCCCTGAGCCGCCGATTCGAACAGAGTTCTATATCTTTCTTCTGATTCTCCTAACGCTTCCTCTGCCCGCTTGCGCTCGGTGATGTCAGTTAGTACTCCAAGGATAGCGACGCTTCCCTCATATTCCATTAGTGCTGTTGCCAGTATTACCTCGCCTTTTTTGCCGCCTTTTTTTAGAAGCGTAAACTCATATGGCGTGACACTTTCACCCTTCATATGCCTGTTGAAGTTTGCCTTTACTAATTCGCTGGATTCTGGCGCGATCAAGGAGAAGAAGTTGAAATCAGGGGAATGAAGCTCTTCCTTTGTGTAACCTGTAAATGTTTGGCATATGCTGTTGGCATACACTACTCTACCCTTCTGATTGATGAAAATCATGTTTGGTGATTGCTCTGCTAGTTTCATAAATCTACCTTCAGAGTCCTGCAGGGCTTTCTCCGTCTGCTTGCGCTCGGTGACGTCAATCCCGGTACAAACAACGCAGATGGCATTTTCAATTTTTGTGCGTAGCCCTTTGATGTGAAAGGGAGTTTTCTTCCCGGGTTTCGACAGTACGTTTATTTCTAATGAAGCCTGGCCTTTGGTGAGGACCTCCTGCATTGCCTCGGCAGCAGTCTTTTGATCCTCTTTTGCAACGAAATCAAGAACATTCATTTTTGATATCTCTTTTGCAGAATATCCGGTGACCTTCTCTACGTTCCTATTCCATTGCATAGTATTTCCCTTGTCGTCAAAGACAAACAAGAGGCCCGGCAAACTGTTCATTACAGCGTCGGAAAAATTCTTTTTTCTTGATAAAGCTTTCTCCGTCTGCTTGCGCTCGGTGATGCCGGCGCCTTGGGCCATGGGTTTCGATTGCGCCATATTCTACTCCTTACCCTCCTGCCCCATCGGGTATCGTCGCCACCAACAGGAAGAGCCCGAGCTTGCGGATGGCCTCGCAGAACTGCTCATAGTCCACCGGTTTGGCGATGTACACGTTGCAGCCGAGCTCATAGCACCTGCTCACCTCTCGGGGATCATCGGTGGTGGTGAGGATGACCACGGGGATGCGTTTGGTGCGTTCATCCGCTTTCATGCGCTCGAGTACCTGGTAGCCGTCGAGCACCGGCATGTTGAGGTCGAGCAGCACCAGCAGGTGCGATGCGTGGTTGTTGCTGGCGTATTCCCCCTCACAGAACAAATAGTCGAGGGCCTCCTGCCCATTGGTGGCAAAGGCGATCTCGTTTTTGATGTTGGCCCGGCGCAGGTTCTTCTCGATCAGGCGCGTGTGGCCCGGGTCGTCTTCTACCAAGAGGATAGTGACATCTTGGATATCAGGCATGACTGCCTCCTTCGGCATGGCCGTTGTGCATCTTTTTATCCTCATACATCCGTCTGTCCGCTTCGTTCAGGATTTCATCCACGGACTTATGGTCTTTTGGGTTCCAGTAGGCGCTGCCGATGGAGAGGGTGACTGGAAATGCCAGCTGCCCATCCTTTTTATTGCAGCGGGCAATGTTTTCGGCGATACGCTGTTTAACGACATCCGACTCTCCGTCTGTCTCAAGCAGGACGACCAAAAACTCATCCCCGCCGTAGCGAACCACGATATCCGTCTCCCTCACTGCCTCGCGCAGCGACGATGCGACCTCCTTAAGGATATCATCCCCCACCTGGTGGCCGTATCGGTCGTTGATCTCTTTAAATCTATTGACGTCGACCATCAAGAAGGCCATGCAGTGGTTGTAGCGCTTTGAGCGCTTGACCTCCCGGTCGAGGACTTGGTTGAGGTAATAACGGTTGAAGAGGCCGGTCAGGGAATCATGGATGGCCTGTTCCTTGAGCTCATGCTGCAGGCGGATTCTTTTGATCGCCGCGGCGGTGTGGCCGAGCAGCAGCTCGAGCAGGCGGGTATCATCCTCGCTGAAGGCATCGGGCTCGATAGATGCCACCTGAAAGACACCGAGATCGCCGATGGGGGCACTGATAAGAGAAAGATATTCCGACCGCGATGCGTGGACCTTTGGCGCCTTCCTCATCTCCCCAAGGACATACATCTTTCCGTTTCTATGGGTCTTGCCCATGAGGCCGTCATCAACGGATTTCGCGTGGGGTTCATCAAAAAAGGGTTGGGGATCGGCGATCTTCGTGACAATCTGTTTGCCTTCTACCATCCCCAGGCTACAGAAGGAAAAGGTGAGGATTCGCTTGGCCGCATCGACGGCCAGATAATATACTTCCTCTTCGCTGGTACAGGCTGATAGACGTCGTGCTACGCCATGGAGTTTCTCCAATTTATCTCCTGATTTCCGCAGCGCTTCCTCCGCCCGCTGTTTCTCTATAACGGCGCGACGTTGATCAAGCACCCTCTCGACCGTCGACGGCAACAACTCCAGATATCCCGCCTCCGCATCCTTGACGATGTAATCCCCCGCCCCCAACTTCATGGCCTCCACCGCCACCCGCTCATCACCCGTACCCGTAATCATAACCGTCGGCGGCAAGGAACCGTTGGAACCCAAGATACGGATCACCTCCAACCCATCGTAGACCGGCAACGTCTGATCGACGAACACCACGTCATAGGAGTCGGCATGGTACCGGGCAATCCCCTGCTCACCGTCGGAGGCGATATCGACGCTATACCCCGCCCGCCCCAGCCTCTTCTGCACCAGCCGGGCCAGACCGGGATCGTCCTCTATGTAGAGAATGCGTATAGACCCAGATTGAACCATAGTGCGTTATCTATCCTCCATCAGGTACCATAAATACCGCCATGAATAGGCCGAGCTTACGAATGGCGTCGGAGAATTGCTCATAGTCCACCGGCTTGGTGATGTACACGTTGCAGCCGAGCTCATAGCACCTGCTCACCTCTCGGGAATCGTCGGTGGTGGTCAGCATGATAACCGGGATATGTTTGGTGCGTTCATCCGCCTTCATGCGCTTGAGCACCTGGTAGCCGTCGAGCACCGGCAGGTTGAGGTCGAGCAGCACCAACAGCGACTGAGCTCGGCCGTTCCCGAAGAGGTAATCGACCGCCTGCTGGCCGTCGGTGGCCTTTACAATATCGTTTGTTATGTTCGCCCGCCGCAGGTTCTTTTCAATCAGGCGGGCATGGCCGAGATCGTCTTCCACTAAGAGGATGGTAACTTTGGGGATATCAGTCATCCTGCGCTCCTTTCCCAGAGGGATTTGCAATGGCAAAGATAAAGGTCGTACCCTTCCCCGGTTCTGACTCACACCAGATGCGCCCTCCGTGGCGGCGCACCAGGGTCTGGACGTAGGCCAAGCCCATCCCCTCGCCCGGGGTATCCTGCTTGCCGGCCCGGCGGAAGGGGGCAAAGACCTTGTGCATATCATCTTTGGCGATCCCCCGGCCGGTGTCTCGGATGCGAAAGATCGTCTCCTGATGGTTGCGCTCGGCGTTTATCTCGATCTCCCCAGGTCGGTCGGGGTCGAGGTATTTGACGGCGTTGCCGAGGATATTGCCCACGATCTGCTCCATGGAGGTGCGGTCGGCCACTACCTCAGGCAGAGAGCCAACCGTCACCGTTATGCCGCGCTCCTGGATCTGGTGTGAGAGGTTCTCCAGGTTGATCTGGACCAGGGCCTCCATATCGAGAGCCTCGGGCTTGAGCTCTCGCCGCCCCAGGCGGGACAAGATCAACACGGCGTTGATAAAGCCGTCCATGCGGGAGACCGAGTTGGTGATGAATTCCAGGGCCTCGGGCACATCCTCGTGCAGGGCCATGGCCACGTCCGATCGTGCTTCATCATTCAGGTGCGGCAGGGCTGCGTCAAATTGGGTGCCGATCACCCCCAGGGCGGACTGGAGCTCTGAGGTATACCCCTTGAGGTTGACCAGGGGGACCCGCAGGTCGTGGGAGACGATATAGGCGAAGTTCTTGACCTCCTCGTTGCTGCGCTCCAACTCGGCGGCATATCGCTGCAAGTGCTCCTCCGCCCGCTTTCGCTCGGCCAGTTCATGCTGAGCTTCTTCAAACAGCCGTGCGTTCTCAATGGCGATGGCCGCCTGGTTGGCGAAGGTGAGCAGCAAACCCAACTGGCCTTTAAAGACGTTAGGGCGCACCCCGTGCAGGTAGAGCACGCCCAGCAAGCGACCTTTGGCTAGCAGGGGCAAACCGGCGAGCGACTTGACGCCGGCCTTCACCAGGTTTATATCGGCAAAGCGCGGCACCCCTTCATCCAGGTTGGCGGGAGATATGATGGCGCCATCCTCACCGATCTCATCGATGATCAACGCCTTATGGGAGTGATTAATCCAATGGGTAAACCCTTTTTCCCTGATCCGGTGTTCTATGGATGGTATGCCCGGTACGTCGTCGGCGCTGCGGACCAGATTGCCAGATTCATCGATTAACACCACACCGGTATAATCGGAGGAGACCGCCTCATTGGCCAGGGATACAACCTCCTGTAAGACATCGTCGATTGCGAGCGTGGCGGCCACGACCTGCGAAGCACGGCTGAGAGCTCCCAGCTGTTTCAGCCTCAGTTTCAGGGCCTCCTCCATTTGTTTTCGCTCGCTGACGTCGCGCGTGACGCCCTGGAAGCCGATGGGTTTGCCTTCTTCGTCCCGCCTCAGGGATGCCGAAAATTCGGCAAATGCCCTCGTGCCGTCTATTTTGATAAATTCGAACTCACAGCTCTTAACCGGTTCCCCCGTCGTATATATTCCTTTGAAGATCTCATACAATCTTTTAGCGGTTGCTGCATCTGTATACTGCTGATTGTTTTTGCCGAGCAATTGCTCCCTGGGGGTTCCGGCTATTTTACACTCCGAGTCATTAACGTAGGTAAAATTACCCGGCAGATCGGTTTCCCAATATCCGTCCTGCATGGTTTCAATCATGGTCCGGTACCTCTCCTCGCTCTGACGCAGGGCCTCCTCCATTTGTTTGCGCTCGCTGACGTCGCGCGAAACCCCGCGGAACCCGATCGGTTTGCCTTCTGAATCCCGTATCAGAGATGCCGAAAGCTCGTATGTGCCTTTAGTCCCATCTTTTCTGATATATTCCGCCTCAAATGCTTGAAGCGGCTTCCCTGTCTCGTAGATTGCGTTGAAGGCCTTATACGATTTTTTAGCGTCTGTTTCATCTTGATACTGTCGGGTTTTTATCCCGATCAATTCCTCTTTGGCATAG
>CAZMFG010000061.1:5610-12802 GCA_964565525.1 uncultured Thermodesulfobacteriota bacterium
TGTTTCATCTTGATACTGTCGGGTTTTTATCCCGATCAATTCCTCTTTGGCATAGCCGAGATGTCTACAAAGCGCATTATTAACAAAGGTATAATGACCGGTTAGGTCAATCTCATAATAGGCCTCCTGCATGGTTTCAAGGATGGTTCGGTATCGCTCCTCGCTCTGACGCAGGGCCTCCTCCATCTGCCTTCTTTGTGTTATATCGCGCGTGAGGGACCTGAATCCGATCGGCTTCCCTGATGTGTCGCGCCTCAGTTCGACCGTGGACTCAACGATTTTTGATGTTCCGTCTTTTGCTATGAGTTCAAATTCCACTAATCGTGCAGGTTCACCGGTTCTATAGACCCTATTGTATATCTCAAAATGCTTTTTCGCACTCTCAGGGGTGGTAAAGTCCTTGTAAGTCATACCGACAAATTCTTCCTCGGGATACCCCAAAAATTTAAAAGCTTCTTTATTGAGAAAGGTCGTTTTCCCCGCGAGGTCTACTTCGGTATAGGCGTCTCCGATGCTTTCGAGGATACTCCGATATCTCTCCTCGCTCTCCCGCAGGACCTCCTCCATCTGCCTGCGCTCGGTAATATCGCGCGAAATACCCCGGAACCCTGCAGGTTTACCGCCTGCGTCCAGTATAAGGCTGACGGAATTCTCTAAATATCTTCTGGTCCCGTCTTTCCTTATAATCTCAAATTGAACTTCTCGATTAGGCTTTCCTGTGGCGTGTATTTTTTTATATGCCTGATACACCCTTGCAGCATTCTCTTCATCCATGTACTGCCGATAATTCATATGCAGCAATTCATCTTTGGCGTATCCATAGACTTCAGGCAATGACTCGTTGAAAAAAGTAAGGTTTCCCTGGAGGTCATTTTCAAAGTATCCCTCCGTGATGTTCTCCAGGATGCTTCGGTATTTTTCCTCGCTCTGGCGCAGGACCTCCTCAGCCTGTTTTTGTTCGGTCCGATCGCGCGAAATTCCACGGAATCCGATGGGTTCTCCTGAAGCGTTGCGTAACAGAGAGGCGGAAAGCTCGACTAATTTCTTCGTGCCGTCTTTTCTAATCACTTCGTTGTCAACTACTTTGGCGGGAACACCCGTCCTGTAGATCTCGGAGAAAATCGCCTTTACTCTTTTCGCGTTTTCGGGAGACGCATGGTCCCGGAAATTCATGCTCAACAATTCCTCACGGGAACGATTATGATGCTTACACACGATTTCGTTGACAAAATTATAGTTCCCGGCCAGGTCGGTTTCATAATAACCATCTTCAATATTCTCAAGGATAGTGCGATACCTCTCCTCGCTCTGGCGCAGGACCTCCTCCATTTGCCTGCGCTCGGTGACCTCGCGCGAGACACCGCGGAACCCGGTCGGTTTGCCTTTTGCATCCCGTACCAAAGATGCCGATAGTTCTAACATGATTGTAGTGCCGTCTTTCCGTATGGCCTCATAGTCAAATACCTTGGTAGATTCCCCTTTTTTGTACATGCCGTTGAATGTTTCATAGATCTTTTTGGCGGTTTCCGGGCTCGTATATAGTCGGTTATTCATGCCGATCAATTCCTCTTTGGTATATCCGAGATGTCTACAGGCGGCGTCATTAACGAAAGTAAACGTACCGGCAAGGTCCACCTCAAAATAGGCATCATGCATGGTTTCAAGAATGGTCCGGTATTTCTCCTCGCTCTCACGAAGGATCTCTTCTTCTTTCTTGCGCTCGGTAACGTCGCGGGCAATACCCTGGTATTCCAGGATGCTTCCGTCATCCCCTCGCAGCGCGGTTACGGTGAAGAGACAATCCATCTCCGTTCCGTCCTTTTTACGTAACCGCACCTCAAAGTCCTGAGCGAATCCTCGTTCCTCTATCTCCTTCTGAAGTCGCCGTGCGTCGGCAGGATCGGCATAGAGTAGTCGCGCCTTCACCTTTTTCATCTCTTCTCTGGTATAGCCAAACAGATCCAAGGCAGCGCGATTGGCATCGACGTAGACGCCGTCGCTGGTGGTAATATAGACGGCGTCCCTGGAGTTCTCGAAGAAGGTTTGATATCTCTCCTCGTCCGCGCGCTGCGTTATCTCCGCACCCCTGCGATCGGTGACATCCTGCAGGGAGGCCATGCTCTTGTTTGACCCCGGGATCTGACCCATGGTCAGCACGGTGTTCTTGATCTTCCCCTGTCGATCGACGAACCGGAACTCACAACACCGCGGCGCCAACATGGGGTCTGATTTTCGTAGCAGGTGGTACTCCTTCATCCGCCTTCGATCTTGCCGCGCTACAAACTCCGTCAATTTCTTGGTACCCTCGATCTCCTTTTTTGTATAGCCGCTGAGCCTTTCAAATTCCACATTTGCCAGGGAGATGGTTGTATCGTCGTCGACGATCACCATGGGCTTGCCGTTGTTCTTAAAGACGGTTTGGTTTTCCCGCGTCAATACAGTTTCCGTGACCTGTGACGCGGAGATCGCCTTGAGGACGCCTCGTCTCTCTCTGTGTATCTTGCTGGCAACGTCTTTCATCCCTATCTCCTAACCTCCTGAAAGGACTTGATATTTCTGCTCATAAAAATGACAAAAAATATATCGTGATCCTCTTTATCTTGAGCATATTCTGTGCCAAAACAAAGGCGTGAAAATTCTTTATATATCAAATAGTTATATAGATTAAATAAAAAGGTAAGGGCCAAAAGGCGCTTATTATCCACAAAAGAGACATTTTTTGTCACTTTCAAACGATATGGTTTGCAGGATTAGGGTAACGAGGGAAAATGGAGGAGAGAAGAGGGGTTTTTTACGACAAAAGGGAGTTTAGCCCGCCCCTGACGGAAGCATATAAGGTATTAACTTTTTTCCGGGAGGTAGCGTTCGAAGGTATCCCGGCCCTTATCCTTGGCGCAATACATGGCGGCATCGGCGTTCTTTATCAGGATATCGGCATCGTCGTCGTCGGGATAGATGGCGATACCGATACTGGCCGTAATGTAGATTTCGTGATCGTTGAGAACAAAAGGGCTCCGAAACCCCTCCAGGATCTTTTGGGCGATGGTGATCGCATCTTCAACACGGGCTATCTCTGGCAATAACAACAGGAATTCATCACCTCCGATGCGGGCGACGGTATCGCCTTGGCGCAGGAGTTCCCGCAGCCGATTGCCGACGGCGCGCAACAGATGATCTCCTACACTGTGTCCCAGTGAGTCGTTCACGTCTTTGAAATAGTCCAGGTCGAGCATCATTACGGCGAGCGTCTTTTGAGAGCGCCGAGCCTGGATCAATGCCATGCTGAGCCGATCGGTAAACAGCGTGCGGTTGGGCAGCCCGCTGAGTGCATCGTGGGTGGCCATGTACTCGAGCTCTTCCTCCGCTCGCTTACGTTCGGTGATGTCCCTGATGATGCAGATATATCCTGTTGCCGTTCCATCGGGTGCCCGTATGGGAGAGGTGACTATTTCTGCTAAGAAGATCGTGCCGTCTTTGCGCATAAAATCCCACTCTTCCCTCAAGGAACCAACCCTCTCTACCAACGTATATGCGGCCTCTCCGTAGGAACGGAAGCTGTCCATTGAGGGATGGATGATCCTGATCGATTTACCCTCTACTTCCCCCTTTCGGTAGCCGAAGAGGGCGAGGAAGGCCTGATTGCAGGTGACGACGTTCCGCTCTCGGTCCAGCATCAAGATGGCATCGGTCGAGCTCTCCACGAGGGTTCGATATCGTTCCTCGGAATTTCTCAGGGTGGCCTCCGCCTCTTTGCGTTCGGTGATGTCTATCATGGCCACTTGGAGTGCGGGCTTGCCCCGGTACTCGATGCGGCTGGGAAAACTTTCCACCCAGCGCACCGATCCATCCTTTCGAATGATGCGGAACTCGTAGCGGGGGGGCGCAGGTCTCCCCTCGATTCGATCTCGAATGCGTCCCCAGGCGATCTCCTGATCGTCCGGGTGCACCAGCTTTTTCACCTGTTTGGGAGAGAGGGCCAACAGCTCTTCCACTGTGTATCCCAACATCTCGGCATAGGCGGAATTGGCGAATACTTCGCGTTGGTTTTGGAGGATGTGCAGGCCCTGCAGGGAATGTTCAACTACGGCATGATATGCTTCCTCCGCCCGCTTGCGCTCGGTGATGTCGGTTAATATCACAATGGACCGATCGTCTTGGAGCATGGTGCCCCTGAACTCTATTTCTTTTACCGTCCCGTCCTTGCAGGTTATACTAAATATCCTGTCTAACGCCCTGCTCTTGAAGTCCTTCTTCCAGGCATTGATGGCCTCCCGGCGGTATTGTGGGTCTGGATAGGCCTTGTTGAACCACTCCCTGCCCGTTGGGATATCTTTGAGGGTATACCCCGTGATGTTGGTAAACTCGGCATTAAGGTAAAGATAACTTCCGTCCTTGTCGATCAGGGCTACTCCGTTGGGGGCCTCTTGTAAGGTGGAATAGAAGGTTTCCCGTTCCTTTTTTAACAGTTCTTCAGTCCTCCTGCGCTCGGTGATGTCGCGGACGATGCCCCGAAATCCCGTTGGATTTCCTCCGGCATCCCGCATGAGCGAGACGGACGCCTCAACCTCACCTTGAGATCCGTCCTTGCGGATGATTTGCCAGTCGGTCACGGTTGTGCCGTGACCCGTCCGGTAGACGGCGTTAAAAATTTTGTACACTTTTTTTGCGGCCTTCTCATCCATATACGCTCGGTTATTCATGCCCATCATTTCATCTCGGGTATATCCTTGGATCCTACACATCGAATCGTTGAAGAAGGTAAAGTTCCCGGCCAGGTCTACCTCATAGTATCCGTCTTCTATGGCCTCGAGAATGGTGCGGTACTTCTCCTCGCTTTTGTGTAGCGCCTCTTCCGCTTTCTTGCGCTCGGTGACGTCGCGCGAGATGCCCCGGAAGCCGATGGGCTCACCTTCTTTATCTCTCATAAGCGATACCGAGAGCTCTAACATGATCGTGGTGCCGTCTTTCCGTATGGCCTCATAGTCAACGACCTTGGTGGATTTCCCTTCTCTGTATAGAGTGTTGAATATTTTGTAGATCTTTTCGGCGGCCTCCGGAGTTGTGTATGCTCGGTTATTCATGCCGATCAATTCCTCTTTGGCATAGCCGAGATGTCTGCAGGCCGCGTCATTAACGAAGGTAAACGTACCGGCAAGGTCCGCCTCAAAATAAGCATCATGCATGGTTTCAAGGATAGTGCGATACTTCTCTTCAGACTCCTGCAGCGCCTCCTCGGCCTGCTTGTGCTCGGTGATATCGCGCATGATTCCTATCATGCCCGCAACTCTTCCTTTTTTCCTCACGAGTGAACCATGAAGCTCAGTAGTTAGTTTCTCTCCTCCTTTGGTATATACTTCCACATCAAAAGGAGGTACTTTTTTACCGGAAAACAGTTTGGTAAAATTAGCGAGCATCTTTGCCAAGCTTTTTTTGGGAAACATCTTTAAAAGCTTAAGTCGCTTCCCGACAACCTCTTTTTCGGTATACCCTCCAACTTTTAGTATTCGTTTGTTGACTCTGAGAATCTTCCCGGTTATATCAAAAAAAGCTATACCAAGTCTGGCATCGTTAAAGATCGCTTCGAGCTCTTCTTCAGATTCGCGCAGGGCCTCCTCGGCCCTCCTCAGCTCACGTTCGGATTGCTTCAGCTCAGCTATCTGCTGGCGCAGAGAGGCTATTTCTTTGCTACGTTCTTTTTGTGTCTTTGCCTTTTCGTTTTTCATGGCCCATCAATTACGTTTTGTTTAAAAAAATCCTTAGTGCCCACCAGCTATCGGAAGATGTAAATTATTCTTAATGGTTTACAGCATTTTTTATGCCAAACTGGACGATTTATTGGAAACTAAAAACCATTTAAAATCAAATAGTTATAATATGCGGGCAAAATATCCGTCGCATTCTATACCGAAGCGCCGTTTTTTGTCATTTCCTTGCCACAATTGATCATCTGGGCCCAATGAGGGGTTTGTCTCTCCCGCCATCTCGTTGAAGGGATTCAACTTCTCACTGAGAGATCGTGACGAGATAGTAGCATTTTTGAACGACTGACAGCAAACCCCTAGATAATGCGCCACGCAAGTATTGTCGACAATACAAAAAGACCTCCTCCCCTACTAACCCCTTGTTTTTTTTAACATTGACATGGTAACTTTTGCCTTCTACAATGATTTTAAATGGCTTTCGACCGGGGCGGCCATATCTCTTCAACGTTCTTTCCGATGGCCTGTGCCACGGCTTCTCGAAGCTTACGACCTTTATTGACGCCATGGATAGTATAGGACATAGCCGTGTGGCTGACCCCCTCTTGTCTTGCGAGCTGGCGTATAGAGATACCCGCCTTAAGGAGTTCTATCTTGATCTCTAAGGGGGTCATAATTCCCCTTTTGCTAATTAAATTTCAATAATTACCATTGTAATCCGATGAATACGAAATTGTCAAGCAAAAAAATCGTAAAAAGCGAAATAGGCGGCCGTATTAAAAAAGCTCGTGGCAGAGACAACCAAAGGGAATTTGCAAAAATACTAGGATTTTCAACTAGTTATCTATCAGAGGTAGAATCGGGTAAGACAAAACCGTCCCTGGAATTGCTGGTAAAAATTTCGCAATTGACGAAATACAGCCTGCATTGGCTTGTAACGGGTGAAGGGCCTATGGTTATCGAGCCCTCGAAACCGATGGTCAAAGAGGGCCCGGCGTTGTATGGGGCGCTTGAGCAGTATACCTTCGTCCCCAACGCCGTCCCAGTGGATGAGATGAGGTCAGAAAGCGGAGGTGTCGATGAAAGGGCAACAACGTATGCCTTTCGGCGAAGCTGGTTACAATCGAAGGGTAAACTCGAAAATTTCGTCCTCTTTGCAGTAAAGGGGGACAGCATGGATCCAACGATCACCGATGGCGACTGTGTCCTCATCGATCGTTCAAAAAAACAGGTGGTTGCCGGCACAATATACGCCCTCCGCACCAAAAACGCCGTCATGGTCAAACGACTCCAACCGACAGGGGCTACTCGCATTAAGGTTATGAGCGACAACAAACTCTATGACTCATATGAAATCGACCTTAAAACCGGAGATATCGAGATCATCGGCCAGGTTATCTGGATCGGTAGGGAACTGGTAAAGTAAGCTATCCCGTCAAGGGCTGGATTGTGTGAAAACGATCGAATGAAAGTCTTCACCTGTAGCTCGGTTC
>CAZMFG010000062.1:0-12767 GCA_964565525.1 uncultured Thermodesulfobacteriota bacterium
AAAAGAGGGGGGTGTACGCAAGGGCTTTCGCAGATGACCTTGTCTCCGACATCCCTCAACCCTTGCCTGCCTCACTGCGCCTCACGGGGATTGGTGACCCTTTATAGTGTTCCAGGACCTCACAGAACTGGCACCTTTCCCTGGTGGTGAGGAAGCCGCAGACGGCACACTCCTGCAGGCCCTGGGATGCGCTGTCGGGGAAGATGCCCTGATGCTTGAGGAACTCCTGGTAAAAACGGATTTTACTCCCCGGCGAATAGTACTCAAGGAGGTTGAGGGCCTCTTTATGCGAGCGGGAGGTGGCGCCCTTCGCATGAGGGCATTGCTCTTCGTGATACGCTATAGCCCTCAGGATGCAGTAGGCGAGGACTTCCCTTTCGGACACCAGGGCCAGGGGTTTGGCCTTTTTTACCAGGCGGGGATGGAAGGCGGGCAGCAGGGGTGCCTGCCTGGCCAGGTAGCCGATCTGCCACCTCGTTACGTTCCCCAGCAGGGCTGCCCCTTCATCATCCAGGTTGTGACCGGTGGCCAGGGCCGAAAATCCCTTCTCCCAGGCGAACCTGTTCATGATATACCTTCTCATCAATCCGCACAGCGAGCACGGTGACCTCCTCAACTGGGAAGCGATCTTGGGCACTCCAGCCCCTATGTTTTCGTTCAGGCTATAGAGGTGTAACGGTGCCTCTCGCTCGACAAAAAAGGCCTCTGCGGCCTCACGGGCCCGTTGAGAAAAACCGTCGATCCCCAGGTCTATATGAAACCCCTCCACCGGGTAGCCGAGCCGCTGGAGGATATCAAAGAGGGCGAGGCTGTCCTTTCCCCCTGAGACGGCCACCACCATCCTTTCCTTCGGCACAAAGAGCTTGTATCGCTTTATCGTCTGCTGCACCCTGTTCAGGACGAAGGAGAGGAAATCTTCACCGCACAAGGAGATATGATGTGCCCGCAGTCTGATGGCCGCCTTTTTACCGCACTTTTTGCATTTCATTGTTCGGCAATGGTCCGCATGATGATGCAGGTATCCCCCTCAAAAAGGGCCTCGTCCTCGGTGAGGAGTTCCTCCTGGCGCAAGGCCAAGGCGGTCTCGGGGTTTATGTGGAAGCGGCGCAGGACTGCCTCTATCCTCATTTTCCTCTTGCCCAGCTGGTATTCCTTGCCATTGATCACGACCCGAATCATAAAAGAAATAATGGCATGGAGCCTTCCCCCTGTCAACAAGGCCGGTCCGTGCCCGGACACAAGGAGGTTGCCTCATGGCATATCCTGTGCTAGATTGACGGGCTAATGGATACTAAAGATCCAAGGAGGGATTGATGTCCGAAGAAGAAATTATGGTTCAGGCCGATGCGTTAAAGGCCTTTTGTCGTCAGGTCTTCGAGACAGCAGACGTATCGCCAGAGGATGCGGAGGTGACCGCCGATGTCCTCGTCCAGGCGGATTTGCGGGGGATAGATTCCCATGGGGTGGCCAGATTGAGGCGCTACGTCAGAGGGCTGCAACGAGGGCAGATGATGGCGAGACCGAAGGTCCAGGTGGTCCATGAGACCCCCACCACTGCCCTCATCGACGGAGGCGGGGGATTGGGTCAACCCATAGGCGTCCGGGGTATGAAAAAGGCCATGGAAAAGGCCCAGGAGACGGGCGTGGGGTTTGTGGCCGTGCGTAACTCCAACCACTATGGTATTGCCGGCTATTATGCCATGATGGCCTTGGAACGTGATCTTATCGGCATCTCCATGACCAACTCCGCTGTCTTGGTGGTGCCCACCTTCGGGAGAGACGCCAAGCTGGGGACAAACCCCATCAGTGTGGCGGTGCCGACCGGAGGGGAGCGTCCCTTCGTCCTCGACATGGCCACGAGCGGGGTCCCCCGGGGTAAGCTCGAGGTCTACCACAGGTTGGGCAAGGAACTCCCCCTTGGCTGGGCCACCGATGAGCGCGGGATAGCGACCACCGATACCAGGCGGGTCTTGGACAACCTCAACGCCGGCGCAGGAGGAGGGTTGCTCCCCTTAGGGGGCGTCGATGAACTCCTGGGGGGACATAAGGGGTACGGCCTGGCCCTCCTGGTGGACATCCTCTGCGGGGTCCTGCCTGGGGCCGGCTATGCCGATACCATCTACCCCAAGACCCCTGACGGCAAACCCTTGCCGGCCAATGTGGGGCACTTCTTCGGGGCCCTGCGGGTCGATGGGTTCCGCCCCATCCAGGAGTTCAAGGCCACCATGGACGATATGATCCAACGCATGAAGGACACCCCCAAGGCCGAAGGACAGCAACGCATCTACGTCCACGGGGAAAAGGAGTTTGAAGCGGCTGAGGAACGAATGATCGCGGGGATACCCCTTCACCTCAAGGTTGTGGCCGATCTCAAGGCCATTGCGGAAGAGACCGGGGTGGGGTACGATCTTTAAGGGATCTCACTGCTCCTTGAGCATGTGGGGATGGATCTGTCCCAGGGCGAGTCTTCAAAATTTATCAGGGCTTATATGATCCCCGAATTGTGCCTGCGCCGCTTGTAATCGTTCGCGCTGCTGTTCCAACACATCAAAGAGCTGTTGCGGGGTATCAGTGACCCGCGTGCGGTAGACCTCCATCAATCGCTCGATCTTGGCCAGATGGTGTGGCACCCGCACGGAGAACTGTTGGATGTAGTCCCCCTCAGGGTAATCCCTCTTGAGGATCTCCTCAAAGAGTCGTCTCAGGTCTCCATAGAGAGGGATGAAGCCGGTTGGTGTCTTGATGGCATCGGCATCACCGTGCACCCGTAGCTCCATCCATTTGAGCCAGATGCGCTTATCTGTTTTATGATTGGCAAACTGGCCGTCGGGTGCCCTCAAAAAGTAATTGACCGAGAAGATGCGGGGGGGTGAAGCTAACGCTGCTCCGAAGGTGAGGTTATCCGCTATGTAGCGTCCGATAGGTATGGAGAGAAAATCGAGGTTGGACATGGGATTCAACTCACGCACCCCTTCTTTCCCCAACGTAGCAGCGGTGGTTTCCGATTCCAGCACCGCTCCTTTCGTAATAATACCGTGGACCCAATCAAAGGCCTCCTCTACGGGTACCCAGGTGTCGGAATCTCGCCCTCCGTAAATGATCCCGCTGAGGGGAACCCCCTGAGGATCATGGAGTTCATGCCCCACATTTGCCAGAATCGCTAGGTCCAACGTGAACCGGGCGTTTTTATGGGAAGGCGGTATTTCTTTCCCTTCGGTATCTTTTTTGCCCGGAGACCACTCACCTGAATGGTTAGTTCCCTCTTGGGGGACTTGGCCGTCTTTCCCAACCCAGTACGCTGTTCCGTCATTTGTTACCAGTATATTGGAAAAGATGATCTCACCCGAGGAATTGAGCGCATTCCACAAAATCTGATCGTCAACTCCGTTGACCCCTTCGATGATCCCAAACATCCCTTTTTCGACGTTCACGGCCCGTACGTGGCCGTTGATGTTCCGCAGGTAAGCGATATCATCGCCGATAATGGTTTCGTCTGCGATCGTCGCGGTAGCCGTCTTTCCGCACATAGAAGGGAACGCCCCTGCAAAATACGTAGTTCTTCCTCCCGGACCGTGTACCCCCATGAGAAGCATATGTTCCGTCAACCACCCCTCGTGTGACCCCCGTCTGATGGCTAGGCGCATGGCCAGCTTCTTGAGACCGAGGGTATTGCCGCCATATTGGGTGTTGGTGCTGTAAATGATCTCGTCCTCCAGATCGATATAGACTCTTCGTTTCTCGATGTTCTTGCTCACCAACAACCCCAGTCCTGCCTCCACCAGTTCTCCCTGTGAGTGGACGAATTTAAAAAATCGCTCATAGTCCCCCAACCGCCTAAATTCAGCATACCCCTGTCGGTACAGGAGGTCTTCACTGTGGGCGACGTAGCTTGAGTCCGTGAGTTGGACGCAGGGGACGGCGAATTCCGAGTTCGGGGGGCCGAGACAGAAAAATTTGACGTATAACTCTTTTCCCTCCATGCTGTCCTTCAGAATCTCGCGGATCTCCCGGATACCCTCATCTCGCTCCATGGCATTGATCTCAGGGCCGAGGTCCACTCCCTTGGGGAGGAGAAACTTGCTGGTCGCTTTGTCCCTCGCCTGATCGTAATAGCCGTCAAAATGTATGGTGTGGCCTTCGATAGCGAGGGTTGCTTCTTCGTGGTTTCTGATCGCTGCCTCTCTGGTATAGCGTATGTCCTCAGCCGAATCAGTGCAGACGAAGACCTTCGCCGGATTGCAGAGCTCTACGTACTCCGTAATAAAGGCGTGGAGCTGAGGGTTGTCTATTGTCGTGAGCTTTTCGAGCTGACCACCCAATCGCTTGCTCAGTATGTCGCGTATTTTCTTATCCATAGTTTAGCTCAAAACCTATTATATACTGAGAGTAAAAAATCGTGCAAGTGTATCAAAAAGAATTTTTTTTGCAAGGGATTACCTCCCGCTGCTGAGGAAAATTTTTCCCCCTTCGCCGAATCTTTCTGAGGGCGTCTTCCCTCCTGACGAGAAACCGCACCGGCAACACACGGAGTTGGGGTTATTTATCTTCATTAGTATATCAAAAACAGTTAACAAACTTCTTGACTTTTTGTTTTATGATGTTATACTTATCTATTTAAATAAATAGGGTTTACGCGTGGCACCTGTGGGGATTAAAGAACAATTAACGGAGGATATGAAATGCGCCGCCAAAGAAAGGGCCAAGGCGCGACTCTCGACCATTCGCTTAGCCCTGGCGTCCGTACAGAACAAGGAAAAGGAACTCAGGAAAGAATTATCGGAGCAGGAAATAATTCAGGTAATCGCGGGGCTGATAAAGAAGGGTAAGGAATCCATAGAGCAATTTAAGGCTGGTCAGAGAACGGATCTGGTGGAAAAAGAGGAGAAGGAAATTGAAGTCCTCCAGACCTTTCTACCCCAACAATTCACCGCAGAAGAGTTGGAAGCTGAGATCGCCAAGGCGGTGGATGAGGCAGAGGCCTCTGCACCACAAGACATGGGGAAGGTCATGAAGATCCTGATGCCTCGGATCGCTGGAAGGGCAGAGGGAAAGGTGGTCAACGAGCTGGTCCGCAAGCGGCTTGCGGGGTAATCAGGGGGCTTCCTTTATCGCAGGTACTGTAATCCGGTCACATGATCC
This sequence comes from uncultured Thermodesulfobacteriota bacterium, assembly GCA_964565525.1. GTDB lineage: Bacteria > Desulfobacterota > B13-G15 > B13-G15 > RBG-16-54-18 > JAFGNJ01. The sequence continues at coordinate 5,140 of CAZMFG010000062.1, forward strand.
AAAAAGTCGCCGCAGGTACGTAACACCTAATGCGCCACGGGGAGAGCGTATCCAATCCCCATGGAAATCACATAAGGATGGACGCCCACACTCTTTGCTCTCTGGAGTACAACGAGATAGTGAGCCTCCTCACAGGGTTTACCTCTTCCGATCTGGGTAGAAGGAGATGTGAGACAATCCGTCCCCTCGTCGATCCCCAGCAGATAGAGAAACTCCTGGGGGAGGTGACGGCCCTCAAGGAGGTCCTGGAGGGGGGGGGCGATCTTCCCATGCAGGGGATGACGGACATAGAACCCATCCTTCAGCGTACCCGCATCGAGGGGGCCATACTCTCACCCCCAGAGCTCCTGGCAGTGGCCGCTTCTTGTCGAACATCCAGCGTCCTGCAACGGTTTTTTAGGGAATTGGATGGGCGGTTCGCCCCTTTGAAGGAGATAGGGGAAGCATTCTCGGCACCAACACAGCTGGCCCAAGAGATTGAGCGGGCCATCGGTCCGGGGGGCGAGATATATGACGAGGCCAGTCCCCATTTGAGAGCGCTCCGGGGAAAGATCAGGAAGGTCCGGGGGGCAATTCAGGAGCGGCTGGAAACCCTCGTGCGCCGCAAGGAGCTGCAGGAGGCCCTCCAAGACGAGGTGATCACCCAACGGAACGACCGCTCGGTGATCCTCATCAGGGCCGATTGCAAGGGAAAGGTCAAGGGGATCGTACACGATTACTCCCAGTCCCGCATGAGCCTCTATGTGGAGCCCCTGGAGGTCGTGGAACAGAACAATGAGCTCAATGTCCTGGTGCGCGAAGAACGGGAAGAAGAAGAAAAGATCCTCAGGAGGTTAGCTGTTCTGGTTCGAGAGCGCCGGGAAGCACTCCTTCTCGACCTCGCCCTTCAGGCGAGGGTGGATGTCATCTATGCCAAGGCCAGACTGAGCATCTATCTCGATGCTGCACCCCCTGTCTTAAACACCGAAGGCAGGGTGAGGATCATGGCTGCACGACACCCCCTGTTGATCCGGGCCCACCAGGAGGGAAAGGGAGATGAGGTAGTTCCCATCGATCTCAACCTGGACCGTAATCAGAGAATCCTCGTGATCAGCGGGGCCAATACCGGGGGAAAGACCGTGGCCTTGAAGACCCTCGGTCTCTTGACCCTGATGGCTCAGGCGGGGTTACACATCCCCGCTGCCCCGGACAGTGAGGTGAACCTCTTCCGAACGGTCTTTGCCTTTATCGGCGATGAACAGAATCTCCAGGAACACCTCAGCACCTTCTCGTCGTTTGTTCAGTGGCTGAACCGTGTCTTGGACAGAATCGACGATACATCCCTCCTGCTCATAGACGAGATCGGGGTCGGAACAGAGTACTCCCAAGGGGCGGCCCTGGCCATGGGGCTCCTGGATTACATCAGGCAACGAGGCGGATATGCCGTGGTTACTAGTCACTTCAATTCCCTGAAGTCCTATGCCTATGATCATGAGGCCGTGGCCAATGTAGCGGTAGAATTCAATCAAGAAACCCTCAAACCCAGCTATCGCCTCCTCTACGGGAGACCGGGGACGAGTCAAACCTTCCTCATTGCCCAGAGGTTGGGTCTCAAGAAGGAGGTCTTGGATGGGGCACGGGGTTATCAGGACGAGGGCCACGGCCGCCTGGAGGATCTCATCGGTGAATTGGAGCGCTTGCACCGTGACGTCGAAGAGGAACGGGCGGCGGCGCTCCGCACAAAAGCACAGGCCCTGAAGCATCGAGAGCGGTTGCACCGAGCCGCAGAGGAGATCAAGAAGAGAAAACAACGAATTCTGGAGAGGACTGAGCAAGATGGCAAGCGGATTATCAGTTCCTTGGAGGCGCGTCTCAAAGAGATCTTGAAGCGGGCCGCGGAGGGAAAAGAGCGGGCACCGGCATTAAAGGGTGATGCCAAACGAATAAAAGCGGATTTCATGGGTCACTTCCCGAAAGAGAAACGACGCGGAGGGGACGGAAAAATCCACCAAGGTGATTGGGTGGAGGTCATAACCCTGGGCAAAGAGGGGGTGGTGTTGGAACTTTCCCATGATCCTGACCGAGCAGAGGTCTCTGTTGGCGGCATTCGGATCAAGGCCCCCTGTGAGGAGTTGAGATTCGTCTCCCGGGGCTCGGAGACAAGACCGAAGGGGGAGAAGGCGTCCCTCCACTGCACCCTGGAATCATCAGGTGGTGCCGTCCACAGGGAGTTGAATGTGATCGGTCTGAGGGTGGATGAAGCCCTTCCCCAGGTGGATAAATTTCTCGATGACGCCCTCAGACAAGAATATGACCGGATCCATATCATCCATGGAATCGGCTCCGGGAAACTGAGGGAGGCGATACAGGGGCACCTGAAGGGTCACCGGTGGGTAAAGGAGTTCAGGGGAGGGGAGCTCAACGAAGGTGGTTTGGCAGTCACCGTAGTGGAATTGAGGTAAGTAATGGCTGGATTCATCCCCGATGAGGTCATAGAGGAAATCAGGGAACGGGCGGATATCATCGAAGTGATCTCCGACTACGTCGCCCTTAAAAAAGTGGGGAGGAACTACAAAGGACTGTGCCCCTTTCATCAAGAAAAAACGCCCTCCTTTATGGTGAGTCCGGAAAAACAGCTCTTCCATTGCTTCGGGTGCGGCGTGGGGGGAAACGTATTCACCTTCCTCATGAAGTACGAGCAGATCGCCTTTGCGGAGGCGGCGAGAACCCTGGCCCAAAAGTATGGGGTTCACATCCCCGAGGTCAGGGCGACGGTCCGAGATCAGCGGAAGGAGAATCTGCGGCAGATCAATGCGGTGGCCCTTGATTTTTACGTCCACCAGCTCAGGGCGGAACGGGAGGGGAAGGTCGCTCGAGACTACCTCAAGCGCAGGGGGATAGAGGGGGCGATCTGTGAGGAATATGGGGTCGGGTATGCGCCCCCTCGCTGGGAAGCCTTGATGACCCACCTCAAGAAAAAGGGGGTGAATATAAAAGAGGCGGAGGCCCTCGGTCTCATCATCCCCAAAAAGGGGGGGTGGTACGACAGGTTCAGAGACAGGATCATCTTCCCCATCTTTGACCTGCAGGGCAGGGTCATCGGGTTCGGGGGGCGGGTCCTGAGTGACGGTCACGAGCCGAAGTATCTCAACTCTCCGGAATCAGCCCTCTATAAAAAAGGGGCGGGTTTGTATGGGTTGAATGTCGCCCGAAAATACATGCAGCGGGCAGAAGGAAAGGTCTTCGTTGTGGAAGGGTATTTCGATCTCCTCAGCATGGCGCAGAAGGGAATAAAAAATGCGGTGGCCACCTTGGGGACGGCCCTTACCCCTGAGCAGGTAAGGCTGGCGCGGAGGTTCGGGAGGGAGTTTTTTCTCCTCTTCGACCCCGATGAGGCCGGCGTAAAGGCCGCTCTCAGGGGCTTGGAGCTGTTTATCCAGGAGGACTCGTTTCCGGCGGTGATCCCCTTACCCGAGGGCCTGGACCCTGACGCCTATTTCCAAAAGGGGGGGGACCCTCAGGCCCTGGTGGCCAGCGCGGTTCCAGGGGTGGAGTACGCCATGGAGCGGTTGATGGCGGGGTGTGACCTGGGCGTCGTGGAGGGGAGGGTCAAGGCGGTAGAGGCCATCCTCCCCTTCCTCCTCCAGATCAGGGACGGGGTGCGCAGAGATCTCTATATCAAACGCCTGGCGGAGAAGGCCGGGGTGAAGGAAGCGCAAGTCCGTGACGCAGCCCTCACCATGCGTAAAGGCCGCACGACAGGTCCAGAGAGGGAATCGATTGCCAAGATACACGTCTCGGCGGAAAAAAAGCTGGTGCAGATGATGGTTCAGCATCCGGAATTGCTCCCCTTAGTGATCGAGGAGGGGGTAACAGAGTATCTCGAAGGGCCTACCCTTCGATCCATCGGTGAATTGGTAATCCATGACTTCCAGCGCTACGGCGATTTATCCCTGGACCGGTTAGCCCCTCAACTGGAAGAGCGGGGGGTAAGCGAGACGGCCTTCTCCCTGGCCTTTCAGGAAGAAGAGCTGGAAGAAGGCATGGCGGAAAGGATCATGGCGGACTGTATTCGCAAGATCAAGATGAATACCCTGAAGAAACAGATGGAAGGACTCCAAAGGAGGATTAAGGCGGCGGAGGCACAGGGAGACGAGGCATTATTGAACTCGTTATTCTTGAGCATGAAGGCCCTGAGCCCCCAAATTCATAGGCTGCAAAAAGAGGGTCTGAAAGGGCCTTCATAAGCGACGGTCTCAGAACATAGTGAAGACTATGTAAGAACATAAAAAGAAAGGAGTTACAACCTTGAAGGAAGACGGAGTTTTCGATTTTGAGGAGGTCGATGAAGCCGCGGAATCGGATGAAGTCTCCTCCGAACAATTGGAAGATATGTTGACCATGTTCAACGAAATGGACATTGAAGTGGCTGACGAGGAGGAGGGAGTAACCGTACAGAAAGTTGAGGAGGACTTGGCCGAAGAAGAGCGAGTGGAAGAAATCGAAGATCTTGATCTTATCGGCAGGACCAGTGATCCCGTACGGTTATACCTCCGGGAAATGGGACGGGTGTCCCTCCTGACCCGAGAAGGGGAAGTAACTATTGCCAAAAAAATAGAGGAGGGGAAAAAAGAGGTTATCAGGGTCATTCTCAACTGTCCCCTTACGGTACGGGAGGTACTGAGCCTCGGTGAAGGAATCCGTCAGGAGAGTATAGAAATCAAGGATGTTACCGCCGAGGTTGAGGATGACGAAGGCTACTCCGAGGAAAAAGAATTTTACAGAAATAAGATCCTGAGGATCATAGCCCGGGTACGACGCCTCGACGCCGAGATCCAAAAGTTAAAAGCAGCGGGAGCGGCCGGCGAAGAAAAATTACAGAAAAAACGGGAAGAGATGATCATGCTCCTCACCCAGATAAACCTCAAAGAACTGCAGATCGAGGCCATCGTAGATAAACTGAGGGGGTTGGTGCGCCGAATCGAGAAGGTAGAGGAAGAATTGGCCGCGGTAAGCTTGAGGGTGGGGACGCCGGTACAGCAGTTGAGATCATTTCTGCGGGAAGTGAAGAAGGATCCGGGTAGAAAAAAAACCTTCTTCAAGCAGAAAAAATTGAACGAAGAAGGCTTCGTGGAGCTGGGGAAGGGGGTGCGGAACGCCTATCGAAAGGTCAAGCGGATTGAACAAGAGGCCGGCCTCTCTGCACAGGAACTGAAAAGGGCCATTGAGGGTACCCGCCGCGGTGAAATTATGGCTAAGGAGGCGAAAAACGAATTAGTCAGGGCCAACCTGAGGTTGGTGGTAAGCATCGCCAAAAAGTACACCAACCGGGGACTGCAGTTTCTCGATCTCATCCAAGAGGGGAATATCGGTCTCATGAAGGCCGTCGATAAGTTTGAGTATGCGCGGGGGTATAAATTCAGCACCTATGCCACGTGGTGGATCAGACAGGCCATTACCAGGGCGATAGCCGATCAGGCCAGGACCATCCGAATCCCCGTGCATATGATCGAGACCATCAACAAGTTGATCAGAACATCGCGTTATCTCGTTCAGGAATTGGGACGGGAACCTCACCCCGAAGAGATCGCCGAGAGGATGGAGCTGCCCGTAGAGAAGGTGCGCAAGATCCTGAAGATAGCCAAGGAACCCATCTCGCTGGAGACTCCCATCGGGGAGGATGAGGACAGTCATCTGGGAGACTTTATCGAAGACAAAAAGGCCGTGTTGCCTGCTGATGCCATCGTCTCCAAAAATTTGGTGGAGCAGGTCCAGAGGGTCCTATCCACCCTCACCTCACGTGAGGAGAAGGTCTTACGGATGAGATTTGGTATCGGGGAAAAATATGATCACACCCTCGAGGAAGTGGGGCAGGATTTTTCCGTCACCAGGGAGCGGATCCGTCAAATCGAGGCTAAATCCCTGCGTAAGCTGCGCCATCCCAGTAGGAGCAAACGGCTGAAAAGCTTTGTAGAAAATTAAGGAGATCCCTCTCCCCTTCGTCTGACTATCTCCTCAAAGATGGAGGGGAGGGGGATTTCCTCTTGTCTTTTTTCTTTCATGTCCCGCAAGATCACCACTCCGCTACTCAGTTCGTCTTCACCGAAGATCAACACATAGCGAGCGCCGAATTTATCCGCTCGGCGCATCTGTGCCTTGAGGCTGCGCCCTGCGTAGTCGATCATCGTCCTCACCCCGGCTTGGTTCAGCTTATAGCTTAAGCGGAAGGCCTCCCGTTGGGGCCCTTTTCCCAACGCAGCGATGAACAACAACGGGCCGGGGGGGGAAGGCTCACCAGGGGAAATAAGTAAGAGGCGTTCGATCCCAATGGCAAAGCCGATACCAGGGATATCCGGTCCCCCCAATGCCGCTACGAGGTTATCGTATCTGCCGCCGGCGGCCACGGCATTTTGTGCCCCCAGCCCCCCTGCCACCACCTCAAAGGCGGTCTTGGTGTAATAATCCAACCCCCGCACCATGCGGGGATTTACTTCGTATGCGATCTCGAGGGTCTCCAGATAAAGCCGGAGCGCAGCGAAATGCTCGGCACATGGCTGGCAAAGATAATCGCTCATGAGGGGGGCCTTGGCAATGATCTCTTGACAACCCTGGACCTTACAGTCGAAGACCCGCAATGGATTGTGTTCCATACGCCTGCGGCAATCCGCACAAAGGTGAGGGAGATGCTCACTGAGGAAGGCCCGCAAGTCCTTCTGGTAGGGAAGACGGCAACGGGGACACCCGACGGAATTAATCTGCAACTGACAATCCGCAGCCCCCACGAGGGATAGATAGTACATTACGATGGCCATGACCTCGGCATCTATTATGGGGTTGGCGATCCCGAAGACCTCCGCATTGATCTGGTGAAATTGGCGATGCCTCCCCTTCTGGGGACGCTCGTGCCTGAACATGGGGCCGATGGAGTAGAATTTGGCCATCGGGTCGGCAGCGTACAGCTTATGCTCGATATAGGCACGCACAACGGAAGCGGTGGCCTCAGGGCGCATGGTAAAACAATCACCACTGCGATCCTCAAAGGTGTACATCTCCTTTTCCACGATATCGGTTTCCTCGCCGATGCCCCGCGCGAAGAGCTCCGCCTTCTCCAGGATAGGCACCCGTATCTCAGAGAATCCGTAATCCTCAAGGATCTGCCGGGCGCGCTCCTCCAGCAGCCTCCACCGACTGGTCACGGGAGGAAGGATATCGCTGAACCCCCTGATGGCCTTGAACTCCACCGTCGCTCCTTCTGACATATGTTCTCGGAAAGATCTCTAAGCCTTGTATACCAACGGGGGTGAAAAGTCAAACCACATGCACCCTTTGATTCTGAGTACCAGAGAGGTGATTGACAAAAAATGTCAAAAAGGTGACACTAAAAGGCGGTTTTCCCTTACCCCATGCGGAAAAATACATAACTTATTGGTTTTTAAAGGGTTTTTATTCAAAAAAATAATCCTTTATTTGGCATAAAAAATGCTGGAAACCAACGGGGCGGGCGTGTCTGTGCGGTATTATCATAAGGAGAAGCGCTGACTTCTCGAGAGGGAGGGTGGTGCAGTGCCCAGGCTGCGCGATAAAGATAAAACACAAGAACAATTGCTCAAAGAAATAGCACAACTGCGCCAACGGGTCGCCGTACTGGA
>CAZMFG010000063.1:0-4448 GCA_964565525.1 uncultured Thermodesulfobacteriota bacterium
CTGATGCTGGGGGTGATAACGGCCCTGGTCATCATGTTCCCCACCGGCAGGAGGTCGGTACCGCCGTCGCCGCATGCAATCACCGCCTCCTTCCATTTTTCATGGACTGTGCTTTCCTTGGAGACAAGAAATCGGGTGCCGATCTGGACCCCCTGTGCCCCCAAGGCCAGGGCGGCCCGGTACCCGCGGGAATCGGCAATGCCACCGGCGGCGACAATGGGTATGGACACGGTATCGGCAACGAGTGGGACCAGCACCATGGTGGACGATTCCGAGCCCTTGGAGCGAAGCCCTCCCGCCTCGGCGCCCACCACGACCAGGCCGTCGGCACCCGACTCTTCCGCTTTCTTGGCGTGGGCCAGCGAAAGGACAACGTGAATCCCTTTCATGCCCAGGTCATGGATGATGGGATAGATCTTCCCCGGTGGTCCCACCGACGTGGTCACCGTTTTGACGCCTGCCTCGGCCAGTGTTTCCAGGATCTCGCGGGCAAGGGGATTCATGAGGACGATGTTAGCACCGAACGGTTTGTCCGTCAGTTCCTGAACAGCCCCCACCAGGCGCTTCACCTCCTCCACTGCGTCGATAAATCCGAGGGCCAGCAGGCCGTAGGCGCCGGCCTCGGAGACGGCGGCCACCATGGCGGGGTTGTTCATCGAGCCGATGGGCCCCTGAATGATCGGATAGCGACATCCCAGCATGTCGAGTATATTACTCATCTCTTGCCTCCTTGGTATATCTTTGCACGTAAGGGCGATTGTCGCAAAATCCGTCTCCTTTGGCAAGAGGCGTTTGCGTCAGCCGCATCCCCTATCTCCCGTCCCGTTTACAGCGGTTCCCGCATGAGGTATACTCCCCCCTATCAGGCTCAATAGTTTACATGATTTAATTCTGGGAGGTATGCTCTATGGCGGATATCAGATTTGATGGAAGAGTAGCTGTGGTAACGGGGGCAGGTGCGGGAATCGGCAGGATGTATGCGCATGAACTGGCAAAACGAGGCGCCAAAATAGTGGTCAATGATCTTGGCGCTGCCCGCGACGGTTCAGGATCGAGTCAATCGGCCGCGGATGTGGTTGTCGAAGAGATCAAGCAGATAGGCGCCCAGGCCGTTGCCAATTATGATTCGGTATCCACCATCGAGGGCGGGAAGAATATTATCAAGGCCGGCCTCGATGCCTTTGGAAAGGTTGACATTCTCATAAACAATGCGGGCGTCTTGAGGGACAAGACCTTTCACAAGATGACCGAAGATGATTGGGACATGGTCATCAGTGTCCACCTCAAGGGCGCGTTCTGTGTGACACAGCCGGCGATTGTCTCTATGCGGGAAGCGGGATATGGGAGGATCATTTTTACCTCTTCAACGTCGGGCATTTATGGCAACTTCGGACAGGTAAATTATGCCGCTGCAAAGATGGGGCTTGTGGGGATTATGAATGCCTTAAAACAGGAGGTTGCGAAATACGACATCAAGATCAATACTATCGCCCCCAATGCCTGGTCGCGTATGACCCAGGACATATTTCCGCCTGAATTCGAGAAAAAGATGGCCCCTCGGTTCAACAGTCCGCTCGTGCTCTATCTGTGCTCGGAGGAATGCAAACACACGGGCATGATATTTGTGAGCGGTGCCGGGTGGTTCGGGCGTACCGCAATTGTCTCCGGCAGCGGCGTCTGCATCGGCAATGCCGACCGAGAGATCGCGGTTGAAGAGATACGTGATAATTTTGATAAGATCATGAGCATTGAAGGGGCAAAAACGCATAACAGCGGTCCTGAGATATTCGAGTATATGACGCCGCTGCTTTCTCAAGAATAAACCAGGGCGTTTATAAACCTTCAAGCCGTTGATGCAAGGATACAACTGAAACGAACGCCTTGCTGCTGTCTAAAGAGCAGAGGCCTTAAAGTATCGTTTCGTGTATAGCATAAACCCCACAAAGCCAATGAACCCTATGCCCCACACAAGCAGGTATGTTGAACCTTGAAACATGCCGAGCTCTTTCATCATTTCAAGGCTCTCCTTGGGCATATTCATCTGTTCATAAAACTCCAATAGGCTCAAACGCGAGAAGGTAATTCCCATTGATACCCCTGAGGCAATCGTCAGGACAAACCCGCACCACCACGCCTTAATCTGCAACTTATATGTCCCCCAGGCCGCGTAGGCAAATAATAGGGCGTATATGAGCACTACTACGGCGCCCGGAATTCCGCTCAAGACCACACCAAAAAATGGGATGGCCCATCGATAAAACCCCTGCCAGAGCATCAAGATCGCCATGCATCCCCATATAGAACTTAAGGTTATTACTGACAACGGTGCCTTGTCGGTCCAGCGAACCTGGGGATCGCGCCGCTCGCACGTCGCCTTCACATGCTTGCTGCCGTAGAAGAGTACGAAGGCCCCCGGTATAATGATGAGAATGATCGCCATAAACCCCATGACAATGGATTGTATGACGACGGCTATCTCGTCCGGCATTTCCTCCCCCATGGCCATAGGGCCGAAGATATCGGACATCAGTAAGAGGATGACTATTAAGCAAATTGCCCCACAGATAAGCCAGAGCCAAGAGCTAATCAAGATCAAGACCCTTGCCCATTTGCGTGCGAGGATAGAACCGACGCCCATCCACACGAACCACACGGCCAAGAGGAGATAGAGGAGGACAACGAGTATCATCTGGTCGGTGCTTATGGATGGAGCAGCACTTTTATCGAGTGTTGATGCTGCCAGCATACTAAATATCATCAACGGTACACTAAGCGCGCAAAAAGTCCCGATAATAATATGGATGATTCCGAATATGACAAGTCCCGTTTTCCGATCTTTTAAAGCGACCTTCTTACCCGCTCTCTTTTTGGCCATATTTCATACCTCCTCTTTTTGTGGGTCAGTTCACACTCTCAAGAGTGTTCTCTCAGGGCCGTGCATATTCGTTGCGGCAGGTTTTCGAAATGGCCGCTACTCATCACCACGATGACATCCCCAGGTGATGCCCCTGCAACGCAATGGGCGATGATCTCCTCCGGGTCTTCCAGATAGATGGCGGCGGCATCCCCTTGAGCCCGCCTGATCGCCCCTACCACCTTGTGGGGGTCCAATGTCTCCCCGTGTGAGGGGGGTGAAAAGGGCTTCCCGATCACCACCTGGTCGGCCTCCCCCAGGGCAGCGGCGAGTTCCTCCTGAAAGATCCTCCTGCGCATGGTTTGGCTCCGGGGCTCGAAGATTGCCCACAGGCGCCCCTCAGGAAAACGCACCCTCGCTGCCCGCAGGGTCTCCCTGATGGCCGTGGGGTGGTGGGCGAAGTCGTCGATCACCGTGATGCCCTTTGTCTCCCCGATCACTTCCATCCTGCGCCTGACCCCCTGGAAGGTCCGCAACCCCTCTCTGATCTGAGCAAAAGAAAGCCCGATGTGGTTGGCAGCGATCACTGCCCCCAGCGTATTTTTCAAGTTATGTTCGCCCCACAGGGGGATCTCAAACTCCCCCAGCGTTTCCCCCTCCCGCTGCAGTTGAAAGATCGTCCCCTGGGGGGTTACCCGTAATCCGTTGGTGGACCAGCAACCCTCCTGCCCGAAGGTCTCCACTTGGCATTGGGCTCTGGAGATTATCTCCCTGACGACTTCGTCATCTGTATTGGCAATGAGGGCCCCTCCTTTGGGGATGATGGCGAGGAGCTGGAGGAAGGCACTCTTTACCGCCTCCAAATCCTGGTAAATATCGGCATGGTCGTATTCTATGCTGGTGAGGATCACGACCTGGGGACGGTAATGGAGGAACTTGGGTCCCTTATCAAAAAAGGCGCTGTCATACTCGTCCCCTTCCAACACGACCCATCCACCTTTTCCAAAACCGTACCCTTGGCCGAAGTTCAAGGGGATACCCCCGATCAAAAACGCAGGGTCCAGCCCCCCGGCGGAGAGGAGCCAAGCGAGCAGGGCAGTGGTGGTGGTCTTGCCGTGGGTGCCGGCCACTACTGCCGGGCGTTTTGTGTCCAGGAGGACCTCCTCAATCAAGCCGGGGAGGGAGGTATAGGGGATACCGTGCTCCAGGACGGCCTCAACTTCTGGATTGCCTCTCGAAACGGCGTTGCCGATCACCACCAGATCGGGGGGGGGTGAGAGGTGGGCGGCATCGTATCCCTGAGCGACGACGATCTTGCCATCCTGCAGTAGTTGGTCTGAAGGGGGGTGGAGGGCGGTGTCCGAGCCTCTTACCTGATACCCCATGTCCTGCAGCAGGAGGGCGGCCTGGGCCATGGCGATCCCGCCGATGCCGATGAAGTAGCAGTGCGCACCCTTTTTCAGCATGGTTTTTGAAGGATATATTTTCGAGATGATTCGTGGCGGTGACGCCCTGCCCTCATCATTGATCCGTTACCCTTCCACCTGAAATGACACTACCCCTTCGTTGATCCTGATGGGCACGCCGAGGGGGA
>CAZMFG010000063.1:4548-12572 GCA_964565525.1 uncultured Thermodesulfobacteriota bacterium
CAGGGAGGAGAGACACCCCCCGATGATTTCCCCTTGGGCCTCTCCTTTGCGTAGTGCTGAGCAGGTGATGGTATCAATCGGAGCAGGAGAGGTGAGGGCCTTCTTCAGCGCATGGGCCATCTCCTCATCCCCCTCCGCAAACTGGCGGGTGGCCACATTGGGGCCGTGGAAGGGTATGAGAAGGCACCGTTGCAGCAGATAGATGAGCAGGACGGTGATATCGCTGCACCCCACCAGGGGCTTGGGATGGTCCCTGATGAGAGTGGGGTCCAGATAGGGTATGATCCGCTGGCAGCCGTAGCCGCCCCGCGCGCACAGGATGGCCTTGATCCGGGGATCCAGAAACATCGCCATGAACTCCCCGGCCCGCCCCTGATCCTCGCCCGCCAGGTAGAGGTGCCTTCTTTTCAGGAGTGAGGGCGCATAGGTAACCTCAAATCCCATTGCCCTCAGCCGCTCGGCACCCTGCTCAAGGTATTTTTCATTTGCCTTGGGAATATAACTGGCTGGCGCCACGATTGCGACGTAATCACCAGGCGAGGGCAGCGGAGGCATTATGGGCAGGCGGCATCGCTTCATATTCCCTTGATCTCCTCAAAGACGACCCTCTTTAGTTTTTTATACGGATCGAAGCACCCATCCCCCAGGAGGATCCGAAGGTTTCTCAGGGCAGGGGGGATGTATGATTGAAAAAACCCCAATCCTTTGGCCTTGGTCAAAAAGGCGAAGGCCCCCAAGACCTGCATGGCGCGATGGATGGCCACAAAGGGATAGAGCGTGCGAAATTCCCGAGGGTCCAGGGGGGTCCGTTCCTCGATATGCCCCAGGTAATAGGCGAGGAGCTCGTCCTGCACCCCTTCATCCAGCTCCACATAGGGATCGAACAACAGGGAGGCCACGTCGTACTGGAGGGGTCCCAGCCTGCCACCCTGAAAGTCGATAAAACCCAAGTCATTATCCCTTACCATAATGTTGCGGGACTGGAAGTCCCGGTAGAGGAAGTAGTCCCCTGGGGCCTTGCTGGCCCGTAGGGCCAGGTCCTCCAGCTCTTCCTTGAGCCCTTCATCAGGGATGTCGAGGCCGAGGTAGTCCACGAGGAAGGCGAAGTGAAAATATCCTGACTCCCAAGCCAGCATGAATCCCTGATCATACGGCACATTGTGGGTGCGGGCAAGGTCGAATCCCTTGCCTTCTTCCACCTGGATGCGGATGAGGATGTCGATGACCCTGTGGTAGGTCTCAATGAGCTGCCTTCGGTTCTCTTTCATGCCCATGACCTCGGTCTGGAGATGGCAATCTCCCAGGTCCTCCATGATGAACCAGCCCCGCGCCATGTCGTAATGATAGATCTCCGGCACCGGGACATCCTTTCCCCGCAGGTGTTGGGCGATGTAGAGAAAAGAATCGTTCTCCGTTACCCCACGCCGATCCGTGGGAGGGTGCTCATGGGCCATGACCACTACACTCTTCCCTTTCCCCGCAACCCGATAAAAGCGCCGCCCTGAACCCTCTCCGGCGATCTCCTCCCATGAGAGATCGTCTTGTGAGAGATATACTTGAATAAACCGGATCAGGTCCTCCGAGGGGGAGGCTTCCCCCGCTGATCTCTTTGTTGCAGGCATCGTCACCTCGGGACCAAGACCTCTCCTCGATGCGCTCCCCTCACCTGCGTTCGGTCAGCCACGACGCACCCCTCGACAATGCTCCCTCCGTCAATCCATACTTCGTCCCAGATGATGGAGTCCTTGATGATGGAACCGGCCCCGATGTGTGTTCCCTTCCCCACGCAGACGTATCCCTCCATCTGGGCACCCTCGCTGAGATGGGCCTCGGGGTGTACTACCGGTTCCCCCTGCTCTCCCAAGAGGTCCCGGTGCAAGGCCTTGTATGCCTCCACCTTTCCCATATCCCGCCAGTACCCTTCCTTAATGTGATACCCCCTGATCCCCTCCCCTCGGGAGGCAAGCTCCATATAGAGTTCCATAATACCAAAAAATCCGGCAGAGGGCATGGAGTTCAGGAGCTCGGTAGAAATGATGTGGATGCCCGTAAAGGTCAAGGTCTGTGATGGGGCGGGTTTTTGTATCGATTTTCCCCTGATGCTGACGATGCGGCCCTCATGATTGATCCCCACCTGGTTGAATGCGGGATGGTCGCAGAGGACCAGAGTGGCGAGGTTTTGTGCCTCTTGGTGATAGTGTATGGCAGGGCTCAGGTCAAAGGTATGGTAGATGTCGGCGTTGACCACCATAAAAAACGGGACATCGTGGAGGAAGTCGGCGCAGTTCTTGATCCCGCCGCCGGTGCCCAGGATCCGGGGCTCGATCTTCACCTCTACCTCTGCACCCCATTGTTTCCCCCCTAAGAATCGCTCCACCTGCTCGGCCAGGTGGTGGGCGTTGACGATGATCCCCGTCGCCCCCATCCCCCGTAGCTGCTCAATGGTGATACCGAGCACGGGCCGGTTCACAACGGGGAAGAGGGGCTTGGGCCTGATCTTTGTCAGGGGCTCCAGTCTGGTCCCGAGACCGGCTGCCAAGATCATGGCCTTCATCGCTTCGCATCCTCAAAAAGAAAGGGAGAATATCAGATGATAACCCTGCTGGCGCCTCAGCCTATTCCGGGGCCTCAAGGAGGGGTATTTTGGTGAAACCGAAGACAGCTGCCGTGATATTGGCGGGGAATCCCTGGATAGAGGCGTTATATTCCCTGACCGCTTCGTTGTACCTTGTGCGCCCCTCGGCAATACGATTCTCTGTATCGGCCAGTCTTTCCTGGAGAAGGATAAATGTTTGATCGGCCTTGAGGTCGGGATAGCGTTGTGCCACCACCGACAATTGGTCGAGGGCGGCCGTCAGCTTGTTGTTCGCCGCTATCTTCGCAGGGAGGGACATCCTTGTCGCGAGCTTGAGCTGCGATTGGGTAATTGCCCCAAAGACCTCCTGTTCGTGCGGGGCGTACGACTTGACCGTCTCCACGAGGTTAGGGATGAGGTCAGCCCGTCGCTGGAACGTCTCGTCTACGTGGGACCAGGCCGCTGTGACCTCCTCGTGCAGGGCGATTAAGCGGCTTCGGGTCTTCTGAACCGCGGGATACAACAGGAGGATTAAGACACCCACTATCACCACAATGGTCAAACAACCCTTCTTCCCCCCTGTCATCGCATCCTCCTTTCTTTCGCCGTACCCCTGTAACCCCTATGGCGGTCCCTCACAGGGTACGCAGGTAAAAATCAGAACTGGACCTTGGGCGGCGCCTTGGCCTCCTCCGGGGCCTCAAAGAGGGTAGCCTTGGTGAAGCCGAACATACGTGCAAAAATGAGTGTAGGGAATCGCCTGATATAGACATTATATTCCCTCACCGTTTCGTTGTACCTCATACGCTCCACGGCAATACGGTTCTCGGTGCCGGCCAGCTCATCCTGGAGGCGGATGAAGTTTTGATTGGCCTTGAGGTCGGGATACCGCTCCACTACCAACAACAACCGACTCAGGGCCGCTGTCAATTCTGTGTTGGCCTCTATCTTTTGGGAGGGGGTCACGGACCCCCCGACCTTGGCCCGTGCATTGGTGACCGCCTCAAGGGTTTCCCGCTCGTGCCGGGCGTACCCCTTGACCGTCTCCACGTAGTTGGGGATGAGGTCCAGCCGGCGCTGGAGCTGGTTTTCAACCTGGGCCCAGGCCGTCTGCACTCCCTCGTCCAAGGTCACCATCTGATTGTAGGTTCCCTTGATAGAAGAGTAGAAGATTAGGCCCACGACCACTACTATGGCTAAGATGATCAGAAATATCTTTGTACCTTTTTTCATCTCATCCTCCTTTCTTGAGGATCATAACTTGTCGACCCAAAAGGCGAGTTGTCTCACCTCTTCGATGTAACGCTCCATTATGTTCTTCATTTTCTTCCTGCGGAGCTTGGCCTTCCCTTCCTTGATCTCCAATATGTGCATGAAGGCGGCCGCCGTCAATCCCGTTTCCGCCGCCATCGCCCGGATGAGCCCATCCCTCTGAAGAGGAATCTCTTTGCCCCTCAGATAGAGGATCCCCTCGAAGATGGAGAGAAAGGCGGTGAGGGATTGGGAGGCAACGGCCACCAGGTTTCTCTTCCATCCCCTGCTGGCGAGGTAGGCCTCCCGCAGCAGGAGGAGCTTGCCCTTTACCTCCCGCTCCAATTGGAGGCGCAGCTGCCGCTTGCGGATGGTGACCTTCTTCAAAGGGTCTTCTCCCCACACCACTCGGCGATCCTGTTTGATGTTCAAAAACTCTAGGGGGAAGGTGTCCAGCGAGGTGGCGATGTACTCTCGGCTCATAAAGAGAGGGGTAGCTACCCGGCGTTTATGCCATTTGGCCACCACCTTGAAGGCTCTGTCGAGCCTCTTGATTCCCTCGTTAGTGAGGCAGATGAGGAAATTGAGGTCCGATCTCCGTGGGATGTATTCCCCCCGGGCCCCACTCCCGTACAGGGAGATGGAAATCAGGTCTGCTCCGTAAATCCGCTGATAGTCGTTGGTGAACTCAGCGAATATATCTTCCGGCTTCTGAGGCACCGTTGACACCTTTTCCCTGAGTTCCAAAATTTTCTTCGAAATCTTCTTTATTGTCTTAGCAGGTGACCCTGTCATTATTAGCTTCCTCTTAAAAACCCCTGCTGGCTCCGCCACCCCCACTCATACCTCCGCCAAAACCACCGAACCCACCGCCGAAACCGCCGCCTCCACCGAAGCCGCCGCCCATCCCACGGCCCCCTCCCATGAAGATCCAGGGGAGGAAGAAAAAGGGAAATAGCCCCAGCCCCCGACCCAAAATGCCGAAGATGATAAAGAGGATAAAAAGGAGGGGAACAAGGGGGAACCCCCGGTTCGCCTGGGGCCGCGCCGTGTGCGGGTTGCCGTACCGGTTCAGATCGAGTTTGACCCCGGCATCCTGGGCCACTACCCGGGCCACGGCCGCCATCCCGCTGAGCAGACCCTCACCGTATCTATCCCGACGCAGAGAGGGGACGACGTACTGATCCAAGATCTCCCCCACTTTGGCATCGGGGAGGATCCCCTCCACACCATATCCGGTTTCGAACGTCACCTGCCGCTCCTTCAGGGCGACGACGATCAAGACCCCCTTATCCTCCCCCTTTGTGCCGATCCCCCACGCCTCATAGAGCTTGTTGGCGAAAATGCGAGGGGCCTCTCCTCCCAGATCCCGAAAGGTGGCCACTACCACGGCGGTCTTGGTCTGATCCCACAGGGCGTGGGCCAACTGATTCATCTGGGCCTCGTATTCCGGGGAAATCACCCCTGCATAGTCGTTGACGGGAACATTCGTCTGGGGAAATTTCAGGGCCTGGGCCTGAAGAGCTGTGCA
This sequence comes from uncultured Thermodesulfobacteriota bacterium, assembly GCA_964565525.1. Classification (GTDB taxonomy): domain Bacteria; phylum Desulfobacterota; class B13-G15; order B13-G15; family RBG-16-54-18; genus JAFGNJ01. Next base: position 9,906 of record CAZMFG010000063.1, read on the forward strand.
GGAGAGTAAAAAGATGAGCCCCGCAAGGGGCACGAGCTTTCTATAGCGTATATGTCCGTTTTCGATATGGAGCATGCTTCAATCAGGGCGCAAAAGGTTTTTCCCTTATAACATCTTTGCCCTGCCGTTGCAAGGGGCGTTATCCGTCCCTGTGGACCATTGTCTTGAGGGCCTGGAGGTCTTCCCAATCCAGCCCCTCCCAGCGACAGGGGAGGATAGTGTTGTTGTGGAAGAGAGGTTCCCCTGACAGGTCAAAGGGGGAGGCCCGTACCGCCTCCTCCCACAGGGGGGTGCCGGGGATGGGGGAGTACTCCGCCAGATAGGGGCGGGCCCCGCATTCTTGGACAAAACGGATGGTCTCCTCCACCTCCGTCCGCTCCTGACCTGGGAGGCCGGCCAAGATATAGGTCCCGATCTCCTCAGGGGGATAGCCTGCTCGGTGGAGGTGCTGCACTGCTGCGTGAAATTCCTCGTTGCTCACCTTGCCTCCGGTGGCCACCTGGCGCTCGGAAGAGGCAGTCTCCAGGCCCAGGCGGATGGTGGAAAAGCCCACCTGGCGCATCAGGTGCGCCACCTCCTCGGTGATACCCCGGCAGTGGAGGCCATTGGGGGCGTGAAGCCGGGCCTTGATACCCCGCTCTCCGATCCCCTTGAGCAGGGCGATGGCAAATTGGCCATCGACCAAGAGGGCATCGTCATACAAGGCAATGTCCTCTACCCCATACTCCACGGCACACCGACGTATCTCCTCGATCACCCGGGTGGGGCTCCTTTTGATAAATCGGGGGTTGAGGAGGAAGGAGGCACAATAAGGGCAGTGAAAGGGGCACCCCCGTGAGGTAAGCACACAGCTGTAGTCGAGAAGGGGGTAGAGGTCAAAGGCAGGAGCGGGGAGGGTGTCGAGGTCGTCCAGTTGGGGAAGATACGAAGGGGTGATGCCGGTTATCCCTTCCAAGAGCTCCAGGACCTGGATCTCCCCCCACCCCTTGATGACAAGATCCGCCCCAGCATGTTCCTCTGCATGTTCCGCGCAGAGGGTGGCGTAGATTCCCCCCACGACCACCGGCACGGCAGGGAAGGCCCCCTTGACGATATCGATGGTCTCGTGGACCCCTCGATACCAGTAGGTCATCCCCGAGGTGACCAGGACGGCGCGAGGCTTTGGCAGGGATTGCAGGACCTCTCTGAAGGCATCCGGGGGGAGGCCGAAGCGGTGGAACCGGCGGGGGATTCCGCGCAGTGGGGAGGGCCTTTCCACCTCCGCTTGGTAGAAGTGTCCCCGGTGGTCCGATCTTCGCCGGGGTTCTTTGATACCGCGGGTCTTCAGGACAGGGTGGTGGACATCCAGGCAATCAATATACTCTATCTTCCAGCCGTTTTTCTTCAGGAGGGAAGCGAGGGAGAGAAGTCCCAGGGGCTTGGCCCAGAGGTCATAGGCGGCGAAGTCATACACCCAGGGGTTGATCAAGAGGAGATCTTTTCCGTTCTTTGTCATCTTTTTTATTGGGCCGCGTCATACGGGTCTTCTTTTTTATAACATGTCCATATGCGTTAGGCCAGCAGGTGCATAGCCGAGGATGTCTTTTCTTGACAAAAGAAAAAGGAGGAGGCTATAGTACCCCTTCACCTGAAGGGATACTTATCATCATGATGTCAAAGAAGTGGCGGCGCAGGTGGGAGGCCGTCGGTGAGAAGCTCTCTTTTATATTCATTCCACCTCTCCTTGTTTTTATCTACCTCATGCCCTTGGCAGGGGTCTATCTCTTGGGCAGGGGCATGGCGCGCATCGCTGAGATCTTCCCGGGAAGACGCACAAAAATCGCCCTGGCCAACCTGCGATTGGTGTTCGGCAAAACGAAGGGTGAAGAAGAAATCCAGGCCATCTATACACAGTGCCTCACCAGGACGGTCACCAGTTTCTGGGAGACAGGGAAGTTTTACGCTGTGCCTTCATTGCTGGCTAAGGGACGCATCGAGATTGTGGGAAAGCAGTACCTCGATGATGCCCTGCACATGCGTCGCGGTGTCATCATTGCGGGACTCCACCTGGGCAATTTCCCCGTCCTCCCCCTCACACTGGCCATAGAAGGCTACCCCATTGCCGTCATCCTCAAGACGCCGAGGAACAAGTACATTGCATGGACTTTAACCCACTGGATGGGAAAAAGAGAGGTTGGATTCATCGAGGGGGGGGAACGAAGGGCGGCGACCCAACAGACCCTGAAACAGCTTCGCGCAGGGGGGATCGTCTATTTCGTGATGGACCAAAACCCCCCTTATAGCGACATCATGGTCGATTTCTTCGGATACCCCGTCCCCTCCTTCAAGGGGCCGGTGGTTTTGGCCATGCGGACCGGGGCCACCATTCTCCCCGGGTTTATCGTATACAGTCATGGTTGGAGGCAGCAACTCTTTATGGAAAAGCCCTTCGTTTTGGAAACCACCGGGGATCAAGAGCAGGATGTCGCCCACAACCTCGCCCGTCTCATGAAGCTCTTCGAGGGATATATCGAGCAATACCCCGAGCAGTGGTGGTGGTGGCACCGGAGGTGGAAGCGGCACATTAACTATAAAAATCTCTGAATCAGAAGCCGCTCAGCTCCATGAAGAGGAAGCTGTCCATGATCTCGTCTCGGAAGAGCTCCATCACCCGATTTCGCACCTCGA
>CAZMFG010000064.1:0-12292 GCA_964565525.1 uncultured Thermodesulfobacteriota bacterium
AGGGGGTATTTTGTAAGGGACAATCCCCTTGTACGTGACCGCAGGCGATTTCGGGGTTATCTTCCACTTGTTGGACCAAACACCTCTCAACTCACCGTCCCAGACTGTAGCAGGAAATGCTGGACTTTTCAATGCCCATTTTTTACCTGCTGCCCTCTGTTGCCACTTTTGTTGACCTTTATGTTATTTGATGTATTCATTTCGCTTAAAACCTTTATGCACCGTTTATGCTTACACGGAAAGCTCCAGGGGTCACACCTGCTCTATTTATTTCGTCTTGTAGTACTCAAGGGAAAATCCCCGTTTCTGGTTATAACGAAGATACGAGCAATCCCGCATCCAGTTCCCCACGTTGAAGTATTCGCCCTCCCCTTTTCCTTTTTTCATGGCTATGGCCTCGGGGAGGTGGGAGTGGGCGAGGATGACGGCATCGAATCCTTCATACAATTTTCGCTCGGCAAATATCCGCAACCGATCGATGATTTCGGGGGATCGTTCCATATTCCGCCCCCTGCTTCCAGCACTCCACTGTTTGGCGATGGCGATAACAATTCGCGAGCCCAGGAGCGAGATCAACCCATAGGTCACCTTGTTTCGCAAAAACCAGGTCAGCGCCCGGTGACTCATCGGCGGATGCGCCAGGTCACCGTGGGCGAGATAAACCCTCCTTCCATCCAAATTTATCTCCGCAGACCGTTCATAGACCTCGATCCCCAACTCCTCGGTCATGTAGGGTCCCAAACAGAAGTCGTGATTCCCCTCCAGATAGATCACACGAACGCCATCTGCCCTGAGCCCCTCCAAGAGCTTGAGAAGACCACTATATTCTTTTTTCAAGGGTGCTAGGTCGCGGAAGCCAAACCAAAAGTCGAAGAAGTCCCCCATGATGACGAGGGTATGTAATGCCTGCTTATTTTTTTTGATGAAACGAAAGAAGTGGTCTCTTCGCTTCCCATCCCCGGAGGCGAAGTGGGCGTCTCCCACAAAAATCCAATCCATTACCTCCCCACCCCGCAGTACCGAAATCCCATCTCCCGCATCTGGAGAGGTTCGTAGACATTCCGCAAATCGATAAAGACCGGCTCCTGTAACAATCCTTTGACCCGTTCGAGATCCAAGAGGCGGAATTGATTCCACTCGGTAACCAACACCAGGGCATGGCTTTCTCTCGCCACCTCATACGGTCCCTTACAGTAGATGACGTCCTTGAAGATCTTCTTTGCCTCCTCCATGGCCTCCGGGTCATAGACCTTGATTCGCGCCCCCCGTGCCTGAAGTCCCTGGATGATGACGATGGAGGAGGCCTCCCGCATATCGTCGGTATTGGGTTTGAAGGCGAGGCCCAAGATGCCGATGGTCTTGCCCCGCACATCCCCCATCATTGCCTCGATCTTCTCGATCATCCTCTCTCTCTGTCTCTCATTGACCCTGATGGTGGATTGGACGATTTCCATCTCACTGTTGTGCACTTTTCCTATGTGGACCAAGGCCTTGGTATCCTTGGGAAAACACGATCCTCCAAAACCAGGACCGGGGTGGAGAAACTTCTTTCCGATCCTCCCGTCGAGGCCCATGGCCCGGGCCACGTCGTGGACATCCGCCCCCACCCGCTCACACAGATTGGCTATCTCATTGATGAACGATATCTTTGTGGCCAAAAAGGCATTGGAGGCATATTTGATCATCTCGGCAGTCTCTATGGTCGTAATGACGAAGGGGGCCTCGATGAGATAGAGGGCGTTATAGATCTCTTTCATCACCTCGATGGCCTCCTCACTCTCCGTTCCGATGACGACCCGGTCGGGCCTGAAGAAATCTTCTACAGCCGCCCCTTCACGGAGAAATTCGGGATTGGAGACCAGGTCAAAGGGAACTGCTCCTTTCAATGCCTCCTCAAGTACCCCCTTGATCCATTTACCCGTCCCAACGGGGACAGTGCTCTTGAGGACGATGATCTTATATTCGGTCATATAGCCGGCGATTTCCCTCGCAACCGCCTCCACATGGGAGAGATCGGGTGAACCATCCATATTGGCAGGGGTACCTACGGCGATGAAGATCACCGTACTGTCCCTGACGCCTTTCTGCGTATCGGTGCTAAAGGAGAGTCTCCCCTCCGCCATATTTTTTTCTATCAAATCCTCCAGGCCCGGCTCATAAAAGGGGCTCCTACCCTGCTGCACTATCGCTATCTTCGTCTTGTCTTTGTCAACACAGACGACCTCCATGCCGAACTCGGCCAAACACGCACTGGTTACCAACCCCACGTAGCCGCTCCCGATCACACAGATCTTCATCTACCCTTTCCTGTGCACAAAGTAATCGTGCAAGGCCCCCTGCCACGGCCTCATCTCGATACCGGCCTCCCGTTTTAGCCGCTGGCAATTAAAAACAGAGTAGCGTGGTCTCCTGGCAGGTCGGCTGAGATCTTTGGAGGATACCGGTATGATGTTCACCCCCGTTGCCCCCGCCACCCGCACGATCTCCTCGGCGAAATCATACCACGAACAAGATCCGCTGTTACTGACGTTGAAGACGCCCCGGAGGTCTTTGGCGACCAAGGCCGCAATAGCCCCGCTCAGGTCAACCGTATAAGTAGGGCATCCCACTTGATCGTGTACCACCTCAATGCAATCCCGCTCGTGAGCTAAGGTGAAGATGGTTTCGACAAAGTTGCGGCCATGTTTCCCGTAGAGCCATTGGGTCCTGACGATGAGGTAATCGTCCAATAACTCCTCAATATAGCGCTCCCCCATCAGTTTACTCTCGCCGTATATATTGAGGGGATTGGGAGAATCATCCTCACGGTACGGCCGCTTTCGGTCTCCATCAAAAATGTAATCGGTGCTGACGTAGACCAGCTTAGCTCCGACGTCCCGACACCCCTTCGCCACATTTTTTGACCCTTCTCCGTTAACGGCTAAGGCCTTGTGTATCTTCTTCTCACACCCATCGACATCGGTATATCCCGCCGCATTGACTACCACAGCCGGCGAGAGCTCTTTGATGGCCTTGCGCGTCACTCCCTGACGGGTGATGTCCACGTTCCCCACATCCCACCCGACCACATCATTCCCGTCGGCAAAGACCGTGAGGAGATCATGACCGAGCATCCCCTGCGCACCAAGAATCAAGACCTTTTTCATAGCCTCCTCATCAGGATCACGGAAAAAGTAAAAAAATGATAAACAAAACCGTCCTAAAAAGCAATGTTTCACGCAGTGTTCGATCGTCTCCCCTGTGGGAGAGTAGAGCGACGCATGAACGCGGGGCCCTGCCTCCATGCGACCCCTTGATCCACGATGTATCTCTGTCTCGAACGCCCTTACTCGTCACACCAGGAACCATACCGCTCCCGCAAAATCCGGTGTAAAATCTTGCCGGTACCGGTGCGCGGCATCGCTTCGTCCTCGATAAAGTCCACGGACTTGGGGCGCTTGTAGCCGGCGATCCGCCCCTTACAGAAGTCCATGATCTCTTTTTCGAGCGCCACACTTGCCTGATATCCATCATGTAAGACCACGACTGCCTTGAGCGCCTCACCCCATTGTGCATCGGGCACCCCGATGACGGCAACATCCTTGATCGCTTCATGCATTCCCACACAATTTTCCACCTCGGAGGGATAGACGTTCTCGCCCCCCGTAATAATCATATTGGCCTTCCGGTCAACGAGATAGTAATATCCGTCCTCATCCCTTCTGCACATGTCGCCGGCGGAAAACCACTCCCCCCGGAAGACCTCTCTGGTCTTTTCAGGCTCCTTCCAATATTCGGTAAAGACCTGGGGCGTACGGGAATAAAGCTCACCGACCGCACCGTCAGGGACCTCGTTCCCCTCCTCGTCCAAGATCTTTATCCGGTCAATCCCGAAGATTTCCTTGCCGATGGAACCAAGTTTTTTAAACTGATCCTCGGGACGCAACAGCGTCACCAGACCCGCCTCTGTCGATCCATAGGCCTCCCAGAGCCCGGCATTGCGGAAGTATTCCATGATGGCCACTTTGAGATCCTTCCGAGCAGGCGCCGAGGAAATGAGCAATTGTCTGATGGTGCTCACATCATATTTCTGTTTTACCTCCTCAGGGAGGGCCAACATCATGATGTAGTGGGTGGGGACCAGGGAGGTAAAGGTGATGTGATATTCGGAAAAGGTCTTCAATATATCCTCGGGATCAAACGTGGCCATGTTATAGACCATCACCGGCGCACCGACCGTGGTATAAGGGCCGAAATAGAAGATGGAGTTGACGTGGCACATAGGCATCACCAACAAGGCCTTGTCCATGGGGAACACCGCCATGTTGGCTATATCTAGAAAGTACTCGGCGATATAGCTCTCGTGGTTTCTGACCACCCCTTTGGGTCTGCCGGTCGTGCCGGACGTATACATGAAGGTCCACGCGTCGTTCCCCTCCACTTTGACATCGGGTTCTTCGGGTGATGCGCTGACCAATAAATCTTCGTATGATACATAGCCCTCAGGGGTCTCACCATCTCCGAGATAGATGTAGTTCTCTGTGGGAATAGGAAGGTTATGACGGATGCGGTTGACGGCCTCGACAAAAGGCGCCTCTACGATGACCGCCGTGCTCTCCGAGTGGGTGATGATATATTCAAAGTCAGGGGGGGTGAGACGGAACATGAGGGGGACCATGATCTGACCCCCTTTGGCACAGGAGACATAGATGTCCAGCCACTCCACCCGGTTGTAGGAAAGGATGGCAAACCGATTCTGATATCCAACCCCCCGGTCCGTCAAGGCGTTGGCGAGCCGACAGCTCCTCTCGTTCCACTCCTTGAAAGAAAAACTCTTGTGCTTATCCTGACAGCCGAGTTTGTCGGGATAGTTGATGGCGTTCATCTTCAAGACGGTCCCCATATGCATCCATCGGTTCTCCCTCATGCCGGATCTCCTGCTTTCCCTCTGTGGATCACGGAATTTTTTTCAAGAGTCGAAAACAAGATTGTCTTTCCCACTATCTTTTGGCGATGATCGACAATGTTCCCGGTTATCATCGCCCTCTTTCCCCTCTGAGGAACCTTCGTGGCTAGTGTATACCCTCAACCTGCCCTGTCAAGACCACTAGCGGGGGGAAATAAACAAGGATAATTATCCAGCAATGATAGCACTCCCCGCGCTCAAGAAACATGAAGACGATTATAACGATAAAGGGGGCGTTTGACAAACCCACGGTTAGATTCGATAATACTACTATACAATCGACCGAGGAGGAAAAACCACTATGGAAGATCATCACGTGATTATCATCGGCGGGGGGCCGGCGGGGTTGACAGCGGGCATCTATGCCTCCCGGGGCCATCTCAAGACCATCCTCCTGGAGTCCATGATCCCCAGCGGGCAGGCCTATATGGCGGAAAAGATTGAGAACTACCCCGGTTTCCCCGACGGCGTCTCGGGGAGGGAGCTGATCGAGCGGTTTACACAACAGGCAAGCCGGTTCGGTCTGGATATTCAGCAGTTCACCGCTGTGGACAAGGTGGAAGTGACAAACGAGAAAAGGACGGTCAGCGCTGGCGATAAAAAATTCTCGGCTCCGGCCCTTATCATAGCCACGGGCGCCAAGTGGAATCAATTAGGGATCCCTGGAGAAGAGGAATTTTCCGGCAAGGGCATCTCTTATTGTGCCACCTGTGACGGTGCCTTTTTCAAAGATCAAGAGGTAGCGGTAGTGGGTGGCGGCGATACCGCAATCGAAGATGCCCTGTACCTCAGCAGGCTCACCCGCAAGGTATACGTGATACACCGTCGCGATCAGCTCAGGGCACAAAAGATCCTCCAGCGCAAGGCCTTGGAGGAACCAACCATCGAGTTTATCTGGGATACCGTGGTCAGAGAGATCCGGGGAGAAGATACGGTAAAGACCCTTCTGCTGGAAAACGTCAAGGACGCCACACAAACAGAGGTGGCCGTCAACGGGGTCTTTATCGCCGTGGGCCAGAGGCCGAATACCGATTTTGTCCAAGGCCTGATCGAGCTGGACGACAAGGGATATATCATCACCGACCAAAACTGCGCCACCACCGTAGCCGGCATATTCGCAGCCGGCGATGTGCGGCAGAAAAGCTTGAGACAGATCTCCACCGCTGTGGGCGACGGCGCCCTCGCCGCCTCTACAGCTGAGCGATATATCGAGGAAAAACTATGAGGTAACCGCTTTTATGGAAGGTGAAAAAGATTCTCTCAATATCATACTCGACAGCATTGCCGATGGGGTCTTCACCGTGGACAAAGAGTGGCGCATCACCTCCTTCAACAAATCGGCTGAGCGAATAACGGGTTTCTCACGGGCGGAGGCCATCGGTCAATATTGTTATGAGATATTCCGCACCAACGTCTGCCTGGAGCGATGCGCCCTGCGGGAAACAATGGAGACAAAACAGAACATCATCAACAAGGAATTGAACATCCTCGATAAATACAACCAGGAGATCCCGGTGAGCATCAGCACCGCCGTATTACGGGACAAAAAAGGTAAGATTATCGGCGGGGTGGAGATCTTCCGCGATCTTTCCTTGATCAAGGAGTTGGACCGTGAGATCCATGCAAAGTATTCCTTCCACGACATCATCAGCAAACACCCTGCCATGATAAATTTATTCCGCATCCTCCCTGATATCGCGCGCAGCGAGGCCATCGTCCTCATCCAAGGTAAGAGTGGCACGGGAAAAGAGCTCTTTGCCCACGCCATCCACAACCTGAGCCCCCGGAGAGAGGGGCCCCTCATAATAGTGAACTGTGCGGCCCTCCCTGAGACCCTCCTCGAATCCGAGCTCTTCGGTTACCGCAAGGGGGCCTTTACCGACGCCAAGCAGGATAAACCGGGAAGATTTCAGTTGGCCGAGGGAGGCTCCATATTCCTGGACGAGATCGGTGACATCCCCCCTGCCGTTCAAGCAAAGCTGCTGCGGGTGGTGGAGAGCAGAGAATTTGAACCCCTGGGAGGGACCACACCAGTCAAGGCCGATGTACGGATCATCGCGGCCACCAACAGGGACCTCCAAAGGCTCGTCGGCAAAGGTCAATTCAGGGATGACCTTTACTACCGCCTCAATGTGATGCGGATCGATCTGCCTCCCCTGAGGGAACGGGGGGGGGACCTCCCCCTGCTCATCGATCACTTCATCCGCAAGTTCAACCGGAAGATGGGAAAGGAGATTCAGGGAGTCTCTGAAGAGGCCATGAACGCCCTCATGAATCACCCCTACCCCGGAAACGTCAGGGAATTGGAAAACATCATCGAACACGCCTTCATCCTCTGCAAGGGAAGCTACGTACTCAAGGAACACCTTCCCCCTTACCTCCATGACCACAAGGCCCCAGTCGCGGAGAAAAAATCCATCCGGAAACTGGAGGAGGAACACATCATCCACACCCTCCAAACGTGCGGTGACAACCTGACCAAGGCCGCCAAGGAACTGGGGATACATAGAACCACGCTATGGCGTAAACTGAGAAAAATGGGCATTTTATAGTTGCATATTGCAATATTGTTGCATTCCCTTCTGTTTTCTAATAACATATTGCATTTCAATAAGATAGAAAAATGGTTATTGCATTACGCAGCAACCCATACTCTGCTCCTTCGGGTAGCGAGAAAAATTATTTTATAAATTCAAGTAGTTAAAAATAGATAACAATCGGCACAAAAAATGCTTTACATTACATAAATGAAAGTCGCCATCCCCCTCAACGGTGATCGTATCGCCCCTCGGCTCCCTCTTGCAAAAGAGGTGATGATAATCGAGGTGCGGGGGAGACGGGAGGAGCAGCGAGAAAAGGTGAATATCTCTCTGCTCCATCCTATGGAAATCCCGGATTTCCTTGCCTCCCAAGGGGTAACAAAGGTTATCGCCGGGGGGGTAGACTGGCATCTGCAGGAGATGTTGAGGTTGAACAACATAAACGTCATCTGGGGTATTATGGGGGATGTGGATGAAGTCCTGGCGTTCTACCTCAGGAAGGGCCTGCAAGAGGGAATGGGCCCCTGTCCTCCTATGAGGAGAAGAAGGCGTTTTCGCGGTCTTCGCGCTTAATAACGAAAGGAGGTGTTTTGTATGCCGTGGGGAAATGGAACAGGTCCAGCAGGACTCGGTCCTATGACCGGTAGGGCAGCAGGTTATTGTGCCGGCTATTCCGTCCCTGGCTATGCCAACCCCTATGCCCGCGGCCGGGGCAGAGGAGGAGGTCGTGGTATGGGTAGAGGCATGGGCCGCGGCTGGGGCAGAGGTGGGGGATTCTGGGGCCGGGGTCGTGGTCGTGGTCTCCGCCGTGGATATGCCCCCTATGGACCTTATGGCTATTCACCCTATTGATGCATTACAGGGTTGAACGATATGGGGCCACGGTACGGATAACGGAGTCCTTATGAAGAATATAAAATAACTAACAAAGTACGGATATTAAAAAACAGCGTGGAAAACATCAAAAACGCTGGAAGAGCTTAACAAAAAGGAGGTACATATGCCGAATGGATTTGGCAGAGGGAGAGGCATGGGACGCGGTTTTAGAGGGGGTATGGGCTTCGGCTTCCGTGGCAGTTCTCCTCCCTGGCCTTACGTGGGTATAGGGAGAGGGGGATTGCCACGATGTGGCTACTTTCTCAATGAAGCTGGGGCCCCTACTACCTGGCCATATCAGCAGACCCCGTATCCCTTCTATGGAGAAACACCATTAACTCCTGGCGCACCATTTGGCCCGCACATGACAAAGGAAAAAGAGCTTGATTTTCTCAGAGGGCAAGCCGAGGCAATAAAGGGGCAGCTGGAACAGATCGAGGCCAGAATGCGCGAGATGGAGACCGAAGAATAAGATATCGTCACTGCTTGCTTCTTAGCAGGAACTCAATGTTATTGAGAACCAGGCCCAGGTATTGAGAGGACGACAACTAGCTGAGATGCAACGCCGCACCGAGGAAACGAAAAAGAAAGAGAAGTAAAAGACCAGCATGTCTTGAAAAAGGGATACGGATGACCCCGAAAGATTACTATCGGATACTTGGAGTCAGTAGAGATGCCGAAACCGAGGCTATCAGGAAGGCCTTCCGCCATCAAGCCCTGCGCTATCATCCTGATCACAACCCCGGCAATTCGAAAAGGGCCGAGGAAAAATTTAAGGAGATCAATGAGGCTTACGAGGTGCTCGGCGATGAGCAAACGAGGCTGCACTACGACCGCTCGATAGGCTGGTCAGGCTCCCCGTGGAAGACAATGGCGGCTGAGGACATATTTGAGGATACCTTCATGCATAGCAGAAACCTCGACTGGATAAAAGAAATAATGAAAAAGTTCACTGAGCTAGATCCTAGTTTCAGGGCCTTTAGCCATCGGAGGTCATGGGGTTGTAAACGGCAGCGGGGATGGCGGTGTCGCCGAGAACAGTGGTAGGAATAAAACAGAGGAATTAATCAAAAAATTATACCGTAACATGGAACGAGAATTAAAGAAGAAAATAGAAGGCGTGTTGGCCAAGACAAGGCCAAGTCTCGGCGGGGCCGATATTCGACTCGTGGATATCACCGAGGGAATAGTATCCGTAGAGTATTATAGACCGCTGTCAAATCCTTCTGCCTGTCACCTGGACAGGACCCAGATAACAAAGGATATAATCATCGAGGTACTTGAAGATCAGCTCAGCAAAGTGGTACCTGGTTTCAAGGCGGTAACGCTCGTGGGGAAGGACTAAACGGTTAATGTGCAACTGGTCCGGATGTAATCACGATACTAACTACGGCTATTGAAAAATTAGTAGACATCACAAAGCCTGGAAGTTATAACTTTCTGCTTGTTGATTTTTGATAGTTGAATACTTATCTTGAACTAAGGGAAGATAGTATGCCTTACAAACTACTCATGTTTACCTGTTATGGAGGATGTGCAACAGGCGTCGCGGCATCGAAGGCCTGCATCAGGCTGTGGGAGGAGAACCCGGATGAGGTGAAAATCGGATGCCTTCCGGCTGTAATAGTGCCAGGGAAACTCAGTGAAATTATGAAATCGGAGAAACGAATCCTGATCGATGCCTGTGGCGTGCGATGTGGAGGCAAGCTTATTGAGAGAGAGGGAATGCCAGTAGATCGTTACATCGAACTCACCTCGGAACTTGGTCTGAGGAAGGCAAAGGAGTTACCCTCAAAAGAACTGGAAGAAACAGTTTACAAAACTATTCGGAAGGAAGCAAAGGCCCTGCTAGGAAAAGACTCGTTGGGGAGGAGATAGTATGAGCATGGTAATAGAAGTCACGGATCAAAATTTTGAGGAGGAGGTTCTAAACTCAGATCTTCCCACGGAGGTCGATTTCTGGGCACCGTGGTGTGGTCCCTGTATGATGGTTTCACCGATATATGATAAACTTGCAGGAGAATACGAGGGCAGCTTTAAGTTTTGCAAAATAAATGTGGATGAGAATCCCCAAACGGCTATGGAATACCAGATCAGGAGCATACCGATGCAGATGTTTTTCGTTAAAGGCCAAAAGGTTGACCACATCCTCGGTTCGGTTCCTGAGGACAGGATACGGACGAAGGTGGAGGAAATCATCAAAAAGTTTCCTCCAGATAAAAAGGAACGCCGGTAAAGGGAGCAAGAAAGGCCAGAGTGACAAACACTCGCGCACAAAACATCAAGAAGATATATGAGTTGTTGCCGAAACTCAATTGTGGCCTTTGCGGATTCGAAAATTGTGGACAATTTGCGAAGGCAGTAGCGGAGAAGATTGCATCACCGTTTGGTTGCAGGCAGAATCCGTGGTTAGGGTACAGACTAAGCGAAATCATGGGGGCAAAAGTACCAGCGTATGGTTATGGATTCCGACCTGGCTTTTATGCTGCACCAGACATAGCCCCGTCCCCACAAGCCTTAAGAGAAGAGGTATATGAGCTATCTCAAAAAGTGGATGATATCGTGGCCAGGATTGAGGCCCTGAGAGCGAAGATAGTTGATATATAGTGTGTGAAGGAGGGATGGGTTTATGCCTTTCCAAAAGGAAAGAGCAGATGGAGATATTTTCAAGAGTTTTCATTTTAAATAAAAGGAGGTGTTCGCAATGCCGAGAGGAGATGGAACAGGTCCAGCAGGATTCGGACCCATGACTGGAAGGGCGGCAGGTTACTGTGCCGGGTATTCCGCCCCTGGTTACGCCAATCCCTATGGCCGCGGCTGGGGCGGTGGAGGAGGCCGTGGCTGGGGAAGAGGTCGAGGCCGCGGTTGGGGTTCTGGCTGGGGATATGAGCCGTATGGGTATGCACCCCCTGCCGCTCCGTGGGGGCCACCAGGAACCTTTGCCCCATGGGGACAGGCCCCCAGCAAGGAACAGGAGACCGAGTTTCTCAAAGACCAACAAGGATTCCTCAAGCAGCAAATGGAGGAAATCGACAAACGGCTCCAAGAACTCGCTGCTGAGGAGAAAAAGTAAGAAAGTAAGGGGGAGGGGACTTACCCTCCCTACCCCCTTGCCAATCGTACCGTGAATTACTATATATTCAATACAGGTATGATAAAGAGTTGACATGTGGGTCATTGTTAGTACTATCTGTATGTCGAGTAAACATATACTCTACTATGAGTAGTTTTCCATTGGGGAATGGGAAGATTATCCCAACCAAAGAAACGAGGGTCATAGCTGGGCTGTTCGCCCTCAACACAAAGTATGGATGATGAACGGCAGATAAAGGAAAAAGATGAGCACACAACAAGAGCAAGAGGCACACGCTGCAGACGAGAGGAAAACGGAAGAGCAAGAACGAGATAAACGAGTAGCTCAGAACCTTGGAAAAATTCGCTATAAGATCATGGTGATGAGCGGCAAAGGTGGCGTCGGTAAAAGCACTGTGGCCGTCAACCTCGCAGCCGTTCTCGCCGGGGAGGGTCAACGGGTGGGAATCCTCGATGCGGATCTCCACGGACCTAACGTCCCCAAGATGTGGGGGATTGACTGGAAGCCGCTGCAGAGTGGAGGTGAGGGGATTCGGCCTATGGAGGTCCTCCCCAATGTCAAACTGATCTCCATGGCCTTTCTCCTCCCCAACCCCGATTCCCCGGTGGTGTGGCGGGGGCCGATCAAACATACTGCCATCAAACAGTTTCTGGGTGATGTCGAGTGGGGCGACCTTGATTTCTTGATCGTTGACCTACCTCCGGGCACTGGGGACGAACCTTTGAGCGTGGCCCATCTGATCGGGGACGTAGATGGATCCATTATCGTCACCACCCCTCAAGAGGTGGCCCTTTTAGATGCTCGAAAGTCGGTTAACTTCAGCAGGATGTTGAAGGT
>CAZMFG010000065.1:0-12251 GCA_964565525.1 uncultured Thermodesulfobacteriota bacterium
GGAACCTTTTGAACCTTTTCTGCCGAAAACGGGACTCACTAACAAGACCTTGGCTCAGCATACGGAGGCTTCGGGTTATGCTGAGAAGACCCATGATCATGAACGACGCCATGGACATACGTACAACGAATGAGGTTAAAAAGGAGGTTGGCTCATGAAGACATTCAGGCTCATGACGACAATGGTTCTGGTAGTGGGGCTGATAGCGGTCTTTTCCGCATCCGGCGCACAGGCCGCGAAGGGGCAGCAGGAGAAACCCGTTAAGGAGACGCAAGAATCACAGGACCAGCAAAAGGCCCCTGCTCCGGGGTCCACAAGCATCAAGGCCCCTGCCGCGTCTGCAAAATCCCAGCCCTTGGCGATCAAACAGCTTTATCTCAAGGAGGGCACGGTCCATGTGGTCCTGGCCACGACAGGGAGCGCCAAGGTCGGGGCCGGGGATTATGCCCAGGTGAAGCTCACCGTGGAGATGACGGGCCTCAAGAAACCCGGGGAGTGGACCCTGCTCCAGGTCGATCCCAAGCGAAGGCTCACCCGGCCGCGGGGCACCGTGGATTTTGACACCGCTCTTGAGGTGAAACCGGGCAAAGAGGAAAAGTTGGCTAAACAGGTGAAGGTGGGTACGCAGGTGAAGGCCACGCTCTCGTTCGGCCTGTGGAAGACAACCAAGCAGGAGACCCTGTCTCCCATGACGGCCACGGCGGCTGTGAAGACCCCCGTGGCGGCCGTAGAGCAGAACAAGGGCACAACACATCGGCGTGTATCGGCGAGTCGTCTTCCCATAGAGATTTTGACCCCTCACAGAGGCAGGATTTTCCGCCGGGGCCAGACCATGCACATACGCTACAGGATAATCACGCCCACGGATGCCGGGGAAGTAACGTTCAGGCTCCTCTCTACTACGCATGGCGAAGTGGCCACAACGACGCACCATTACGAACCACCGGATTTATCGGGAGTGGACTGGAGCGAGGCGGAACTGGAACCGGTCGGCACGGGTTTGCTCGGAACATCGGAACCGGATGATGGAGAACCATTGGGAATCGGCGACGTGGTACTGACCTGGACACTGCCGAGCGGAGACAGCCTGCCCTACGGAGACGATTACTACCTCAGGGCCCACAAGGGCGGTCTCCAGGGGAATAGTGCCACGTTTAAGATAGTACCCCCGGTATCTCTCTATAGCGGAACCGGCATAGCAGTTGATGTGCTGGGAACAGGCCTCACTCCCGGAAGCGATCTTGTGGTGCGCTACAATTGCTGGGGATGCGACTGTGAGCGTGTAAACCCGCCAACCGGCACCCGTATCAATCTGCACAGGGAAACTGATTCCATGGGTCGGTGGTATGTTGTGGGGGCGGCAAGAAGCGGCGGCGAAAGAACGGAGACCTTGCACATCCCGGAAGAAATCACGCCGGCACATGACTATGTTATCACCCTGTGGGGGGGGAGTGGGTGCTGGGGCGAAAGCAATAGCTTCCCCATCCTCGCTTCTTCTACGGAGACCGACTTTCGGGTGATACGACCAAACGGCGGTGAAGGCTGGCAACGGGGCACGACCCAGCGCATACGCTGGTCGGTGGCGAATCTCTTTGGTGCCGGATCTTCGGGGGAACCTGATGCGCGTTATGCAATCGAACTCCTGAGAGATGGAGCCCCTGTGGAAGATATCCCGACTTCAGGCATTGCGTACGACTCGGCAACTCGGACATGCTCTGTTCCCTGGGAGATTCCACCGACTCTATCATACGGCACTCGCTACAAGGTCAGGATCCAGGCAACGAATCGTGCCGAACCAGGCGGCGCACCCCTTACGGCAGAGAGCGCGGAGAACTTCACCATCTGCGATGATTGCATGGTCGAAGACCTTACATCAAGGACTGACCTGTGGATAGAGTGTGTGGAAATCGGCGGGAATGACGGCACCTGTGAAGACAACAAAATCGTAGACTATTATACCGACCGTGGTTCTACGTCTCTATTGGTAGCTGTCAGAGTTCGCTGGAACGGTGAACGCCCGCTGCCCATGTGCCATCCGGTCGTAAGGATCTATCGCAGCGACAGGGGATACAGCAGCATGGGTGACTGCTGTACTGCCAGGGAATACGATGTTTCCGGCGATATTGTTCACACAGGAATTACTCTGCCGCCGGGCCTGACTCCGGGAAGTACCATTCCTCTGAGAGCCGAGATTGTCTGTGGACACGAGGAAATTGATGCAAGATCAAGATCTCCCCTCGACATCTGTGAATGTTGCACAGGCAACAACCACTATGATTTCTCCGTTACCCTGCGTGATGCGGGATCGCGATGAGAAGCAAAGCAGAAGAACAGAGCGTTGCAAATAATATGAAAGAAAGGAAGGGGAAGAAATCTTTATTCTTGACAAGTGGGGACTAACAATCTAATCAATCTTGCAAGCAGAGGCGGCAAGCCGCACCACTAAAACAGGGTCTCAGGAGAGGCAAAAACGTGACGACATACATACTGCCTGGACTGGGCGTTGACGCTACGATGTATGGGTCTGCATTTAGAACATTGAAGGATGTTCACTATGCCGACTGGCCGCACTATAATAATGAGAAGTCTATCAAAGACATTGCCATAACATTAATTGATCAATACAAGATATATTCTTCCGATATAGTCGGCGGCTCTTCTCTGGGGGGGATGGTAGCATCGGAAATCGCAAAATATACTGAGGTCAGAAAAATAGTTCTCATCGGCAGCACATTGACGCCGGAAACCATAAATCCTATTCTCAAAAAACTGAGTGTGCTGTCTGAAATCGCTCCCATACATTTGATTCAAGCCTTGGCGGACAGAACAAGTGTCATAACCAAAAACAACGTATGGAAAAAATTATTCAAAATGTTCGGCAATGCGAATACTGCATTTATTAAAACCATGTGCAAGGCGATTTTCGAGTGGGACGGCAATCCTATGCCGAAATGCGCGTGCGCCCATATTCATGGTGCCAAAGATCGTGTCATTTATCCACCTCAAACAGGAGCGACAATCATAGATGATGGCGGACACTTAATAGCAATGACACATGCAGAAGAGGTAGTTAAGTTTTTAAAGGAAAGCATCACCGTCTCGTAAGAGAGGGATAAGGCCGAAACTTCATTCTTGACAATCGGTGATCAACAACATAACCATTCTTTATATTATATGGACAACAAGGAGGAGACCATGAGCAATAAAACTAAAAACTATTCCATCATATATAGGGTTGCGACCATCTTTACCCTGTGTTTGGCGCTTGCCGCCTGCGCGACGGTCCCCCTCACCGGGCGCAAGAGCCTGAGCCTCATCCCATCGTCCGAAGTGCTCTCCCTCAGCAACCAGCAGTACACAGAGGTTCTCAAAGAATCCAAGCTCTCAACCGACCAGCGGCAGGTCCAGACGGTCACCCGGGTGGGAAAGAGAATCGCCGGCGCGGCCGAGGGATTCCTGAGGGAGTCGGGAGCCCAAGACAAGATAAAGAATTATCAGTGGGAATTCAACGTCATCGAGGATGATAAGACGGCAAACGCCTGGTGTATGCCCGGAGGAAAGGTGGCGGTCTATACCGGCATCCTCCCGTATACCAAAAACGATGCCGGCCTGGCGGTCGTGCTCGGACATGAGGTGGCCCACGCCATAGCCGAACATGGGAATGAACGGATGAGTGAGGCCCTGTTGGCTCAACTGGGGGGCGTGGCCCTTGCCGTGGCCTTGAAAGACCAGCCGGACGAGACCCAACAGATCTTCATGGCGGCATACGGCGTCACCGCCAACGTGGGCGCCTTGCTCCCGTACAGCCGCCTGCATGAAAACGAGGCGGATCGTATCGGTCTGACCTTGATGGCCAAGGCAGGGTATGATCCTCACGAGGCCGTGCGCTTCTGGGAGGCGATGAACGAAAAAGGCGGCTCCCGCCCCCCCACGTTCTTATCCACGCACCCCGCGCCGGAAACACGCATCGAAAAAATCAAGTCCTATATCCCGGAGGCCATGCGCTACTACAAAAAATAGCCCGTGCGAGGAAAACGGATGGATTTTCGATTTGATGAGAAGAACATAAAGTTCTTTCAGCGGGTCATGAACAACCGCGTACTGTTTAAGATCGCGGTCTTTTTCCGGGCGCCCCTGGACTTTATCACGGGGATGAGAATCAGGGAATTGAACGAAAGATCGTGCGAGGTCTCCGTCCCCTATCGATGGCTCAACAAGAATCCCTTCCGGTCGACGTTCTGGGCGGTATTGGGGATGGCCGCTGAGATGAGCACCGGCGTACTGGTCATGATGTACACGTATAGACTCACATCGTCGATTGCCATCATCGTCGGCAGCTGCACCGGAGAGTTCATGGTCAAGGCCACGGACCGGACGACGTTCGTCTGCAACGACGGAAAGCGCATTGCCGCGACGGTAAAAAAGGCGATACAAACCGGGGAACCCCAGGAGGTAGTATGTAAGACGACAGGGTATTCACAGATCGGAGAGGAGGTTGCCCGTTTTACCTTCACCTGGAAGATGAAGAGGCGGGAGGCATGAGGGGCCCTTATGACCTTAAGCCGGCCAGGGAAGGGATATTGAGACACAGATTGATCTAAAACCTTTGCCTAGCGGGGTATCCCGCTTATTTTTCATACATTATCATGTAAATTATGCTTGACACATACCCATCTTTTCTTTAGTATTACACGCAAAGAGCAACGAGGAATCCATGGAAAAGAAGGCAGAGGGAAGCTTTGTAGAGATCCTCAAACAGACGTTAGTCGAGGTACCCGAGGGCAAGATAGAATTTTTCGGGCCCACGGAAGGATCTGTAAGCGTGATCTTTATAAAGGGAGAGATCCTCCTCGTTGACTCAACCTGGGGCACAGGTAATGATGAGCTCCAGCGGATCTACGAGTGGGAAACGGGAACCTGTGTTATCAAGGACCTCTCTGCCGAAGAGAAGAGGACCCTGGAAACATCATGGCAAAAACCTGTCATCCTCAACGCCGTCAAGAAAGAGACGAAGACCACCTTCTCCTGGGAACAACCCGTGAAGGTACAAACGTTACTCAAGGATCTCAAGCGGGTGTCGGTTGACATCGAGACCTTCCTCACCGAACTCGAAAGGGAACAATACTCCGGAGAGCTCAGAAGCACTACGCCGGAAGGGCTTTACCGAGCGCTCTTCTACCAGGGGGCACCACTCCTCTCCTCTGTTCGCAACAACCCTCCTCTACAAGAAGTCCGAGAAAGCATGGATGACCCCCAAGCAATACTGAACTTCTATATCTTGGGCGACGAATTGACGCACGCATTTTTATCCGTCCTCCAAGGGGAAAAGTTGTGGGAGGGTTTCTCCGTCACGGTGTTTCATTTGGACAAGATGCTGGACAAGCTCGCTGAGAAGAACCCCACCGGCCACCTCTGCATACACAAAAAGAAAGGAACCCGACATTACTGTTTTTTCTTCCAGGGTGCTCCCCTGGGTATCTATGACATCGAAAAACATTGGAGCCCCGTGGACCCCGCCACGCTGTGGGACGACGCGCAGCAGGTGGACTATTACCTGTCCGGGACGATAGAATCATATCGTGCTTCGGCCGCCACCGTGGCTTCAGAGGAGGACTTCAGGAAGTTCATCTCTTTGTGGAATGGTCTGATAGAGGGTATAGTGAAAAAACTGGGGAAGAAACCCGTGGAAAAAGCCCTCCAAAAGGGCTTCGGAGGGCTGGATGTATACGCCCTGGAGGGGCCCAGACTGCAGGTGGTTGCCTGGACAGAACTGGATGTCGACGCTGCTGTGGCAGCGTTCATAGAAAAGATCCCCCCTTTCCTCAAAGAGATGGAGGTCATTGTCGGCAACCACTGGCTCAACGGCCAGCTTCAGGAGTTCCGTAAGCGGAATGGTGACATTATTGAAAAGTTATCATTAACCAAGCTGTTCTCTACGAAAGGAGGCTGACATAATGGCATTGCGGGTTCTCATATGGATAGTTATGGTGCTCTCTGCTGTAGCAAGCGTGGTGTTATTGGCCCTTGGCAACCCCCTGTGGAAGTGGGGCGCGGGGATCATCGCCCTCTGCTTCGGGGTTGCTGCGATAGGCAAGGCGTTGCATCTGCGGCTGGACACACTCAGGGGAAGATTTCATCTGATCCTTGGTATTGGGGCCTTGATCTTCTGTGCCGCCATAGTCGTGGGTCTGCTCTCCACAACCCAATGGCAGATCTTCGGCCTGCACTACCTCGCGCGGCTCATATTCATCCTGTCCGTGGCCCTGATGTTCATCGGCCTGATTAGGCAGGGATATACCCTTTCCCTGGACGACTGGATCATAGCGCTGGTGGTCTTTGCCGCCCTGTCTGCCATTGGCCTTTGGTTCTTTTACACCCTCTACGCCGGCGCCTCAGTGCAGATGAGCATCTTGGTCTATATGTCACTCTTTATTATGCTTGAAGTCCTGGCCGTCGTTCAAATCTACCTGGGAAGCAACCTCGGCGTGAGGTGGACTGCTGGTGCCCTCAGCGTCGCGTTCGTTACCTTGGGCGATATGAGCATGGCCTACAGCATTGTTTCGGGTCTCCCTATCTGGGAAGTAGTCCAATACCTGTCGTGGAGTCTGTTGAGCTTCATCATGGGCATCATCTGCCTCTTGTGGGATTAACGATCAATACATACGGTTGCCGATGCCCTTTTCCCAAACACGGGGAAAAGGGCATTTCTTTGCCAACCGACTTTCAAGGTATGCCAATACATAGTCGCATGGTATGCCGGTCAGATGAGGACTTTTTCTTGCCTTTCTCTTAGAGATTATGTAAGAATTACTGAAGGTTAATGCAACCCTTTTACCGTTTCGGTGTCTATAGAGAAGAACAAAAAAGAGAAAGAGACAGAGCAACCATGAGAAGGCGCATAAGTTTTTTTACGCTGGTAGTGGCCTGTATCTGCTTGTGTACGCACGAGGCAGGGGCCGAGGAAGTCCTGACGTGGCAAGAGTGTGTCGAAGAGGCGCAAAAGAACAATCCTGATTTAATCTCCGCCAAAGAAGTCGTCAATCAGTCTAAGGCGGACAAGACCATTGCCATCAGCACTATGTTGCCCCAAATCAGCACGGAAGCGAGCCAGCGTACATCAATGTCGTCTCAAAACATCAAAGCCGATAGGTCTGCATACGGCATCACAGCTCAACAGTTGCTTTTCGACGGTCTCAAGACCCCCTATGACATCGCGGCAGCCGCTAAGAATGTAAAATCTGCCGAATATAATTATCAGGTGATCTCAGCTGAGATACGGCTGAGTTTGCGGACCGCCTTTATTTCGCTCTTAAAGGCCCAGGAACTCTTAACTATTACCAAAGATATCTCTATACGAAGAAAGCAAAATGCTGATTTGGTAACACTGCTGTATGAAGGAGGGAGAGAACATAAAGGTTCATTATTAACTGCCCAAGCAAATTTAGCAAAAGCCGAATTTGAAGTTACACAAACACAGCGCACTATTACCGTAGCTCAGAGACAACTCAGTAAGGAACTGGGACGAGCGGAAGTAAAACCAATACAGGTAACAGGCAACTTTGAGGATATTACTGTGAAACGTGAAAGACCCAATTTTGAGACATTGGCGGCAAGCAACCCCTCGTTAGAATCACTGGCCAGTAAAAAAGAAGCGGCGAAGTTTAGTTTGAAATCCGCCAAGGCGGAATTCTTTCCCCAGATCTATGCCAATGCCCAGGCGGGAAGGACAGATTCCCACTGGCTGCCGCGTGATGACGAGTGGTCTGCTGGCGTAACCCTCACCTTCCCGCTGTTTGAAGGCGGCCGCCGGTGGGCAGCGGTGTCTAAGGCCAAGGCCGTATTGAACCAGGCAGTGGCGGATGAGAGGAGCAACCGGGACGGCGTTATCTTGACCTTAGAACAAACGTGGACAAATTGGCAGGATGCCCTGGATAGCGTTGAGGTGCAAAAAAAATTCCTGCAAGCAACTGAAGAACGGGCAAAGATAACCCGAGCCCAGTATTCAAACGGCCTTATCTCATTTGATAACTGGACCATCATCGAGGATAATTTGGTGCAAACCCAAAAGACTTTTTTGGATGCCCAGGCCGCGGCAGTTATTGCAGAAGCCCAGTGGATCCAAGCGCAAGGAGGGACATTAGACCATGCGGAATAAAAAATGGAGGATCCTCCT
This sequence comes from uncultured Thermodesulfobacteriota bacterium, assembly GCA_964565525.1. Lineage (GTDB taxonomy): Bacteria > Desulfobacterota > B13-G15 > B13-G15 > RBG-16-54-18 > JAFGNJ01. The sequence goes on from CAZMFG010000065.1 coordinate 8,174, forward strand.
CATCTTACTGATCGCCATCAGTTTGGGCGTGATCTTTGTAATCGTCTTAAAACAAAAACAGTCTCCGACCGTTGGCATTAAACTGATAAGCCCCGTATTCGGCACAATCAAAACCGTTATATCGACCACGGGCATTGTCCAGCCCCAAAACCGTTTAGAGATAAAGCCGCCGATCAGCGGGAGAATTGAAAAAGTCTTGGTTCAAGAGGGCGACCGAGTAACGGTCGGCCAAACCTTGGCATTGATGAGTTCAACGGAAAGGGCCGCCCTTTTAGATGCCGCCAGGGCACAAGCCAAGGAGCAATTGGCGTATTGGGAGGAGGTGTATAAGCCCACCCCACTGACAGCTCCCATCAATGGAGAAGTAATTGTACGGGCGGTTGAGCCGGGTCAAACAGTGACTTCCAGCGATGCCGTCATTGTGCTATCGGATCGTCTCATCGTCCAGGCGCAGGTCGATGAGACTGATATCGGCAAAGTAAGACTCGGCCAGGCAGCCGTTATCAGCTTGGATGCCTATCCTGAAACTAAGGTACAGGCGACTGTCGACCATATAGCCTATGAGTCGAAGATCGTCAATAATGTTACGATCTATGAAGTCGACATCCTCCCTGAAAACGTGCCGGCGGTATTTCGCTCAGGCATGAGCGCCACCATAGACATCATTGAACAAAGCAAAGACAATATCCTCCTCATACCTCTTGAGGCGGTGAAGCAAGATGAGGAGGGGAGTTTTGTCCTTATAAGCCCCAAAAGCGGTGAAAAACCCGTTAAACGCAGAATCCAGCTCGGCATCGCAGATGATAAGAATGTTGAGGTTATCTCGGGGCTGGAAACTACGGACACAATAGTCATTGCAAGCCAGAACTATCAACCCTCAAAAGATACAGGCTCGGGAACGAATCCCTTCTTGCCGAGTAGGCGGCCATCGCAACCATCACGCCGTCCATGACCATATTCTTGCGCCTTTGAGTCGTAGCAACCGATAGGAAAGGCAGATGATCGAATTAAGGCATATAACAAAGACCTATACGATGGGTACCATAGAGGTGCACGCGTTGCGCGATGTCTCCTTAAAAATTACCCAGGGAGAATTTGTTGCCATTATGGGACCTTCCGGTTCCGGAAAATCGACCCTCATGCATATCGTGGGCTTTCTCGATAGACCTGATGCAGGCTCATACCTTTTGGGTGGCAGAGACATAACCGAGCTGAGCGATGACGAATTGGCGATATTGAGAAACCGGCTGGCAGGCTTTGTCTTTCAGCAATTCCATCTCCTCCCTCGCATCAGTGCCGTGGAAAATGCGGAGCTCCCCTTGATCTATGCCGGCAAACGTCACCTCAAGGAGAAGGCCCATGAAAAGATGAGAGAAGTCGGCCTCGCACAGAGAGAATCCCACCGGCCAAATGAATTATCAGGCGGAGAGCAACAACGGGTAGCCATCGCCAGGTCCTTGGTCAATGAACCGCTTATCGTCTTCGCGGATGAGCCGACGGGTAATCTTGACACGAAGAGCGAGGAGGAGATTATCGCCCTCTTGGAGGATCTGAATCGCAAGGGCAAAACCATCGTCATGGTTACCCATGAGCAGGAGATAGCGGCGCGCGCCCAGAGGATCATCCGTATGCGAGATGGAGAGATTGTCGCCGATGAGCGCAAGAGGCCCAAGCGTAAAAAATCCGTTGTCATGCCGCAGGGTCTTTCCATCGACGCCATCTTGTCCGAATCGCACCAAACGTTAGCACAGGCAGCGTTTATAGACCACTTCCGTCAGGCCCTCCATGCCATCGTTTCCCACAAGATGCGTTCCTTTCTCTCCATGGTCGGCATACTGATCGGTATTGCCTCGGTCATTGCCATGCTGGCCTTGGGCCAAGGGGCGAAGGAGTCTATCACGAAACAATTGGCCTCGTTAGGTTCCAATCTCTTATCAGTAAGGCCGGGCTCCAGTCAATTGCATGGGGTATCCTTGGAGGCCGGGTCTGTTACCCGCTTTACCTTGCAGGACGCGGATGCCATAGCAAAGCTTCCGGATATCAGCATGGTATCCCCTTCGGTCAGAGGCCAGGGGCAACTCGTATATGGCAATAAAAACTGGAGTACGCAGATTCAAGGCACAGGGGTAGATTATGCACCGATGCGGGCATCGGTTCCGGCGATCGGCAGGTTTTTTACCGAAGAAGAATTACGCAGGCGGGATAAGCTTGTCGTGCTCGGTACCACAGTCGTTGAAAATCTCTTCGGGGATGCTGATCCAATCGGCGCCACAATAAAGATAAATCGCATAAACTTTAAGGTCATCGGCGTCATGCCGAAAAAAGGGGCGACCGCCTTTCGCGATCAGGATGACTTAGCGGTTATTCCTGTTACAACCGCCATGTACCGCGTCTTAGGAAAACAATATGTCGATACTATCGATGCGGAGGTACGAGATCCTCGTTTGATGGATGAGGCTCAAGACGCAATAAGCAAACTCATTATAAAACGCCACGATCTTACGAAAGACAGACAAGATACGTTTAACATTCGCAACATGGCGGACATCCAAGCAACCCTCCAGAGCACCACGGAGACCATGACGTGGCTGTTAGGCTCCATTGCCGCCATCTCCCTGTTAGTGGGAGGAATAGGCATCATGAATATCATGCTGGTTTCGGTATCGGAGCGTACGAGAGAAATAGGGCTTCGTAAGGCAATCGGGGCGCGCAAGATGGACATCATGGTGCAATTCCTCATCGAGTCCGTGTTGATGACCATGAGCGGCGGGATAGTCGGCATCCTCTGTGGAATCGGCATGTCCTTTTTACTCGCCCTCTTGGCCGGTTGGGCGACGAAGGTTTCGATATTTGCGATAGCGCTTGCCACAACCTTTTCCCTCTTTGTCGGGGTAGGCTTCGGCCTCTGGCCGGCCCGCCAGGCAGCCAGACTCAACCCTATCGAGGCACTCAGATACGAATGATGTGAGGTCTTGATCTCAGCAAGAGGAAGACAACTGAGGATCAATCCTCTTTCATGAGATCGCCATAGGCGGGGATAATGCCAAAGCCGTCGGCCTTCATGACCCCCCGCTTCACCGCCTCCATGACGGCGGCCTCGGCCAAGGCCCCCACGTGATTCACATCCCCTTTCAGCCGGCCGAGGGACAGGGCAAAGACGATATCGCCGTCGAAGGTGGTGTTAATCGGCGAGATGACCCGTGCCAAGCCGTTATGCGTCATCTGGGCCACCTTGATGGCATCCTCCCTCGTGAGGGCGACGTTGGTGGCGACCACACCGATGGTGGTGTTCCCCCTGTAAGATCCCCCGAACTTTTCTTTCCAGACTCCTTGACGCAGCAGCTCGACCGTGCTCACCAAACGGTCCCCCTTCTCATCCCTGAGCCCGGCGATGGCTGCGCCGGTCTTCTCGTCCACTACATCTCCCAGGGCATTTACCGCAGCAAGGGCGCCCACCCTCACCCCACCTTTCCCCTGCAGGCTGGCCGTCCCCACCCCACCCTTGCAGGCCCTCTCCACTCCAAAGAGCTTCCCAACGGTAGCTCCGGTCCCTACCCCCACACTCCCCTCCTCCACCGCCTCGGCTGAGGCATGGAGGCAGGCCTGATAGGCCATTGCGGCATCGGGGCGGACACGATGGTCGCCGATGGAAAGATCGAAGATCACCGCCGTAGGGACGATCGGGACGTGGGTGACCCCCACATCGAACCCCTTCCCCCGTTCTTCCAGGTAACGCACCACCCCGCCGGCCGCGTCGAGACCGAAGGAGCTTCCTCCGGTGAGGAGGACGGCATGGACCTGTTGGACCACATGGACGGGATACAAAGAATCAATCTGGCGTGTCCCGGTAGCCGACCCCCTGATCTCCACCCCCCCAACCGCTCCGTCCTCACAGAGGATCACGGTGCAGCCGGTCAAGGCAGCCACGTTACCGGCATGGCCGACACTAATCCCTTGAACATCGGTTATAGCGCCTATCATCTCTTGTGCACCTCTCGTATTCTACGGTGTCGACGTTCTTTGCAGAATAACAGAGCCTCTTTCCCCTTGTCAAATTGAGCCGTGCGCAATCCAGCCA
>CAZMFG010000066.1:0-9048 GCA_964565525.1 uncultured Thermodesulfobacteriota bacterium
CTCTCCTCGATGGAAGAGGGTCTTGAAGGAGTTTGGTTTTATATTTTAGCTCCCAAGTTCTGATATGTTTTCCTCTTAGTGGTTACCGTTTATCCCTCGAGTTTTTCATCTCTACGGTTGAGAAATCACCAACCCACTCCCACTATACCTCACCATTCCGGATTCGATTTTCTCCAGTAGTGACAAAAAACGTCGCTTTTAAGGATAAAGAACGTCTTTTTCCCCCGCTTGCTTTTCCTTATTCTCATAACTCATTAATTTGTAAGGGATTTTATAAAAGAAAATGTCTCAATATTGGCACAGAGTATGCTCCAAAGTAAGTAAGGATTATGGTGTGTTTTTTTATGCTCTTTTATGAGCAGGGGTCTTGAGTCCTTTTGGGAGATTAGGAGGAGAGTTTGAATTGGCAGGTATTGAGAAACGAAAAATTACAAAAAAAGCTTGCAGGCTTTAGTCATTGTAGCAGGCATACTGCTAAGCAACGTAGCTTCGTCTCATCCAAACTGGCCTTATACGACAGATAAGATAAAACCTAGATATGAGTTAAAAGTGCAAACGAGAAAGGAAAAAAGGATAGAGAAGATAATAAGCAACCTCGAGCATGTGCCAGACCAGGTGCAACAACTATGTAATGACCACGGTGGAAAAGTAATAATATTTGATAACAATATAGCAGACCTTGAGCACATGAGATATCTAAAATATCAGAAACCAAGAGGGTGGTATCGTGGTGAATGGGAAGCTGTGGTAGGAGCTTACAATATTAGAAATAAGGAAGTAATGATAAAACAGAAATACTATAAAGCCCAAGCGTCCTCAGTAAATGCGGAGCTTCATGAGTATGGACACATGGTAGATTACATATTCGGAGAAACCATTTCTGAAGAAATTAAAGGGACGAAAAGGCTTTCAAACACGAAAAGGTTTATAAAAATTCATGAAAAATATGCCAACAAAAAAGTTCTGGGTATTTTTGATGTACTGGAACCTTATTTCAAATATTTAAGAGACGAGTTCTTTGCGGAAAGATTCGCAGAATTCTATTACTCAAAAGCAACAAGGAAATCCCTGGAACGAAAGTTTCCAGAAGCACATGAATATTTTAAATTGCTCGAAGAAAGCATGGGCTGTATTCAATAAATAAGTGTTGTACTTATTTATTGCACCGGCGCTATCTTTATTTATAAAGAGGAAACAAAACTTCTTCTGACTATACCCAACTTTTTTAAATCCACCCTCTAAGTTTTTCTCAATCTTTTAGTCGACGTTAAACTTCTTCATTTCTTTATAAAAAAACCGGGAACTTTTGGGGGATTCCTTTGTCTAATAGGAGCAGCAAACACAATTTGGAGGTGGAATTATGAAAAGGCTTATTGTTATCATCGGACTTCTCATCCTTATTCTCCCCTTCACCGCTTCGTATGGGGGGGGGGGCTGAGCAGGGCGAGATAACAGCGGTCCAGGTCAAGAGCTACCAAGGAAAGGGGTATAAAAGAGAAGCCCTGAAGAAGGTGTTGCAAAAGATCGCCTTCGCTTCGTCAGTAAAGGGTACTATCGTGTTAGAACTCGTGTACATGTAAAAGCCCAAGTCAAAAAACTCTGAGAGGGGCGCAGGGGAATAAAGACCTCTGCGCCTCCTCTACTTTTCCCCCCGACGCATATTTTATGCTACAATAAAAGAATGGAGTCGCACGAGTCCCAAAGACAAAGTAATAGCTATCAAAAACCCCTCCTCATCGCCCTGGGGATCACCTCAGTCGTGATGATCGCCGAGTTTGTGGGCGGCCTGTTGGCCAACAGCCTCGCCCTGCTGAGCGATGCCGGGCACATGCTGGCCGATTGCCTCGCCTTGCTGTTGAGCATCGTGGCCTTCCGTTTTTCCTCCCGACCCCCCACCACGAGGAACACCTTTGGCTTCTATCGCGTGGAGATCTTTGCCGCTCAGATCAACGGGGGCATTCTGGTCTTTTTATCGCTCTTCATCTTTTATGAGGCCTACCACCGTTTAATGGATCCGGAGCCGGTCAAGGGCCTGCTCATGATGGGCGTCGCCGGTGTGGGCCTGCTGGCCAATATGGCGAGCGGCCTTATCCTCCACAAGGGGAGCAGGAAAAATCTCAACGTCAAAGCGGCCTTTCTCCACATTGTAGGAGACCTGCTCTCATCGATCGGCGTGATCATTGGGGGGATCATTATCTCTTTCACCGAATGGTTTGTCGTCGACCCCATCCTGAGTCTCATGATAGGCCTGATCATCCTTAAGGGGGCATACGGCGTGGTCAAGGAGACGGCCGCAATCCTGCTCGGGGCCGTCCCCAAGCACGTCGATCTCGAGAAACTGATCCGAGAGGTCGAGGCCATAAAGGGGGTTGAATCATTTCACGATGTCCATGTGTGGACCATCACCTCCGGTCTCTATGCCCTGAGTGGGCACGTCCAGATACAGGACCAACGGATCAGCGAGAGCGCACAGATCATGGAAGACATTAAGGAATATCTCACGCAGCGTTACCACATAGGCCATACGACCCTCCAATTGGAATGCGAGGCCTGCGAACCTGATCAAGTATGCAGCTTGGTGACAAGGCCATCATCCGATTAGAAGAATTGAGAATGTTATCTATCCTCCCCCTTTCTTCATGGGGAGGAGCCTTTCTTGATAAGAGTTAGTTGGTTTTTAAAACTTGACGAAATGATTAAAGAATGTTAGAAAACAGATTTTCGTAGACTTATGATGAGTTGTTGCAGCAAACAACCTTATTATTAAGGAGGGGAGAACATGGCGAAGAAGAGGAGAACAAAGAAGAAAAAAAGCAGTGTTTTGCTCATCATTTTGGCGATACTGTTGCCTTTTATTGCAGTACTCATCAAAAAGGGCCTTGGCAAAGATTTTTTGATCAATATCATTCTCTGTATCATTTTTTGGATCCCGGGGATCATCCACGCCCTGTGGATAGTGACGAAGTAAGGCGTTAATACCCTTTTAGAGAACGTATACCCTGAATCCTCTCTGAGGGCGCGCCCTCAGAGAGGAGGGTTGTGTTGAGTTGAACCTTGTGAACGTATTGGGAATCGGCTTGAAATATTACGTTTATCATCACCTTTCTACCAAAATTCCCTTGACTTTTTCCAATAAATTAGGTATGTTTATAAAATATTAAAGGACTTTATTTAGACGAGTCAGCCACATGACATAACCTATAACCTTTTGGAGGGAATCTTGAGGGGAGATTCCAGAAGGTACCGATATAAGGTCTCCGAAGAGGGAACAAATGTCTTAAGGGGCGACTGCCTTTATCCCCAGATAAAACTCACGCTTATACAATCGCCGCATAGAAATACGTCCGTGGAGGTTGGTATCGCGGTGTAGATCGGGGTAGTAATCCCTCAATAGGTGGGGGATGTATCATATAACTTTTCAATTAACAGCAATGAGAGGAGGATGACGATGGATTTTGCGAGCTTTCTTATTTTGTTGATTATCAGTGTTGTGGTTGGTGGGATCTTGCATTTCGGTTTTAAGTATTATGTCGTGCCGGGGATTTGGTCTTTTCTGTCCAAGGTCGTTATCGGGTGGGTCGGCGCTTGGTTGGGCCCCCAGGTATTCGGCGCATGGTGGGAAGGCGTGGCTATTGAAGGAGTCTACATCGTCCCTGCAGCCCTCGGTTCTTTATTTCTCCTGATCTTTGCGGTGGACTATGTGCAGACGACCAAGGGTGGTGGTGCCAAGGCCCCTGCAAAGCGCAAACGTAAAAGATAATCCATTCTGATTAAGGGGCCAGGTCATCAAGACCTGGCCCTATTTTTCTTTCTTAATTTTTAGTATTTCACTTCGGCCAGAAACAACCCCTGTGCCGGGGCGGTCATGCCTGCTTGGCGGCGGTCATGGGCCGCGAAAATATCCTTAAATTCCTCAAACGAGGTCTTTCCCCGGCCCACGTCCACCAGGGTCCCCACGATGCTGCGGACCATCTCCCGCAGAAAGGCGTTGGCCTCGATCACTATAACAATGAGATCATTCTCCCGCTGCTCGATCTCCAGGCGGAGGACCTCTCTGATAGAATGCCGGCTCTCATCCCCCGAGGCCCGGAAGGAGGAGAAGTCGTAGCTCCCGATGAGCAGCTTACCGCATTTTTGCATGGAGGTGAGATCGAGGTCATGAGGGATGAACCAGGCGTAATTTCTCCGGACGGCCGAGGGATAGGATCGGTTCAGGATGTGATACTCGTACACCTTGCTGCGGGCGCTGAAGCGGGCGTGGAACTCCTCCCCCGCCTCCTTCACAGCCTTAACCACGATATCGGGCGGCAGGAGGCTGTTCAGCCCCCGTTGCAGGGCGGTGAGGTCAATAGTGCTTTCGGTCTGAAAATTTGCCACCTGCCCCAGGGCATGAACCCCGGCATCTGTCCTGCCCGCGCCGATGAGGTTTACGTCCCCCTGGGTAATCCGGAGGATCTCTTCCCGCATCACCCCCTGGATGGTCTGGAGCCCGGGTTGGATCTGCCAGCCGTGATAGGCAGTCCCATCGTACTCGATGGTCAGTTTGATATTCCTCACGAGACAAGCCTTCCTACCCACCCTTCCTGGAGGTGCACCGCACCCTCCGGGCACACCTCCTGACAACAGTAGCAGCGGATGCACTGGCGGTAATCGATCACCACCTTCTTTTTGCTCAGGGAGATGGCCCGGGGAGGACAGACCTCGGCACAGGCCCCACAGGCCTTGCAGAGATCCCTATTGATGATAGGTTTTGGTGTAAAGATATTCCTGAGCGGTAGCTTGAGGAGAGCTATCAACTTCCTCTTGATGTAGAATCTCCTCGGGAGGCGAAAGGGGACGACCCTCACATCCTCGATACTCTGACCCAAAACTTCTATCTGCTTGGGGTCGGTCCCTTCAAACCCCCGCTCGTGAGCGGTCTGGAGGGTGAGGAGCTCCTCGGGGTGGACGCCGATGATTTGACAGATGGTGGCATCGAGGGCATGAGGATTCGCCCCGGCCAGGATCAGGCCGAGGGGACGCGGATCGCCGTTGCTCGGACCGTCCCCCTCCATGCCGATGATCCCATCTACAATAGTCAGCGCGGGTTTGATGATATGAGAAAGTTCTGCCAGCATCCCGGCGAAAGCGGCATGGTCGTTCCCCGCCTTGAGGTGCCATTGTGCCTTGCGCATCCCCGGGATGCAGCCGAAGGTGTTCTTCACCCCCAGGGTGAGGAGGGTCTGTGTGTGGGTTTTGACCTTGGGGAGATTGATGATCACATCGGTCTCCAGCACGGCTTTTGCCAGCTCAAACCTACGGAAGGTATTTGCCGCATCCGTCTTTATCTCTGCAACGTCCTTAAATTCCACGAGGGGACATCCTAATTCTTCCGCCACCTCCGCGATCCCCGCCTGAGCGGCGACGCGATGCAAGCCTCCCACGCCAGGGCTGTCTCCAATCACAGGGATCCCCCCTGCCTCCTGGACCAGCTGGGCAACGGCTTTTACCATAGCGGGATGGGTGGTCACACAGCGGTCCGGGTGTTTTCCCGAGAGGAGGTTGGGCTTGAGCAGGACCCTATCACCCCTCTTTACGAAGGCCTTTATTCCGCCCAGGGGTTCTAATACTAATCTGACACCCGCCACTACCTGCGGGTAGGCGTAGGTAGTACACCTCGTAATGGCAACATGGCTCTTCATGGGTTCATGATTCCCTCAATGAGGGAGGAAGGAATAGGGATGATGGCGAGCAGCCAGGCCGTAATGTCCCTGGACATGGCTACGGCTCAAAGGCCTTAAAAAGGAGCACGCAGTTGACCCCCCCGAATCCCGCGGATATGGAAAGTGCTGTCCGCACCTCCTTCTCACGAGGGCCGTCTGGGACATAGTCGAGGTCGCACTCCGGGTCCTGGAACTCGTAGTTGATGGTAGGGTGGATTGTGCCCCGGGTAATCGTGAGGGCTGTGACGATGGCCTCAACCCCGCCGGCCGCTCCAAGGAGGTGTCCGACCATCGACTTGGTGGCGCTGATGGGTATCTGATAGGCGTAATCTCCGAAGCTCTTTTTGATGGCCTTGGTCTCGACGCTATCGTTTAACTTTGTCGATGTTCCGTGGGGGTTGATATAATCGACTTCTTCAGGCGCAACCCCTCCCATGGTCAGGGCCAGGTCGATGGCCTTGCTCAACGAGGTGGCGGCAGGCTCCGGTTCGGCGATGTGGTAGGCGTCGGCGGTCATCCCATAACCGATGAGTTCGGCATAGATGGGGGCGCCTCTGGCGAGGGCGTGATTCAGTTCCTCCACGATGACTATCCCCGCCCCCTCTCCCATGACAAAGCCGTCTCGGTGCAGATCAAAGGGACGGCAGGCCTTCTGCGGCTCGTCGTTGCGGGTGGACATGGCCCGCAGGGCGATAAACCCTCCAAACGAAAGGGGGGTGATGCAGGCTTCTGAGCCGCCCGTAAGGAACATCTCTTCAGGGCCGTCCTGGATCCTATTGTAGCTGGCGGCGATGGCGTGGCTCGCCGAGGCACAGGCCGAGGAGACCACATAGGTGGTCCCGCGGACGCCGAACCGCTCGGTGATGTTGGTGGCCACGGAACTGGTATAGACGTTGGGGAGGGCAAAGGGGTTGATCCTCCGGGGGCCGCCGTGCTTTAGCAAATTATCGTAAGAGCTATCCCTGACGTCCATATTTTCAGTCGCCACCCCCATGATCGCCCCGATTTTGAAGGAATCGGAGTGGTTGAGCTCATACCTCCCCTGAACCCCTTCGCGGGGCAGGAACTCTACCTCTGCATCCTCCAGGGCCAGCTTGGCCCCCACGAGGGCGAATTGGGAGGTCCTCCCCAGGTGTCGATCACCTTTATGCATGGGGAGGTAATCATGAAGGGTGAGGTTTTTTATGGGGGCCCCGATCCTGGTCCTGAACTGCTCCATATCAAAGTTGGGAAATTCGATCAGATCCACCCCCGTTTTCCCCTCCATGAGTGCCCGCCAATATGACTCTTTCCCTATGCCTATTGGGGTGACTGGGCCTAACCCTGTGATGACAATCCTTTTTTTCTGCATACAAGCAAGTCCTTTTTTAGTACTGAAAAATAGATTAGCCTTAAAGATAAAGGTATCAAAGAAATTTTTCAAGAAAAAACTGATCTAAAACTTGACTATTGTGCACATCTATGGTCCCTTAGTACAAAAGAGCAGAGGGGTTGCTATGATCGATCGGGAGCAGGCCTTAGATCTGTTGCGGGAGCATTGTGGCAAGGAGGTCCTCATCAAACACTCCCTGGCCACGGAGGCGGTGATGCGTGCCCTGGCGGAACGGCTGGGGTATGATCCTGAGAGATGGGGAATTACGGGCCTCCTTCACGATTTGGATTATGATGAGACCGTGGGAGATCCGGCCCGCCATACCCTCAGGACCGAGGAGATCCTCCGTCAAAGGGGGATGGCGGAGGAGATTATTGATGCCATCAAGGCCCACAACGCCGAGGCCTTATCTATGAAACGGGAGAAGCCCGTCCATTTTGCCATCACCTGTGCGGATTCCATCACCGGTTTGATCGTGGCCACCACCCTTGTCTATCCCGACAAGAGAATAGCCAGCGTAAAACCCACCTCTATCTTGAAGAGGATGAAAGAAAAGGGTTTTGCCCGGGGGGTACGCAGAGACGCCATCAGAGAGTGCGAAAAGCTCGGCCTGGCTCTGGAGGAGTTCGCCGAGCTAAGCCTCAAGGCCATGCAGGGGATACATGATCAACTGGGTTTATAAGGTTGACGACGAGGGTATTTTTATATAAGATTGAGCACGTTATTAAAAGGAGAAATTGTGATGAAGACCACATTTGTTCGGCTGATCGGCATAGTGTTGATAGTATTGTTGGCGATGATCGGCTGTGCCGGCAAGAAGCAGGTGCAATCGACGACACCCAAGGACCCCTCCGTGCTGTACACGCAGGGGATGGTCCTTTTCAACAACGGAAAGTACCAAGAGGCCACAGAAGTCTTCACTCGATTGAAGGATTATTTCCCTACTGATGAGCTCTATGCCCCCAAGGCTGATTTGCGCATCGCGGACTGCTCCTTTTTTCGCAAGGAATATCCCGAAGCCATTACCAGGTATCTGGAGTTCAAAAAACAGCACCCCTTTCACCCTGATCTCCCCTACGTGGATTACCAAATAGGATTGTGTCATTACCGGCAGGTGTTAACGAAGGATCGAGACCAGGCGGCCACGGAGAAGGCCCTGGCGGCCTTTCAAAATGTGGTGGCGAATTATCCCGATACCATCTTTGCTCAAAAGGCCCGGGAAAAGATCACTTTCTGCCGCCGCAGGCTGGCGGAACACGAGCTCTATGTCGCCCACTTTTACCTCCGCAAAGATGAATACGGCGCCACGGAGAAGCGGGCGTACACTGCATTGAAACAGTACCCCGCCTGCGGCGTGGATGATGAGGCCCTGTACTACCTTGCGCTTGCCCTGCACGAACAGGAAAGGGACCCAGAGGCCCTTATTCCTCTGAAGAGGTTGGTAGAGGACTATCCTCAAAGCACCTTTGCCAAACCGGGAAAGAAACTCCTGGCCAGCCTCAAAGAGCACGGTGTGGTTGCGGCCTCTCCTGCGGGGGAGGAGATAGGCATGAGAGAGGCCAGGCCCACTTTAAAGACGAACGCAACCCTTCCCTTTCGCATCACCGCCAAGCGTACTCAAAACATTCAGGAGACAAACAGCATCCTATACACCGGCGACGTGGTAGCCTTAGGTGAAGAGGTCAGGATTCGCGCCGAATCCCTCCTGGTGACCATGGGTGATGATGATGTCCCCATAGAGATGGTGGCCAGGGATGAGGTGGTGGTGACAAGGGGAGAAGATGCAATCTTCGGCAATAAGGCCGTGTGGTCCCCGAATCAGAAAACCATGGTACTGACAGGGGATGTCAAGATGAAGGAACTTGGAGAGTGGATACTAGGGGATGAGATCACGCTTCACTTAGATACCGGCAAGATAGAGATCAAGGGGAGGAGGCTTCAACCGGCGGATTGAGCGGCAGAGAACGACGCTAT
>CAZMFG010000066.1:9148-11919 GCA_964565525.1 uncultured Thermodesulfobacteriota bacterium
CGGGCGGATCAACAAAATAGTCGTCACCGGATGTCTCCCCCAGCGGTATGGTGAAACATTGGCGCGTGAGATTCCCGAGGTCGATCTCTGGATAGGGACGGGTGAATTTCCGCGGATACCCCAGTTGTTGCGGGGAGGCGGACCCACGGTATTGATCGAGACGCCCCGCTATCTCTATGATCACCACACGCCTCGGATTATCACCAACACCCCCCATGCAGCCTATGTAAAGATAGCGGAGGGTTGTTCCCACCCCTGCACCTTCTGTCTCATCCCTCAGCTTCGAGGGGGTTACAGGAGCAGGCAGATGGATTCAGTTATCCGGGAGGTCGAACAATTGGTTGCCGGGGGCGTCATAGAGGTTACCCTGGTGGCTCAGGATACCACGGCGTATGGGGTGGACAAAGGAGGGGAGCGAGGGCTCTATAGGCTCTTAAAGAAATTGATAAAGATCGAAGGATTGCGGTGGCTCAGGATACTGTATACCTATCCCCACCCCGATAACTTTCCTCCTCCACTCCTCGAGATGTTCGCCGGGGAGGAACGCATCTGTCCGTATCTCGATATCCCCATCCAGCACATCGACGCACAGATCTTGCAGCGCATGGGAAGAAGGCATTCGGCACAGGAGACCAGGGCGTTAATCGACCGTATCAAAAAAGGATATCCTACAATCAACCTACGCACCACCCTGATGGTGGGCTTTCCCGGTGAGGGGGAGCGGGAATTCAGGGAGCTGTTGACATTTGTCCGAGAGGCGGAATTTACTCATCTAGGGGTGTTCACCTATTCCCCTGAAGAGGGCACCAAGGCCGCCCGTATAAAGGGCCGACCTTCCCCTGAGGTGGCCGAGGAAAGGAGGTCCCGGATTATGGAGTTACAACAGGGGATTTCGTGGAAGAAGAATAAGGCCATGATAGGTTCCACGATCCCGGTCTTGATCGAGGGGACGGGGGGAGGAGTTCTGCAGGGGAGGGCCGCTTTTCAGGCCCCGGAGATCGATGGGGTGGTCCATATCACGCAGGGGGATGCCGCCATAGGGGAGATCGTTCCGGTGAAGATCACTCGGGCGGAACCATATGACCTGCGAGGGGAGATCGCGGGGGGTTGTTAGCCGTTAGAAGCTTTTTTCTATAGGCGGGCCTGAGAAATTACCGAGATCCGCCTGATGAGATGGAGCAACGCATACGGACAAAGCGCCTCACTCTTTTTTACTTGTGCTACCCTTTGATCATGAGCAATACTATCCGTGTCATGATCAAAACCCACCCCACCACCACTACAATCCAGGTAATTTTTTTGGCGATCTGTACAACGATCAAAAATACGGTTAACATCGCCATGAGCCCTATCGCTTCCACCAGGTCGTTGGGTATGGTGACGGAAGGCAAGATAGAATGAATGAGGGCGGCAATCAATCCTCCTATCCAGCTGGCGATGGTGTGGAGGAATTGCAGGATCTTTGTCAACACATCATCGAAAGTAACGGGGGTCTTAATCAGTTTCTCGTGCATGATGGCCCCTAGCGTCCTCCTTTTGAGAAGCCCGTATTTCTTGGTGCACAAACGCGGTGTTCTCGCGTAACGGGGTGCATAGTAGCCTCACAAGGATTTTTTGTAAAGATAAAGTATCATTGCAAGGTGGGAGTTAAGCCCTCTGAAGCTTGGCGGCAGTAGTGAGGCAATGCTGTGTTCAAAAAAGACGGCAGGCACGTTGTAGGAAGGGTTGTATACGACACCCACGCCGATGGTACGTGTGCCGGACGGTTGTAATGGGGGTCCACCTATCTTCGGGCAGGGTGATGACTGCGGCGGTTATAGAATTTCGTCCTTACGCTGTTTGCCACCGAAGGAACGTCTGTAATAAAGAAAAAAGCCTATTGCGGTCTCCACCTGATCACTTGCTTTTCAAAATCTATTGTGTAGTCGAGCCCTCGCAAAAAATTCATCCCCAACAGACCGTCATGGATGACAGAAGAACCCTCGTGCAGGATGATCAATGCATGGATGCCACGCGCCTCATAGGGTCCGACCCTCGCATAATCAAGCTTGGCCAATCTGGCCTGAATCCTCTTTCCTCCTACCACCCGTACTCCAGCCTTCTGCGTCATCGGGAGGTGCAGTTGATCCGCGATCGGCTGATGGATGGTTATGAGATCAGCGCCGGTGTCCAGCACAAGGGTGGTTTGGACCTCATACCCAATGTAGCCCAGGGTGACGGGGACCAAGACCTTATTCCCGCTGATCGTCACCTTCGTCTCCAGCCTCCGTTCAAGTTCTTCTCGAGCCCTTTGTTCTTCTTCTCTTTGTTTTTCCTCTCGCCATTGCTCCAATTGTTGCTCAGAAGAATCCTCCGCTTCCCCTTCAGGGGTTGTCGACGTTTCCTCAACGGAAGACTCTTTGGGTTTGTCCTCACGCACGTCTACCTGCTTCCTGTATTCTTCGGGAATCTTGGTCATATCATCGACAAAATGGGTGGTCCCGTTTTTATCGACATACTTGTAGATCTCCGAGCGCAGCTCGGGGGGCAAAAAGAACGTTCCCATTAATACCAATAAGATGATACATAAGCTTACAGTGAGTTTATTCATTTTCATACCTTGTAGCACCAAAGCTGGTGCGCTGTTAAGTGATCTACAAAGACTTTCGCTTATTTCTCCATAAAAACGGACATACTCATTTTAGTTTAATGAGGATTTTTTGTAAACAAAAAACCGTCACCCAATATCTGGAGGCAAATAGAGATGTCTATCTGGATCGAATTGGAGTATA
>CAZMFG010000067.1:0-11626 GCA_964565525.1 uncultured Thermodesulfobacteriota bacterium
TCGCCGGACAACGAATTGGTGGAGATCGTCGAGATCCCCGATCACCCGTGGTTTCTGGGGTGTCAGTTTCACCCGGAGTTCCAATCGAGGCTCTGGGCACCCCATCCCCTCTTTCGGGAGTTCATCAGGGCATCCCTCGAGGCGAGGAAGAGGTGACAGTGGTCAAAGAAGTCCGCATCGGTGCGATAACCATCGGCGGAGGTAATCCCTTGGTCCTCATCGCCGGCCCCTGTGTGATCGAGAGAGAGGAACTCGTCCTCTCAGTCGCCAGGGCATTACAAGAGATCTCCCAGGCCCTCAGCATCCCCCTCATCTTCAAGGCATCCTATGATAAAGCCAATCGTACCTCTATCTCCTCCCCCCGGGGACCGGGACTCACTGAGGGGTTGAGGATCTTAGGGCGGGTGAAAGAAGAAGTGGGGGTGCCCATCCTCTCCGATTGCCATAGCGTCAGCGAGGTCCCCCGGGCAGCGGAGGTCCTGGACGTGATCCAAATCCCCGCCTTTCTCTGCCGTCAGACCGACCTCCTGGTGGAGGCTGGCAGGACGGGAAGGCCGGTCAACGTCAAAAAGGGACAGTTCCTGGCCCCCTGGGATATGGCCCATGTCGTGGAGAAGATCACCTCCACGGGGAATGAACAGATCCTCCTCACCGAGCGGGGAACCTCCTTTGGTTACAACAACCTCGTCAACGACATGAAGGCGCTCCCCCTCATGCGGGGGCTGGGATACCCCGTCATCTACGACGCCACCCACAGCGTTCAACTCCCCGGCGGCGCGGGGAAGGTCTCAGGGGGAAACAGGGAATACGTCCCCTACCTGGCCAGGGCGGCGGTCGGGGCAGGGGTGGACGGGGTCTTCTTAGAGGTCCACCCGAACCCGGAACAGGCCCTCAGCGACGGGGCCAACTCCCTCGAACTCGAGACCCTCTCACCGCTGTTACAACAGCTCATGGCCGTCGACCGCATCGTAAAAGAGGATAAAGGATGATCATCGAACGGGCCAAGCGCGTATTGCGGATCGAGGCCGAGGCCATCGAGCGGCTGAAGGAACGGATCAACGAGGATTTTGTGCGGGCCGTGGAATTAATCCTCGCCTGTGAGGGGAAGGTAGTGGTGACGGGAGTGGGGAAATCGGGGATCATCGGTCAAAAGGTCGCCTCAACGCTGGCCAGCACCGGCACCCCCGCCTTTTTCCTGCACCCCACCGAAGGGATCCACGGCGACCTCGGCATGCTGGACAAAAAGGACGTCGTCGTGGCCATCTCCAACAGCGGGGAGACGAACGAGCTCTCGCAGATCCTCCCTCTCATCAAGCGGTACGGGAATACATTGATCGTCCTCACCGGAGGAGCCGCCTCGACGCTCGCCCGGGCCGGGGACGTGATATTGGATGTGAGCGTCCAAGAAGAGGCCTGCCCCCTGGGGTTGGCCCCTACGGCCAGCACGACCGTGGCCCTGGCCATGGGAGACGCCCTAGCGGTCGCCCTCTTGGAGAAGCGGGGGTTTAACAAAGAGGACTTCGCTCTCCGGCACCCCGGGGGGAAACTCGGCAAGCGGCTCCTGCTCAAGGTGAACGACCTGATGCACACGGGTGAGGAGTTCCCCATGGTATATGAAGACACCTTGATGAAGGAGGCCGTGGTGGAGATCACCTCCAAGCGGTTGGGGGTGACGGCGGTCCTAAACAAACGGAAAGAGCTGGTGGGGGTGATCACCGACGGAGACCTGCGCCGCGCCCTGGAGAAATACGGCAACCTGTTGGAGAGGAAGGCCTCGGATATCATGTCCAGAAACCCCAAGCGGATCGAGACCGACACACTCGCCGCCGAGGCCGTCCAACAGATGGAGGAACACGCCATTACCTCACTCTTTGTCTTCGACAAGCCCGGGGACAAGATCCCCAGGGGGATCATCCACCTCCACGACCTCCTCAAGGCCGGGGTGGTCTGAGATGGAAGGGACCGTGACCAAACAGGTACGGGAGAGGGCTGCCCGGGTGAGGCTGCTGGTCCTGGATGTCGATGGGGTGCTGACCGATGGGAGGATCATCATGGATCACGAGGGCAGAGAGAGCAAGGCCTTCGACGTGCGTGACGGACACGGCATCAAGCTCCTCAGGGGGGCGGGAATCGAGGTGGCGGTGCTGACGGGAAGAAGCTCTCCGGTGGTCCAACACCGGGCCGATGATCTGGGTATCCCCTGGATCCGCCAGGGGGTCAACGACAAAGTTAAGGCCTACGAGGAGATCGCCCGCAAGACAGGGGTGGCCGATGACGAAACCTGCTTTATCGGAGATGATCTGGTCGATATCCCCCTCTTGAAGCGGGTGGGGTTCCCCATCGTGGTAGCGGATGGCGCCCACGAGGCGAAAGAGTGCGCCCTCTATGTCACCCAATCTCCCGGCGGCAGGGGAGCGGTGCGGGAGGTATGTGACCTGCTCCTGCAGGCCGGGGGAAAATGGGATGAGATCCTGAGGAGGTATCAATGAAGCTATCCAAGCTGATCATCCTTATCTGCATGGGGGTGGTCCTCTCAGCACTCGGGGGATATCTCCTCCTGGGAGGGGGAGATGACGATGAATTGATCATCCCTGAGGTGAAAGAAGCGGTCGACAAAAGCGCTGATCTCAGTATGGAGGATATCCACTACGTGGAGACCAAGGGTGAGAGGAAAGAGTGGGAGCTGAGGGCGAAGTCCGGCCAACACTTTCGCGAAACCGACTACACCACCCTCGAAAACCTGACGGTCACCTTCTATGACGAGGGTGGGCGCGTTATCATCTTGAAGGGAAACCAGGGGTCCATGAAGGGAAAAAAGGAGATTGAGGTTTCGGGGGATGTGGTTGTCACCTTCAGCGACGGCTATCGCGTTACCACCAACTCCCTTCACTATTCCGATGAAAAGCGGCAAATCGTTACCGCAGATCCCGTCATGCTCGAGGGCAAAGGTGTGCAGTTAAAGGGGGTGGGGGCCGTGGTCGATTTGCGGAAGAAAAAAGTCACCATATTGAAAAAGGTCCAGACGGAGATCAAGGGATGAAAGGGCTCACCTCTATCATCGCTGTTTTCATCATAGGGCTGCTGGTGCACCCGGCCTCGGCCCAGATGATCGAAGAATTAAAGGGAAAACGGGGCCCTGTCCACATCACCTCCCAGCGACTGGAGGCCGAATATGAGAAAAAACTCATCACCTTTATCGGTGATGTCGTGGCCAAACAAGAGGAGTTCACCATCTATGCCGATCGCCTCCTCCTCTTTCTCAACAATAAGGGTGAAGGGGGGGGTATCGACAAGATAGTGGCACAGGGTAATGTGCGCATGGTGCAAGCCAACAGGACGGTCAGGTGCCAAGAGGCCACCTATTACTACCAGGAGGGCACCTTGGTCTTGGGGGGATCAGAGCGGGTAACGGTCACCATCAAACCGGATATGGAGAAACAATGAGAACGAAAGCGATACAGACCTTAGAGACCACCGATCTCACCAAGGCCTATAATGGCAGGGTGGTGGTGGATCGAGTAAGCTTGAAGATCCATGCGGGAGAGGTGGTGGGGCTGCTGGGTCCCAACGGGGCCGGGAAAACCACTACCTTCTATATGATCATCGGCTTGATCAGGCCCGACCGGGGAACGGTGTTATTCAACGGGGAGGATATCGGGGGACTCCCCATGTATCAGCGGGCGAGGCGGGGGATCACCTACCTGCCGCAAGAACCCTCGGTCTTTAGAAAATTGACCGTCGAAGAAAACATCGTGGCCATCTTGGAGACCTTGAATCTCACCAGTGAAGAGAAGGAGGAACGCCTCCGGACCCTTTTGAAAGAGCTCAACATCGCCCACCTGGCCAAGAACAAGGCCTATTCACTCTCGGGGGGGGAGCGGCGCAGGGTGGAGATCACCAGGGCCCTTGTCCTATCACCCCACCTCATCCTCCTCGACGAGCCCTTTGCAGGCATTGACCCCCTGGCCGTCATCGATATCCAAAACATCATCCATCAACTCAAGCGAAAGGGCATCGGGGTGATTGTGACCGACCACAACGTCCGAGAGACCCTCCATGTGTGTGATCGGGCCTACATATTGAATGAGGGAAAGATATTGGAAACGGGGTCCCCGAAGAAGATCGCGGCCAGCAAGAAGGCCCGCACGATATACCTGGGGGAGCACTTCAAACTGGAACGCAGGAGTGGCGGGAAGGGGGGAGTACCCCCCACACAGGGAAGGAAAGGATAGAAGCGATGGCCTTGGAGATCAAACAAGATCTCAAGCTGACCCAACAGCTGATCATGACCCCCCAGCTGCAGCAGGCCATCAAGCTGCTACAATTGTCTCGGATGGAACTCCAGGAAGTCATCACCCAGGAGATGAAGGAAAATCCCGTACTGGAGGAGGACAACGACCCGGAGGAAAAAACCGGCCTGGAGGAGAGAGAGCAGACAGAGACCGCCGCCGAGGCTGAGACCTCCGAACGCATGAAGGAGTACGACTGGGAAGAATATATGGAGGGCCATGGCATCAGCACCTATACCTCCCCAAAGGGCGAGGGGGGAGACACGCCATGGGAAAACCTTATCACCCGTCAGGCTACGCTCGCCGATTACCTGCTGTGGCAGCTCAGAATGAGCCCTGTGGCCCATGAACAACGAGAGATCGGGGCCTTCATCATCGGGAATATCGACGACAACGGCTACCTCCAGGGGTCCCTGGAGGAGATCTGCGGGGAAATGGGTTGTCCGGCTCAGATGGCAGAGGAAACGCTCCATCTCATCCAGTCTTTCGATCCTATAGGGGTAGGCGCGCGGGATCTGCAAGAATGCCTCCTCATCCAGTTACAGGGGCTCCCTGAGGACAATCCCTTGGCGGAAGAAATAGCGCAAAACTATCTCGCCTACTGCAAAAAAAGGGACTACCGTGTATTGGCCAGGAAATTAAAGGTCACCCTCGCTCAAGTCCTCGCGGCCATCGAGGTCATCTCTCATCTTGACCCCAAGCCGGGACGCCCGTTCAGCCTCGATGAGGCGAAGGCCATCATACCCGATGTCTTCGTCTACAAGGTTGAAAAGGATTACATAGTCGTCTTGAACGATGACGGGCTCCCCAAATTGCGTATCAACACCTATTATCGCGAGATGCTCAACACCGAGAAAGAAAACGTCCCCCGCGGGTATCTCAGAGAAAAAATGAAATCAGCCCTCTGGCTCATCAGGAGCATCCAGCAGAGGCAGATGACCCTGTACAAGGTCACCAAGAGTATCGTCAAGTTTCAGCGGAATTTTCTCGATAAGGGGATCGATAACCTGAAACCCCTCATCTTGAGAGAGGTAGCCGACGACATTCAAATGCACGAGTCCACCGTGAGTCGGGTGACCACGAACAAATATGCCCATACACCGCAGGGGATCTATGAACTGAAATTCTTCTTTAGCGGTAAGGTGGGAAGGTATGGCGAGGAGGTGGCCGTCAAGCGGGTACAAAATCTCATCAAACAGACCATCGTCGAAGAAGACCCTCGCAGGCCTTACAGCGACGAAAAGATCTGCCGCTTGCTCAAAGACAGATATGATATTACCATAGCCCGCCGGACGGCAGCCAAGTACCGGGAGATGATGAGAATCCTCTCCTCCAGCGAAAGGAAAAAGATCATGTAAGATCACCGTGGGGGAAGTGATTGCCTTGACAACCCCTTCCTCTTTAGCTAAGATTTCAAGTTTTATAAGAAGATCGAATAGCAAACGAACGGAGGCATTGATGCAGATCAACATAACCTTCAGACACATGGAGCCGAGCAGTCCTTTAAAGGACTATATCGGGGAAAAACTCCACAAGGTAAAAAAGTATCTTCACGAACCCGTCGAGGCCCATGTGGTCCTGTCAACGGAAAAGTTCAGACATACGGTAGAGATAACCGTCACGGCCGGCAACGGTACGGCCATACACGGGATAGAAAATATGGAGGACATTCATGCGGCCATTGATAGTGTCGTGGACAAAATAGATCGTCAGATCAAGAAACAACGGGATAAGTCGAAACGACCGAAGAGACGACAAACGTGGTTGTCCTGAAGAAGGTGAGACGATGAAAATAACAGACATCTTGGACAAAGACTCCGTCATAGAAAAACTCACCTCTCGGGACAAAAAGGGTGTCTTGGAGGAGTTGGTCTCCGTCTTGGTTGAGCACGGCAAATTGGCGGACAAAGAAAAAACCGTACAGGTACTCTTGGAAAGAGAGCGATTGGGCAGTACGGGGATCGGGGACGGCATCGCCATACCCCATGGCAAGCTGAAGGATATACACGACATCATCTGTTCCTTCGGGCGTAACAGAGAAGGTGTCGACTTCCAATCCCTGGATGAAAAACCATCCCATCTCTTCTTCTTATTGCTTGCCCCGGAAGACAGCGCCGGGGAGCACCTCCAGGCCCTCGCCAGGCTATCACGCATCTTAAAGGAAACCCCGTTCAGAAAACGGTTGATGGAGGCTGCCTCCAAAGAAGAAATCTATTGCCTCATCTCCGAAGAGGATGAACAGTATACGTTACCATAAGGAAGAATCATGACACAGGGCAATTCACCTAGTATCAGTATGCATGGCGTCTTGCTCGATATCTTCGGGGTGGGGGTCCTGATCATGGGCAAGAGCGGGTTGGGCAAAACGGAGTGCGCGCTCGACCTGGTCACGCGCGGGCACCGTCTCGTGGCGGACGATCTCATCAAGATAGAGAATCAAGGCGAGGGAATCCTGCGCGGCTTCAGCCACGAACTAGGCCGGCATCACATGGAGATCAGGGGATTAGGCATCATCGACATCCAGAAGCTCTTCGGTGTATCAGCCACCTGCGAGAAAAAACAGATTGAACTCATCATTGAACTGGTGGAACCAGAGGAGGAAATCGACGACCGCATAGGGTTGGAGGAGCGGACCTACTCCATCATGGAGGAGGAGGTTCCACTTAAGAGGATTCCTGTCAGGCCGGGCAGAAATCTGACCGCCATTGTGGAGGTGGCGGTCAGGGATCACCTCCTCAAAAAGAGGGGGTATCATGCAGCCAAGGAATTCGCACAGAAACTGCACAAGAACCTTGCAAAGAAAAAACAGCAGGCACGATGAAACCGCTGCACATCATGATTATCAGCGGCCTTTCGGGTTCGGGAAAGTCTACGGCAATGAAGGCCTTGGAGGACAGCGGTTTCTATTGTATTGACAATATGCCGGCAACGCTTATCCCCACCTTCATCGAGCTCTGCCAACATTCCACACGGGGGCTCTCGAAGGTAGCCATCGTGGTGGATATCAGGGGAAAAGAGTTTCTGGAAGATTTTCAAAAACGCATGCAAGACCTTCGCGGGAAAGGGCATGACGTGAAGATCCTCTTTCTCGAATCGGCGAACGATGTCCTGATCAGGCGCTACAGCGAGACCAGACGCAGCCACCCCGTGGGAAAAGAGCGGGGTATTCCCCTCCCAGAGGCGGTAAAAGAGGAACGGGGCGAGATGGCCTTTCTCAGAGAAATCGCCGATGAAATCATAGATACATCGAATCTCAATGTCCATCAACTGCGCAACAGCATCATGGAACGTCTGACGACTTCACCGACCACGCGGATGAAGGCGACCCTGCTCTCCTTCGGCTACAGCTATGGGTTGCCGGCAGAGGCCGACATCGTCATGGACGTCCGCCTCCTCCCCAACCCCTTTTTTGTCAGGGAGCTTCGGGCACTTACCGGTAAGGACAAAAAGGTCAAGGACTATGTCTTGAAGCAGGAGGAGACGGCAGAGTTTCTCCAACGGTTCAGCGAGATGATCCAATATTTGATTCCCCTGTACAAAAAGGAAGGAAAATCTTACTTGACCATCGCCATCGGTTGTACCGGCGGAAAGCACCGTTCGGTGGTGATCACCGAACAGTTGGCTGCAATGATGAGCCATCAAGGAAAAGATATCACGGTCAGACACCGTGATATAGAGCGAGGTTGACATGAACAAAATGATCGGGGTCATCATCGTCACCCATTCGGCCTTGGCGGATGAGTTTCTCATGGCCACACAACAGATCGTCGGCGCGGTAGAGGGTGTAGAACCGATTTCCATCGACCCATCGGATCCTATCGAGGAAGTGGAACAGAGGATCAAAAAGGGGATTAAAAAGGTCGACATGGGGAAGGGGGTCTTGATATTGACCGACATGTTCGGAGGCACCCCCTCCAATATCAGCCTCTCCTTTCAAGAAAAGGGTAAGGTGGAAATCGTAACGGGGATCAACCTCCCGATGTTGATCAAGTTGTCCACCATGCGGGAGGAAAAGACACTTGATGATTTAGCCGCCTTCATTAAATCATACGGGCAAAAAAACATCCACCTAGCCAGTGAGATCCTGGAGCGCAATACAGGGGGGGAGAAGCATTAGTGGCGTTGATCGAGGAACGAACGTTCATTATTACAAACAAGCTGGGTCTTCATGCCCGCGCGGCCAATATGGTGGTGCAGGTAGCCAGCAACTTCGAGAGCGCTATCACAATGAATAAGGATGGGATCGAGGCCAACGCAAAGAGTATCATGGGGCTCTTATTGCTCGCTGCCGGGCAAGGCTCGCGGATCATCGTCAAGGCCGAAGGAAGGGATTGCAGAGAGGCTATTGAGAAGATAGGGGAATTGATCGAGGGGAAATTTGGTGAAGAAAAAGACGCTATCCACCGGCGAAGAAAAAATCCTTAAAGGGATTGGGGTCTCCTCTGGGATCATTATCGGCAAGGCCGCTCCCTTGGAGCGCCAGCGCACGACGTTTATCTCCCGCAGGATAACGGCGGGGCAGGTGCCCTCGGAGATCAAGCGGTTCAAGCAGGCCATCGAAAAATCAAAAGGAGAGCTGGAGGAGATCAAGCAGCGCATTGTGGAAAAGGGGTTCAAACAACACTCCTACATTCTCGACGTCCACCTCAAGCTGATGGAAGACCGCATGTTGCGGGATGAAACCATCAACCTGATTAAAGAGCAACTGGTGAATACGGAGTGGGCCCTCCAGATTACCTTGGATAAGATCTCCGAGGCCTTCGACGCCATCGAAGACGAATATCTCAAGGAGCGTAAAGAGGATATAAAGCACGTGGTGGAGCGGATCATCCGTAACCTCGTCGGAAGGGAGCTTCGAAAGATCGCGGACCTCGAGGAGGAGGTAATCGTCGTAGCCCACGATCTCTCCCCTGCGGATACCATTCAGTTAAACCTCCAACGAGTGATCGGCTTCGTCACCGATGTAGGAGGAAAGACATCCCATACGGCCATCGTCTCGCGTTCCCTCGAGATCCCCGCCGTCGTGGGCTTGGAAGACATCACGACCTATGTGGTCGGGGGAGAAACGATCATCGTCGATGGGACCGAAGGGATGGTGATCGTCGAGCCCTCACAGGCAACCATCAAGACATACCAACTCAAACGGCAACACTACCGGTATCTCGAACGGGAACTCCTCAAATACTCTCTGCTCACCGCGGAAACCCAGGATGGGCACCATCTCACCCTGCAGGCCAATATAGAACTCATCGAAGAGATCCCTGCCGTCATCCAGTACGGTGCCGAGGGGATAGGCCTCTACCGCACCGAATACCTCTACTTAAACAGAAAGACCCTCCCCGACGAGGAGGAACACTTTCAGATCTATAAACGACTGGTGGAGGAAATGGTCCCCTATTCCGTCACCATCAGGACTCTCGACCTGGGGGGAGATAAGTTCTCTTCCCATATCGAACTGGCCGATCAGGTGAACCCGGCCATGGGGCTGAGGGCCATCCGGTTCTGCCTCATGAAGCCGGATATCTTTAAGACGCAGTTGCGGGGGATCCTGCGGGCCAGCGCTTACGGCCAGGTCAAGATCCTCCTGCCCATGATCTCTGGGGTAGAGGAACTCCGAGAGGCAAAGGTCATCCTGGAAGATGCTAAACGTGAGCTGAGGTCGAGCGGGGTGGCCTTCGATCCGGAGATCCCCTTGGGGGTTATGATCGAGATCCCATCCGCCGCCATCACCGCCGATATCATCGGCCGCGAGGTCGACTTCTTCAGCATCGGTACCAACGACCTCATTCAGTACTCCCTGGCCATCGATCGGGGCAATAAATATGTATCCTATCTCTACGAACCCCTCCATCCCGCTATCGTGCGGAACATAAAGGGGGTGGTGGACTTCGCCCATGAGGAGGAAATTGAGGTGGGGATCTGCGGGGAGATGGCGGCCGACCCGCTCTACACCCTGATCTTCTTGGGGCTGGGACTCGATGAGTTGAGCATGCACCCCCTTGCCATACCCCGGGTAAAAAAGGTCCTGCGGCGTTCGACCCGCACCGATGGGGAGCACCTCTTGAAGGAGGTCTTGCAATTCACCACCGCCAAGGAGACCGAACACTTCATCCGAGATCAAATGGCCGAACGATTTCCAGAGGACTTCATCCAATGTGCTGAATAACGAAAGAAGGAGGAACAGATATATGGCTATGACCAACTTTTTATTCACCTCCGAGTCGGTGACGGAGGGGCACCCCGATAAGGTGGCCGATCAGATATCCGACGCCATCCTCGATGCCATCATCAAAGAAGACCCCCGCGGGAGGGTCGCCTGTGAGTGTCTGGTGACCACCGGCCTAGCCTTGATCGCGGGAGAGATTACCACGGAGTGCTATGCGGACATGCCGAAGATCGTCAGGGAGACCATCAAGGAGATCGGGTACAACGACTCCTCAATGGGCTTCGATTGGGAGACCTGCGCCATACTCACCTCTATCGATCAGCAATCGCCGGACATCGCCATGGGGGTCAACAGCGAGGAGCAGGGGGCAGGCGACCAGGGCTTGATGGTCGGCTACGCCTGCAATGAAACCCCCGAGCTTATGCCCATGCCCATCGCCTTTGCCCACAGGCTCACCAAGCGGCTCGCCTACGTCCGCAAAAACAATATCCTCGACTTCCTGCGCCCCGACGGCAAGTCCCAGGTGACGGTGCAGTACATCGACGGAAAACCCAAGCGCGTGGACTGCGTCGTCATCGCCGCGCAGCACACCGCGGATGTCAAGTATGACGTCCTCAAGGAGGGGATCATCGAAGAGGTAATCAAGCACGTCATACCTGAAGAGCTCAGGGATAAGGACACCAAATACTACATCAATACCACCGGCAGGTTCGTCACCGGGGGACCCTTGGCCGACTGCGGAGTGACGGGGCGCAAGATCATCGTCGACACCTATGGCGGGCGAGGGAGCCACGGCGGTGGCGCCTTTTCGGGAAAGGACCCCTCCAAGGTGGACCGTAGCGGCTCCTATATGGCCAGGCATGTGGCCAAAAACATCGTGGCCGCCGGCCTGGCGGACACGTGCGAGATCCAGATCGCCTACACCATCGGCAAGGCCGATCCTGTCTCCATTATGCTGGACACCAAGGGGACGGGGAAGATCCCTCCTGATAAACTTGCCAAGGTGGCGTTCGAGATATTCGACTTCAAACCCGCACGGATCATCCAGTATCTGGATCTGCTGCGACCCATCTATAAAAAGACGGCCTGCTACGGCCACTTCGGCAGAAGCGAGCCGGAGTTCACTTGGGAACAGACGAACAGGGTGGATGAGCTGAAAAAGGCAGCAGGC
>CAZMFG010000068.1:0-11464 GCA_964565525.1 uncultured Thermodesulfobacteriota bacterium
ACATACACTTCGAAAGAGGTGCAATGTATGAAGCAGATCATCTTAGGCACAGCCGGCCATATCGACCACGGCAAGACCGCCCTGGTACGGGCCCTCACCGGCATAGACACTGATAGGCTCAAAGAGGAAAAAGAGCGCGGCATCACCATCGAGCTGGGCTTTGCCTATTTGGACCTGCCCGGCGGCGGCAGGATCGGGATCGTGGATGTGCCGGGGCATGAGCGGTTTGTCA
This sequence comes from uncultured Thermodesulfobacteriota bacterium, assembly GCA_964565525.1. Taxonomy (GTDB): domain Bacteria; phylum Desulfobacterota; class B13-G15; order B13-G15; family RBG-16-54-18; genus JAFGNJ01. Next base: position 233 of record CAZMFG010000068.1, read on the forward strand.
AGCATATGGTGGCCGGTGCCGGGGGCATCGATATCGTGGCCCTGATCATCGCGGCAGACGAGGGGGTCATGCCCCAGACCCGTGAGCACCTGGACATTTGCACCCTCCTGGGTGTGCAGCGGGGTATCGTGGTCCTGACCAAGATCGACCTGGTGGACCAGGAGCTCAGGGAGCTGGCCGTAGAGGATATCAAGGACTTCACCACAGGGACCTTTCTCGAAGGGGCCCCCATTGTCCCCATCTCAGCCGTCACCGGTGAGGGGATACCGGAACTCATCGCGGCCATTGAGCAGTTGGTCGAAGAGGTCGAGGAGCGGGCCTCCGACGGCCTGTTCCGGCTCCCCGTGGACAGGGTCTTCACCATGAAGGGATTCGGCACGGTGATCACGGGCACCCTGGTCTCGGGCCGGGTAAAAATAGGGGAAACCGTCGACATCCTCCCCACCGGGATCACGGCAAAGGTAAGAGGACTCCAAGTGCACGGCCAAAAGGTCGAGCAGGCCGTGGCGGGGCAGAGGACCGCCGTTAATTTGCAGGGGATAGAAAAGTCCGCCATCGAGCGGGGCGAGGTGCTCCTGCACCCCGGCACGGTGGAACCCACGCGGCTGCTCGATGGAGAGATCATCTACCTCTCTCATGCCCCCCGCCCCCTCAGAAACGGCGTCATGCTCAGCTTCCATACGGGGACCTCCCAGCAGCTGGCCAAGATATTCCTTTTGGGCCTCAACGAACTGAAACCCGGGGAGCGAGGATACGCCCAAATGCGCTTGAAAGGTCCGGTAGTAGCCCTCCCCCATGATCGGTTCGTCTTGCGCGGTTCTTCCCAGATACAGACCATCGGCGGGGGGATCATCCTCGATGCCCATCCTCACAAGCACAAACGGTTCAAGGGAGACGCCGTCGCCCGGCTCGAACGATTGAAGGGTGGAGATCCCGCCTCTGTCCTCGCTTTCCATATCAGAAAGGAAGGCGATCGGGGACTGGAAGTGGGCAAGCTCACCGGGTACGCCAATCTCCCCCCCGCCACCTTGTCAACGACCATGGATAAGCTCCTCTCCAGCAAAAGGGCGATCAAGTTCGACCGTGAGGCCGAGCGGGTCATCGACGGGGAGCTCTATGCCCGGCTCAAGAATGAGATGATGAAGGTCCTGGAGGCATACCACGCCGCAAATCCCCTCAAGCCGGGCATACCAAAAGAAGAGCTCAAGTCCAAGCTCCCCCCGGAGGTGGATGTGAAGCTCTTCAACGCCCTCCTCACAGACCTCCTGGGGGGCGAGGACGTGGCCCAGGAAAAGGACAAGGTGCGGCTGGCCGGCCATCGCATCGCCCTGGAGGGAAAACAGCAGGAGTTGGAGGGACAGATCGAGGGGATCATGCGGCAAACCGGCCTCAGTCCTCCCTCTGTAAAGGAATTATCCGAACAGTTCAAGGCCGGTGAAAAAGAGGTGCAGGAGATCCTCGCCTTGCTGGCCGATGCGGGAACGGTGGTCAAGCTGAAGGGGGGGGTCTATTTCCACCAAGACCCCTTGCAGGAGCTCAGAGAGCGATTGGTCGTTTTTCTTAAAGAGAAAGACAAGATATCCACGCAGGACTTCAAGGCCCTCACCGGCGTCTCCAGAAAGTACGTCATCCCCTTGGCGGAGTATTTCGACGCCATCAAGGTCACCGTGCGGGTGGGTGACGATAGAATTTTGAGGGGTGAGGGGAAAAAGTAATGTGCTTCGGCAGGGGCGGGATCGGACCTTCTATGTGCTGTACGACGCGTTTATCTTGACGTACTCTGTTGACAGGTCGGTGGTCAGGACAGAGGCATGTGCATTACCCCCATGGAGATCGATAGTAACGGTGAATTCCTCTTGTTGTAATACCTTCCGCTGCCTTCCCTCATCGGCACCTGAGGCGGCCATGCCATGTGCAACCACCATGACATCGTCGAAGAAGATGCTTACCTTGTGCGGATCGAAGGCGACCCCGGCAACCCCCATGGCCGCCATGATCCTCCCCCAGTTGGGGTCTTGACCGAAAAAGGCCGTCTTCACCAAGGGGGAATGGGCGATCCTGAAGGCCATCCGCTCGGCATCACGGACATCCTTGGCCCCCCGCACCACGATCTCCACCACCTTCGTCCTGCCTTCCCCATCCCTGACTATAGACCTGGCCAAGTGGTCCATGACCGTGTAGAGGGCCTCTTGGAAGGGACGCGAACGTCTCTCATCAGGATGGAGCGCCCGCGTGCCCGCCGCACCGTTGGCCATCAGGAGGATCATGTCGTTGGTGCTGGTGTCGCCGTCGATGGTGATCCGGTTGAAGGTTGAACGAACCCCGGCGGACAGCAGGGCGGCCAACTCCTTTGCTTCTATCGGCGCATCGGTCATGATAAAGGTCAACATGGTGGCAAGCTGAGGCCGGATCATCCCCGCCCCCTTGGCCATCCCCAGGATGGTGATTTCATCGCCGCCGACCGAGACTTGCTTGGTCATGACCTTGGGGCGCGTATCGGTGGTCATGATGGCCTCGGCGGCATCTGCAAAACCATCAGCGGAGAGCCGGGCCACCACGGCCGGGATGCCCTTCTCGACCCGCTCCATGGGGAGGGGGCGGCCGATCACCCCGGTGGAAGCAACCAACACCTGTTGCCGGGGAATACCAAGGGCAGTGGCGGTCAAGTGGGCCATGGCCTCGGCATCCTTGAGCCCCTGCTCGCCGGTGCAGGCATTGGCGTTGCCGCTGTTGACGATCAAGGCCCGGCAGCTGCCCCGGCGTACCCGTTGCCTTGTCCAAAGCACGGGCGCGGCCTTGACCCGGTTGCTGGTAAAGAGACCAGCCACCCGTGCCGGCGCCTCGGAATAAATAAGGGCCAGATCCTTGGCCCCTGCCGCCGTCTTTATTCCACAGGCGATCCCCGCCGCCTGAAAGCCCTTCGGTCCCATGTGTCGCTTGCGACATCCCATCATTAAAATTCCTACTAAATAAATTAAGGTGGGGGACCTGCTACCTCCCACAGCACTTTTTGTATTTCAGCCCGCTGCCGCACGGGCAAGGATCATTGCGGCCGACCTTCTTCCCCTCCCGGCGCACGGTCACAGGGGCCGGCGCCTCCGCCCGCATGGCCATGTCCGCCATGTCCGGATGGGGAGACGAAGATACTGGTGGAGGGGGCGGCGTCCGGGGGGCCTCAAGCCCCCCCCTGATCATGAACAGCCTCGGCCTCTGGGCGTCTTGCAGCGTCGGCACCCCTTTTTCCTCGGCAAGTTGTACCGCGAAGAGCTTGCGCACCGCATCTTCCCTCACGCTGGCCAGCATATCGATGAACAGCTCATACCCCTCCCGTTTATACTCCAAGAGGGGGTTTTTCTGGCCATAGGCGCGCATGCCAATGCCCTCCTTGAGGTGATCGATGTTCAAGAGGTGGTCTTTCCACAGGGCATCGAGGGTCTGCAAGAGGATGAACCGCCCCAAATCCCTCATCACGTCCTCGCCAAAGGTCTTTTCCTTCTCATCGTAATAGGCCCGGGCCTTTTCTATAACGGAGCCTCGAAGGTCTTCCTGCTTCATACCCTCGAGCGTCTCCTGATCGATATCCAAGGCACAGGAAAACGTCTGCTGAAAGGACTCTTGCAGCCCGGGGAGATCCCATTCGTCGGGATAGCGTTTCTCATCGGTGTATGCGTCGACGACCCCCTCCCCTACCTCCTCTATCATGTCGTGGACTATCTCCTTTAACCGCGCACCCTCCAAAATCTCCCTGCGCTGGGAGTAAATCACCTCTCGTTGTTGATTCATCACGTCGTCATATTCCAACAGTTGTTTCCTGATCTCAAAGTTGCGGCCTTCAACCCTCCGTTGGGCGTTCTCGATGGCCTTGGTGACGAGTGAATGTTCGATGGGCTGATCCTCCTCAACGCCCAGCCTGTCCATGACGCCTGCTATGCGTTCGGAGCCGAAGATCCGCAGGAGGTCGTCTTCCAGGGATAGATAGAAGCGGGATGAGCCGGGGTCTCCCTGCCGTCCGGACCTCCCCCGCAACTGATTGTCGACGCGCCGGCTCTCATGTCGTTCCGTCCCCACGACATGGAGGCCTTCCGCCTCGATCACCTTGTCTTTCTCCTCGGAGGTAACGGCCAATGCCTTCTGATGGGCGGCCTCCACCTCGGCTTCGTCCGCCTCCTTTCCCACCTGGTTGAGGGCAATCATCCTGGGATTCCCCCCCAGGAGGATGTCGGTCCCGCGCCCCGCCATATTGGTGGAGATAGTCACGCCCTTGAAACGGCCCGCCTGGGCGATGATCTCCGCCTCCCTTTCATGGTGCTTGGCGTTGAGCACGTGATGGGGTATTCCCCTCTTTTTTAAAAGCTTGCTCAATCGCTCCGATTTGTCGATGGAGACGGTTCCCACCAAGACGGGACGTCCCCTCTCGTGAAGCTCTTCTATCTCCCGGGCCACCGCGTTGAACTTCTCCCGCTCCGTCTTATAGATCACATCCGAATAGTTGGTTCGAATCAGGGGGCGATTGGGGGGGATCACCATCACGTCAAGGTCGTATATCTTCTTGAACTCAGCGGCCTCGGTGTCGGCGGTCCCCGTCATCCCCGCCAATTTATCGTACATCCTGAAGTAGTTCTGGAAGGTAATGGTGGCCAACGTCTGGTTCTCGCTCTCTATTTTGACAGCCTCCTTGGCCTCCACGGCCTGGTGGAGCCCGTCGCTCCAGCGTCGGCCCGGCATGAGCCTGCCGGTGAACTCATCGACGATGATCACCTGACCGTCCTTCACCACATAATCGACGTCCCGCTTGAAGAGGGTGTGGGCCCGCAGCGCCTGGTTGACGTGATGGAGGGTGTCGATATGCTCGGGGTCGTAGAGGTTCTCCACGTTGATGATCTTCTCCACCCGGGACACCCCCTCCTCGGTGAGGGCCGCCGTATTGCTCTTCTCCTCGATGGTATAATCCCGCTCTTTCCTCAGTTGGGGGATGACCCGGTTGAGCTTATAGTATTTGTCCGTCGACTCCTCCGCAGGCCCGGAAATGATCAGGGGAGTCCTGGCCTCGTCGATGAGGATGCTGTCCACCTCATCCACGATGGCGTAGTGGGGCTCCCGTTGTACATAGTCGTCCAGGCTGAACTTCATGTTGTCCCGGAGATAGTCGAATCCGAACTCATTATTGGTCCCATAGGTGATGTCGGACCCGTAGGCCTCTCGCCTGGCTGAATCGCTCATATCGTGCAGGATCACACCCACCGAGAGCCCCAAAAACCGGTAGATGACCCCCATCCACTCGCTGTCCCGCTTGGCCAGATAGTCATTGACGGTGACGATATGCACCCCTTTGCCGGTCAGGGCATTGAGATAGGCCGGGAGGGTGGATACCAGTGTCTTTCCTTCGCCGGTAGCCATCTCAGCGATCTTTCCCTCGTGCAGGCAGATCCCTCCGATGAGTTGGACGTCGAAGTGCCGTTCCCCCAAGGTGCGCCTCGCCACTTCCCTTACCACGGCAAAGGCCTCGGGCAAGAGGTCGTCCAGTGATGTCCCCTGTGCCATCCGTCCCTTGAATTCGCCCGTCTTGGCGGCCAGGTGGTGGTCGCTGAGGGGTTGGATCTGGGGTTCGAGAGCGCCTACCTGCTCGACAAGGGGCTGAATTCTTTTCAGTTCCCGCTCGTTTTTACTCCCCACCACCTTTTTGACAACATTACCGATCATTGCTACCTACTTCCTTTCGCAGGGCTGCCCATGGAGGGGGGCACCCCTCACGGCAGCTGAGTATTTTATTGTATATATAGTTATTGTAATGCGAAAACGGAAAAAAAGAAAGGGCCTTAATTCAAGATATAGTTCCTGGGGTCCAGTGGTACGTTGTTCAATCTCACTTCGTAGTGCAGGTGGGGGCCGGTGGCCCTCCCCGTGTTGCCCATGGCAGCGAGCCGGTCACCCCTCTTGATCCGTTGCCCCACATTCACGTATGCCTTGGAGAGATGGGCATAACGGGTCAGGATGCCGTATCCATGAGTAATTTCTACCGTTAATCCGAAGCCGAAGTTATTGGAACAACGGGAAACTACCCCATCGGCGGGGGCGATAATGGGGGTCCCCATTCTGTTGGCGATGTCGATCCCCTCATGAAACTGCCGCAACCCCGTAAAGGGGTCAATACGGTATCCGAAACCCGAGGTCAACCAGCCGCGGACAGGCCAAACGGAAGGGGTGGATGCTAATTGCTTCTTTTTCCCCTCTAAGAATGAGTAAAGTTCCTCAAAACTCTTTTCCCGGAACTCCGCCTCTGTGCACAGACGGTCCAATTCCGTCTTCATCCTCTGGAGATCTGCTTCCGCCCCCTCTTCCGGGTTATGTGGGCTAACGCCGCCTACCCCGAGGAAGGAACCGGCCTCTTGTGCATTCTCGAGATTGGCGATGATGCGGAGCTTGACATCGAATTCCTTCAACCGTTGAATCTGTTGCTGGAATTCTTCTACCGTATTGTTGAGAGAGGCGATGTAGGTCGTTCGTTCCTTCTGCTCCCTCTCCATCCTGATAATGTGCATGCTCTTGGAAATATAACTCATAGTAATAAAAGGGAAAGCAATGATGACGGCTAGGAGAACCGTGAAGAGGATTTTGGCGGCCTGTTCGGGAAGTTTGATCTTAAGAGGTTTACCAGGCCCGCCACGGAATATCCATATCGTATAACCCCCTGCTCTTTTCATATCCCATCCCCCTCCAAAAAAGTTTTCTGGTTTCTCTTAGCTAATCCCCTGAACCATTCCCTCCGACCGCCAAAAAAGCATATACTAAACAATTAAAGTTTGTCAACCCCTTATTAATAATTAAAAATTATGCACGTCCTCCACAATCCTTCATGCGTTGGCGGCCAGGATCATACTTGAGTAAGCCTGCTTAATACCTATCAACTGTGAAAACATGCACAAATAGTACCTCACCTACAAAACCGTTGATATACGATTGTTCGTATGGTAATAACAAGAGGTCCGCATTGCGATTAAGAGAATATTTCACATATTTTAATCGGAGGTGAAACGATGGGAAAGGTCTTGTGGGGATGGGTATGCTGGTTTCTTTTCCTTTTTATAGTGGATTTTACCGTACCATTTCATACCCTCAAGGGGATCCCACGGGTTACGGGAAGTTTCCTCTTTTGGATCATATGGATGGCCATCGCCATCGTGAGCATGTTCGCCATCTTCCTCAGGTGGCGGGAGGGGCATACTAAGGGCTAACCGCCTGATTTCCAATGGATATTATCACGCAAAACGGTGAATGAGGTGCGTTATGAATGAAGGCTTTTATGCATGGTTGGCTATCGGTATCTATATCGTGGTAGGGATTATTATAGCGATCCTCGCCAGGCGCAAACTGGGCTTTGGGATGAATGAGTTCTTCCTCGGGAACCGGAGCATCGGCGGCTTTGTCTCCGCCCTGACATATGCTGCTACCACTTACAGCGCCTTTATGATGGTGGGACTTGCCGGTTGGACGTATAAGTGGGGGGTTGGGGCCTTGGGATTCGAGTTGACCTATCTGTGTGGTCTCGTACTCGTAGTCTTCTTCGGCCCCCGGTTCTGGCTGGTGGGGAAGCGGTTCGATTATCTCACCCATGCCCACCTCCTCGCGGACCGCTACCAGAACCGGGCAGTAGGCATCGTGGCCTCCCTCCTTTGCCTCATCTTCCTCATCCCGTACGCAGCCATACAGGTAATGGGCGTCGGCATCCTCGTGGCAGGAGTTTCGCAGGGGGCGATCTCTCTCCTCGCCGGCATGGTGCTCGCCATCGTATTGGCCATTGTCTGGTCCAATATCGCCGGCCTGCGTTCAGTGGCATGGACCGATGCGCTCCAGGCCCTCATCATGCTCGGGGCATCCATTGCGGCGGTGTGCTTCTTGGCCTACAAGGGCTTTGGGGGCTTTGGGGGCTTTGTTGTGAAGATGAACCAGGAGATCCCTCAGCTCCTTGCCGGATCGGGTCTGTTGAAATTCAATATCTTCTTTGGGCTTGCGCTGCCGTGGATCTTCTTCTCCCTTTCCAATCCCCAGGTGACCCAGAGGCTCTTTATCCCAAAATCGGTCACCGCCTTCAAGCAGATGATCGGAGGATTCCTCATCTTCGGGTTTATCTACACCATCGTCTCTGTGCTGTGGGGGTTTGGTGCCCGATTGCTGATCCCTGGCCTTGAAAACGCAGACCAAGCAACCCCTGCCCTCCTGGCACATGCAACGATCCCCTGGGCCATAGCTATTATCGTCATGATCGGCATCCTGGCTGCGGCTATTTCGACCATCAATTCTATCTTGTTGACCCTCTCATCAATGGTTGCCCGCGACATCTATAAGACAGGCATCAATCCGAAGGCCCCGGAGAAACGAGAACTCAGGATCGGAAAAGTGGTCATTCCCATTTTGGCGGTTATTTTCTTTCTCTTTGCCTACTGGGCAACAGGAAAGACGGGGCCGGATTTTATGATCGTGCGTCTCTCAGTAGCTGCTTCAGCCGGGCTCTTGATGGCGGTGCCGGCCATTATCGGCGCCTTCTTCTGGAAGCGTGCTACCGCAGCCGGTGCCCTGACCAGCATGGTCCTTGGTGCCATCCTGGTCTTGGCGCTCCAGATCACCGGGTATAAGCCCCTGGGATGGTGGCCCGGGGTATGGGGTTTCATCGTCTGCATTGTTCTCTACGTGGTCGTCAGTCTGATGACGAAAGCCCCCGTGAAAAAGGCACAAGAATTTATCAGTTATCTGAACAAAGAACTGCCGAAGAGGAATTTTATCTGACATGAGCGACAAGATAGGGGTCATCGTAGGGGACATCCAAGGCGATTTTACTGAATGGAAGCAGGGCTCCCTTGCCGTCCCAAACTCAGGTCATGATTATATCAAGAAAGCAGAGGAAGCCACAAAAATCTTGCACAACGCGGGACTTCCCATCTTTGGGGTCCAAGACTGGCACCCGAGTGACCATATCTCCTTTTACACCAACCACCCCGGAAAAAAGCCCCTTGAGACCATAGAGATCAATGGCCGGACTCAGGTGCTGTGGCCCCCTCACTGTGTGCAGGGGACCGAGAACGCCAGGATCTTGGTTGACAATAACCTCTTTCTGGCCGTCGTCCAAAAGGGAAGGGACAAACGATACGACAGTTATTCGGCCTTTCAGGACGACGGCGGACACAAGACGGAGATGGAAAACATCCTGAGGCACAATGAAATCGAACAGATCGTGCTCTATGGCATCGCCACCGATTACTGTGTGCGGGCCACCGCCCTCGATGCGATCCGTGCGGGTTTGCAGGTGATCGTGGTTCAGGAACTGTGCCGGGGAGTCGCCCCGCATACCTCACAGGACGCCCTCAAGGAAATGGAGAAGGCAGGGGCGGTCATCCTTGATAGACTCGATATTGCCAAGCTGATCTGAATCCGGGTAATTGAAAAACGTTGATATTTTGGTGTTAGGCGGATTTCAGCTCTCGTCCCGCAAAGCGGGATTCACGCCGGCCGTTCGACAAGTCGTTTAAGTAGTGAGCTCAGCTCGGCATTCGCGCCGCCGTCACCTGTCATCTATATTTTCTCTATTACAACCGGTTACGCCGTCCACGTCTGTCTGTTGTAATGAGGCGGCGCGAACAACCGGATCAAAGACCACTAAGCCTTCTGCTCAACCAAAGCGTATCTCCTCTGATTCCACATCATATAAACCGCATTAAAATAAAAAAGGGGACCCTCCTGAGAGGGTCCCCTTGAAGGACCGAAAGGAATCAAACCAGAGATACCTTGGAGGCCTGGGGTCCTTTAGGCCCATCCGTAATCTCAAACTCCACTTCTTGTCCTTCGTAAAGGGTTCGAAACCCTTCCCCCTCGATAGCCGTGTAGTGGACGAATACATCATCCCCTTCATCTCTCTCAAGGAAGCCATACCCCTTCTTGTCGTTAAACCACTTTACCCGTCCTTTAGGCATACCTATTACTCCTCCTTCAAAAAATTGTAACCTCTGAGGTCCCGCCCATCGCAGCCCTCTCTTGTGATAAGCTCGATCCTTTGTGAACAAAAGAGATAACCACTCTGGGACCCCATACAGGCCATCGCTCCCGCCCTCAAGCGGATCTCCACTTATCAGACGTGGGGAGCATAACAGATAAGGGGAAGGTTGTCAATAAAATAATACAAATCAGGTCATCTCTGCTCAGAGCGGAGTGACCGCAACGCGGCCGTTTTAGGCCCCTTGAGCATAGCAGGTGTGCCCACATCCCTGATCTGCGATTGATCCGATGGCAAACTCGTCGAACCCTGAACCCATCTGCCAGATAAAAATCTTCTGTGTCATTAATGCGCCCCCCACTTTTTAGTTTTCTGATAAACGCCGATAGACGATGATTACGTATATAAACGTTACAATATTATATTTGAATCGTCAATTATTATAGTGGTGACCCCTCCTACAGCAACATTAGTTACCCCAATCCTACGATAAAAAAACAACCAGAAAGCGAAGGGGATGTTGACAGGGGGGAGTTTTTTTGGTACATTTTTGTCAGCAAAGGTAATTTTATACTTGAAAAGAATAGAAAGATCGTTTAATATTCCAATATAAAGAGAAACAAGGGGCAAAAGGGGTAAAAAGCTCGGAGAAAATCCCTTTTACATCCCTAGTAGTCGTTGATTTTTAGATCATTTTGGGTTTAATATATAAGATTATGCTGGTGTAGCTCAACTGGCAGAGCGGCTGATTTGTAATCAGCAGGTTGCGGGTTCAAGTCCCATCACCAGCTCCATTTTTTTGCCCAAAAGGAGAGGTTCCCGAGCGGCCAAAGGGAGCAGACTGTAAATCTGTTGGCGTAGCCTTCGGAGGTTCGAATCCTCCCCTCTCCACCACCTTAATTATAAGGAATGGAGGGCGGGAATAGCTCAGTTGGCGAGAGCATCAGCCTTCCAAGCTGAGGGTCGCGGGTTCGAATCCCGTTTCCCGCTCCACAAAGGGCAGAAGAGATTGTGTAACGCCGAGAGCAAGCTTTTCACTCTATGCAGAGTAACGATTGGGCCCACGTAGCTCAGGGGTGGAGCGCTTCCTTGGTAAGGAAGAGGTCATCGGTTCAATCCCGATCGTGGGCTCCAGAAAAAACTATATACACGGTAAGGAGGTCATCTAATGTCCAAGCCTAAGTTTGAGCGTACAAAGCCGCATATTAATATCGGGACGATAGGGCATGTGGATCATGGCAAGACGACGT
>CAZMFG010000069.1:0-4786 GCA_964565525.1 uncultured Thermodesulfobacteriota bacterium
GTGCAGATGGACTGTATCAACACCATCGGAACGACCTATGATGAGGCGGCCAAACCTGAAAATGCGGATTTGCTCCTGGCAAAATCTCATCTCACGGGCGAGACCATCAATCGTTTCACCCACATTCATCAAAACACAGAGGATTTGCATAAAAAACAGGACATGACCCGTTTTCTGTGCTGTAAAGTAGGCGGCTGTATACAGCGGTGTATGGGTATCGACGCCACCAATGCCATCTATAATGTCTCCTACGAAGCAGACAAGGTGAATAATGGTCAGACGGAATACCATGAGAACTTCAAAAAATGGCTGATCCAATTTCAAAAGGGAGACCTCATCGGATGCTGTGCGCAGACGGACGTCAAGGGAGACCGGTTGCTAAGACCTGCCGACCAACCCAATCCTGACGCCTATGTTCGCGTGAAGGAGAAAAAAAGCGATGGAATTGTGGTCAGCGGGTGTAAAGTGCATATTTCAGAGGCGTCGGTGGCGGATGAGATCTTGGTAGTTCCCACCAGGGCCTTGAGAAAGGAAGACAAGGATTATGCCGTCGCCTTCGCCCTTCCGGGGGACTGGGACGGGATCAAGCAGGTGGTGACGGTTCACAATATCAGGCCTCGCGAGCATTTCCCCCGTGGATTCGTGCCGGGGGCGACCGATTCGTACGTCATCTTTGACGACTGTTTTGTCCCCTGGGAACGGGTTTTCCTGTGTGGTGAAAATCAGCACGGCGGTGTCCTCGCGTTATTGTTTGCACTGTTTCACAGGCATAGTTATTCCGGATGCAAGCCGGCCATCGGAGACGTACTGCTGGGGACGGCGGCCTTGGCGGCAGAGGTGAATAATATCCATAAGACCGGACATGTCCGTGAAAAACTGGCTGAGATCATTCTGACCACAGAACTGGGCTATGCGGCGGGATACACTGCTTCCGATTTAGGCAAACCTGAAGTCTATATCCCGGGCGTGGGCTTTGTTCCCTACGGCCCCGGCAGTTATATCCCCAATTCCATCTATTGCAATGTGGGACGCTGCTTGACCGGTGAGGCGGTGTATCGTGAGCAGGAAATCCTCTGTGATATCGCAGGCGGCGTGGTGGCGACCTTTCCCTATGAAGGTGATTTTGTCAATTCCGAAACCAAGGATCTCCTCTGGAAATACACCAAGCGAAATCCCGATATGCCTGTTGAAGACCAAGCGCAGTTCTGGCGCTTTCTCGGCGATATTATGTGTTCTGCTACCGGGGGCATTGTAAATGTTGGGAATTATCATGGCGGCGGATCGCCCATTATGGAACAAATCGCTATCACCACGCAGTATGACATTGAGGCTCGAAAGGACCTTGTAAGGCATCTGGCCGGCATGAGTCAGAAGGATACCAAAAATAAGGCTAAGGCTAAAAAAGGTTAAGGTATAAAGTGCACCTGGGGAGATAACGGGCAGGGAATTTTTCCCTGCCCGTTTTTATGGGTTGGAGTCTGAAGCATGAAGACGGGAGCAACGACATAAATTCAGACACGGCATATGATTACTGCTTCGGCTCAAAAAAGAGGTATCTGTTTCGCTCCTTGTCTTTGTCCGTCAATAGGTCGCCCAGCAAACCCTCCATGGTATCCTTCGGGTGCCGCATCCGCATCCGCGCCTCGATGTCCAGGAGGTCCATGATGTCATATTTTTGGTAATCGAGGACCAACCCATATTCATCTTTGATCCTCTCAGCCACCTGTTCCATTTCGGCGATCAACGACGTCGTGTTTTCATCGACGGCGACCCTCTTTGTCCGCGCCTTTTCGGGAGTTATCCTTATGCCTTGACCCTTGATCTGCACCAGTGCCTGCCGGGCTGCAAAGCGGACATAGGATCGGGCGTCGTTCTGTGCCACCGCTTCGAGGGGGCCGACAGCTCTTGTGTACTCTATCCTCCCCAGTGAGGCGGCAGCCTCCACCCTCACCAACGGGTTTGCGTTCTTCAGCGCCCCGATGATCAGGTCCAGTGCCTCATCGCCCCCGATTTTTTCCAAGGCCCCGAGGGCGTGCACCCGCACGAATTCTTCGCGATCATCCAGCATCTTTCCCAAAGGTTTCACCGCCCGTGGGTCTTGAATCTCCCCCAGGGCCTTGGTCACCTCTCTGCGCACCCCTGCATCCGCATCCCCCAATGCCTCTATCAAGGGTCCTACCGCCCGGGCATCCTGAGTTCTCCCCAACTGCTCGGCCGCCTGCCATCGGACGAGGGGTGCCTCATCCCGCAGGTCTCTGATCAGCTCCTCTGTTCCCTTGCTGTCTTCTAAGAAGGCGTTGGTGGGAAAAAACAGTAGGAAGAAGAGAAGCAGGGAAAGACCTTTTATAAACCCCCTATGCCCGTTTTCCCCCGGTGGCATGATTTCCTCCTCTTATTCCGTGAATCCCTCTCTCACCCTGCATAAATAACCGAGCGGCACTTGGGTTCATTTGTCCAGGAGAGGGATTAAGCAGATTATCTTCGATTCCCTCTCCGACGGATTCCTAAACTGATGTCGTTCATTGGGAGGGATAAAAAGGGTGTGACCGGGTTCCAACGCGAACTCCTCCCCGTGATCATTGACCGCGATGATCGTTCCCTCCAGGATAAATATCTCGTGTTCTTCAGAGTGTTGATGGAGTGCGGTATGACCACCCGGTTCAAACTCGAAGACACGCATGGCGAAGTGAGGCGCCCCTACCTTATCGGTAATAACATACCTCGCCTTCATCCCCTGAAAGCCTTCTCTGTCCACATCCTCCAATGCCACGTCTGTGTAGTGCCGTATCTTCATCTCATTCCCCTCTCTCACCAAGCATATACTATTTATACTCGGATTGTGTGCCTCCTGCAAGGGCTCTGGCGTACTCCGTAACGAGGAGTTTCCCCTTGCTTTTTGATCGTGTCTGTGATTAATTAGTCAGAGACCGAGAACGAAATTAAGCCGAGGCGTTACCCGATGAAGGTCAAAAAGAGGATGACCAAGGAGGTGGTGACCGTCAAAAAAGAGGGCACCATCACCGATGCCATCAATCTTATGAAAGAGCATTCCATCCGTCACCTGCCGGTCGTGGATGAAGGAGAATTGCGGGGGTGGGTGACCGAGAGTGATATCCGGGGGGTCTACCTCGCATCCCTCATCGAGCAGGTATCGATAGGGGATATCATGATCAAGGACCCCATTACCATCTCACCGGAGGCCAATCTCGAGGAGGCGGCCGAGCTCCTCTATCGCCACGGCATCGGGGGTCTCCCCGTTGTGGATAATGGTACCTTGGTAGGGGTTATCACGGTGGCTGATATTATGGCCGCCTTTATTGAGGTGATGGGCATCCTCCAGGAGAGCTCCCGCATCGATGTGATTCTGGGGGGGAAGGCCCATGCCTTTGAAAACGTCTCCAAGATCATCAGGGACCATGGAAGCGAGATCATCAGCGTCGGCATGTCTGCCCACCAGGACCGCACCGAACGTATCTATTTCCTCCGGCTTACCAAGTGTAAGGTGGAACCATTGGCCAGGGCGATTGAGAAGGCCGGCTATACGGTGGTCTCGGTGACGGAGTGAGGGGGATGAGGGGGGATGGGCAAAGAGACGGGTACGAACCTCAGCGAGAAGGTCCCTGAGATCATCCAGGAGATACGAGCCGCCCAGGTCGAAGGGGCGACGCCCGAGGAGATCCTACGCAGGATCTCCTTTTATGTGAAAGATGAACCCTCCCTTACCATCCCCTTAATCGATGGCCTGGCCGCTATTCCCGCCCCCCAGACCGCACTCCTCCTCGAAGCAATGATGACGGCCCTCCAGGACAAGAGGGCGATCAAGGCCGTCAAGAAGACCCTCTATCGTTTCAGGCAAAAGGGGGTGCGGTGGGAGGAACGGCCCTCTCGTGAGCGATCGGTGCTGCGTCCCCCGCAGCAGGGCGCGCCCCAGGGATATATGGGGGCAATGGATGCCGCAGGCGGCAGGATCATCGTCGTCGCTCGTCCCCGACCTCATGGAGGGACACGGGCATATTTCAGCATCCTGAGCGACCAGGAGGGGATCCAGCGCCTTGAAGTCACCGACCTCAGCAAAAAAGGTGTCAAGGAGTTTATCGCCGCTTCCCTCTCCTCCGAGGAGTTCCCGGTAGTGGAGGCACCCGGAGGATACTGCGCGCACCTCTTGCACGAGGCCGCAGCACTCACGCGGAGGCTTGGTAGGCCGCTGCCGAGGGGATACGGCGATGTGGAGCGCGGATTACGCGATGTGACCTGGGACGGTCCCGTCCCCCTCATCTACCACCATATCCCGGAGAAAACGGTCAAGGATAACCCACGGTTCCTCAAGGAGTCGGGGGCGCTGCATCGGATCACACCCTTTTCCTCATGGTTCCTCAATCCTGAGGACCTGGTTCAGTATGCAGAGGCCATCCGAGAGGCCGACAAAAGCCACCTTGTCCTCACCCCCCAACAGAAGGATGCCCGGCTTAATTCCATATATCGTGATGCCCTGGAGGAGCTCTTCCCCGAGGAGCAGAGACTGCTGTGGAAGAGGCGCCTGGAGGAGACGGCCTATATCCTGTGGAAGAGGGGGAAGGAGCACGAGGCCCGTATGGCCGTGAGCGCTGCGGTCGACCTCACTACCCCCTTCAGCCCCATCGAACCCAACCCCTTTTGCTGGAACCTCCTGCTCAAGTCCCTCTACGGTTTGTTGGAAACCGAGCGAGGGGAGCAGGTGAAAGAAAAGAAATCCTCTCTCGTCATTACCCCCTGAGGCACAGATTTCGGACCTCCTGCCCGGCCTCTC
>CAZMFG010000069.1:4886-11438 GCA_964565525.1 uncultured Thermodesulfobacteriota bacterium
CTCTCTCGTCATTACCCCCTGAGGCACAGATTTCGGACCTCCTGCCCGGCCTCTCGGCTCGTATTATTATATTGTTCATCAGTAACTCAGCGGACCCTTTTCTGGGCCTCGCGCACCCACATCCTGACGAGGGCCGGGACGGGGGGACGACGGGTTAGGTGGAGCCGACGGCTTATCTCTTGCACCCTCAGAGATAACTCCTCGGGATCTTGCCGGGCGAGCGCAGCGATGTCTTCAACCCCTGCTTCACGGAGGAGGCGGTAAATTTTTTCCCCCATGCCTTTGAGCGTGATCAATTCCGCTTTTCCTATAAGTTCCTCTGCTTCCGGCCGGGATATACCGAGTTGGACAAGGCACGGCGCCCCCTTTTGGATAAGGTCCTGGACCTTCTTGATCCCCGCATCCCGGAGGCGTTCCTTCCGTTCCGCCTGTACCCCGGGCAGGTCCTTGACCATCGGGATGTAGGAGACGACGGTGTAGCGGTCGATGCCGGCGAAGGTGGCGAGACAAAAGAGCGTTATCGCCGACCCTAAAATAACCCGTATCCAGACCTTGCCCCGCTGCATCGGCACAAGCAGCATGCGGTACATGGCGTAGGCACTCACCGCGAAGGGGGGAAACCCCAAGAATCCCAACACGGGCATCTCGAAGAGCTTCCACCGCTCGAAGAAGGGGACGGTGTAGATCCACTTGGTCTGGGCCCAAAAGTTCCAGAATTCCCACAGGAGCCCGCAGGCCAACCCCGCGGCCAGGAGGGCCAGGACCCTGGTCAGTTCCCCCTTCTCGATATCCCGCAGGAGGGAATCGCCGCCAGAGCGATAAAGAAAAGGCTCGATAAGGAGGGCGAAGCCGATCCAGACCAGGGGGAAGCAATAACGGGGCAAGAGGAGGGCGGAGAGCAGCGATACGCCGCCCGCTGCGATCATGAGCTGGAGGGATCGGGGAGGGGGTCGCCATCTCTTTACGGAGAGGGACTGAAAGGGCCGGGTTTCTTTGAAGAGGTGATATGTCTCGCACAGGCCCGGCAGGACCGTCCCGTAGGCCACGGCATAGCCGATCCACCGTTTCCAGAGCTCGTGAGGCACATCGATGTAGTGCCAGTTGGCCAGGCGGAAGTTGAACCCCTCAAAGATGCACCATATGAAGATAGAGAGGGGGATCATGAGAAAGAAGGTGCGGGTCCTGTTCACAAGGAGGGACTCCCCCCGCAGCCAATAGACTAGGGCATCCGCCGCCAGGATATAGGACCACCAGGCAAAGGAGTAGAAATAGGTGACAAACGGCTCGCGCCCCTTGGCCAGCATGACCGCGGCCAGGATAAAAATCACGATACCGAGAGGGCCGTGGATTTTAAGCCTGCCCTTCATTGCTCCGCCTCAGCTCCCTTAAGGGGCGCATCCCCTTGATGTGCCTCTCATGCAAGAGGTCCCAGGGGATTTTCACTGGACGCGGGAAGGACCTCTCTGTAGCGATGGTCCTGAAGGGGGTGCAGATAACGTCCACGGCGACGTCCTTCTCCTCCATGGGCACCTCTTCCAGGACCTGGCAATCATCCACCAGGGCGCAGATGGGTGTTGTCTCGTCCACCGAGCCGATCTCCCGCAAGATCGCGTATTCCAGGTCGAAGTAGCCGCTCCCCTTACCGATTCTCCCCCCCTGGAGCCCCACGGCAACGGCACCGGTGGCCATAAAATCCACCGTCCCTATCTCATGCCGCGTGGTGGGGAGCCTGGTGCCGAATCTGCGGACCCCGGAGCTGCGGGCGGCACCCTTCCAATCTTTGACCTTGATTGTTCCCTTTTCCAACAGGTAAAATCCATCCCGCAGTCCGGGGGTTGCCATGATCAAGCGCTTGCCATCAAGCAAGGCGTTGATCCTCACCTGTAGCTGGGCCTGATCAGGGGGGACCATGATGGTCCTGGCCTGCTGGTAGATCTCCAGCCTTCTCAGCCTCTCGGCTGCCTTGTTTTGACCGGGAAAGGTGGGGATGGTACCGTGAGGGTCGGGGGAGAGCCCCTGGGCCTCCATCAGCCCCCATATCTCCTTTCTGATGTCCGCCTTGAGGGCAGGGTAGGGTTGCACGATGATGCCCATACACCCTTAACCCCCTATTGTGTGCCCCCTCCGTTCACTACTCTCAGGTTGAGGGCGGGTTGGCGTACCCCCTTCATGGGTGACTCCCTCAATTTCATCATGTTCTGGGCAATGGTTTTACGTGAGAATGCCTCCGGCTCCACCTGCATATGGCCCAGGCCGGCCTCAGCGGTCAATGCGGTAAGCTCCTCGATGGTATAGGCCGCCCGTACCGAATTGAGAAACGCCCGGGCCTGTTTTTCGTTCAATAGAGAGGCGATATCCTGCACCATCTCATCAGGGGCGTCGCGTCTCAGATCACTCAGATAGACGAACCCCCCCTCGACGAGGACCTGCTTGATCTCCGCCAGGGCCATATCCACCCCCCGCCAGTGGTGCATCGATCCCTGGCTGACGATCATGGCCACGGACCGGGGCCGAAAGGGGAGGTGGTGCACGTCGGCCACCACAAAGGCCACGTTGTTCATACCGTTTGCCATAACCCGATCTCTGGCCAGTTTGGTCATAGGGAGGGAGATGTCCAATCCGACGATCAACAGCGGGGGAAAATGAGCGGCCAACCCCCTGACCAAGTCCCCTGGGCCAGTCCCCAGATCGACGGCGACCCCGCTGCGGTCTCCGGCCAGGTAGGCCACTTCATCGGCGATGAGCGAGGCGGCGACGTGGAGGTAGTCGTCCGTCATCGCCTCGTACTCATAAACGGCCTCATCTTCCGCATCCAGCTCAAATTCCTCTGCAAGTCTCTCTTTTCTGTCCATATGGTGCCCCCCCCCTTACGCGTTTTCTTTGTCCGTCCGTACTATATGCTGGATCGAGCGGTATAGTCAAGGATTGAACAAATTTTTTCGATCTTGACACACACAGGTCCCTTCCCTATACTCTCATGCAATCTCATGCTCACATACGATCCCCTTCTTTTTGTTCAGGTGAGCATAGTTGTGGGTGGACGGACGTGAGCTATAGATAGAACGCACCGAACGTTTCAAGGAACCCGTGCATGCCGAAACGAGATGATATCCGCAAGGTGATGATTATCGGTTCAGGGCCCATTGTTATTGGGCAGGCCTGCGAGTTCGATTACTCCGGCACCCAGGCCTGCAAGGCCCTCCGTAAGCTTGGGTACGAAATCGTACTGGTCAACTCCAATCCCGCCACCATCCAAACGGATCCGGGCATGGCCGATATCACCTACATCGAGCCGCTCAATCTCCAAACCGTGGCGGAGATCGTCGAAGCGGAGCGACCGGATGCCATCCTGCCCAATCTGGGTGGTCAGACAGGTCTGAACCTCAGCTCCGAGTTGGCGCGCTCGGGTGTGCTCGAAAAATACGGCGTCAAGGTCATCGGTGTGGAGATCGATGCCATTACGCGCGGCGAAGATCGCCTCGCCTTCAAGGAGACCATGAACCGACTGGGCATTGAGATGCCAAGAAGCGAGATCGCCTATACCGTACCGGATGCGGAGCAGATCGCCGCTGAGCTCGGCTATCCGGTGGTCATTCGCCCGGCATATACCATGGGGGGTACTGGCGGGGGGTTGGTCTACAACGTCGAGGAGTTGCGCACGGTGGCCAGCCGGGGGCTGGCGGCAAGTCTCGTCGGGCAGGTCCTGGTCGAGGAATCGGTCCTGGGATGGGAGGAATTGGAACTTGAGGTGGTGCGCGACGCCAAAAACCAGATGATCACCGTCTGTTTTATCGAGAACGTCGATGCCATGGGGGTACACACAGGGGACTCCTATTGCACCGCCCCTATGCTTACCATCGATCCCGCATTGCAGCAACGCCTGCAGCAATACTCCTATGCCATCGTGGAGGCGATCAGGGTCATCGGCGGCACCAATATCCAGTTCGCCCACGATCCCCAGACCGGCCGGGTGGTGGTGATTGAGATCAACCCTCGTACTTCCCGCTCCTCGGCCCTGGCCTCCAAGGCCACCGGTTTCCCCATTGCCCTGATCTCTTCCATGCTCGCCGCCGGCCTGACCCTCGATGAAATACCCTACTGGCGCGAAGGGACCTTGGACAAATACACCCCCTGGGGGGACTATGTAGTGGTCAAGTTCGCCCGCTGGGCCTTTGAAAAGTTCGCGGATGCCGAGGACAGGCTCGGCACCCAGATGCGCGCCGTCGGCGAGGTGATGAGCATCGGCAAGACGTATAAAGAGGCCTTTCAGAAATCCATCCGATCCCTGGAGATCGGGCGTTCCGGGCTTGGATTTGCCAAAGACTTCCACGGCAAGCCCCTCGACGAATTGATGACCATGCTGGTTGAACCCTCCAGCGAGCGGCAGTTTCTCATGTACGAGGCGCTGCGCAAGGGGGCGAGCGTGGATGACCTCTATGGGGTGACCTTCATCAAGCCCTGGTTCATCGAGCAGATGAAGGAACTCGTCGCACTCGAAGAGGAGATCCTCAAGTACAAGGGGAAAGACCTGCCCGACAAGCTCTTGATCCAGGCCAAGCAGGACGGTTTTGCGGACAACTATCTCTCGCAGTTGCTCGGGATCCCGGAGCCCCAGATCCGCGAGCGACGCACCGCCCTGGGCATAGTGGAGGGGTGGGAGCCTGTGCCGGTCAGCGGCGTGGAGGACGCGGCCTACTATTTTTCCACCTACAATGCCCCCGATAAAGTGGCGGTCAGCACGAGGCGCAAGATCATGGTCCTCGGCGGCGGCCCCAACCGCATCGGCCAGGGGATCGAGTTCGACTACTGCTGCGTCCATGCGGCCTTTGCGCTCCGTGATGAGGGCCTGGAGTCCATCATGGTCAACTGCAATCCTGAGACCGTCTCCACGGACTACGATACCTCCGACAAGCTCTATTTTGAACCCCTGACCGTCGAAGATGTCTTGAGCATCTATGAGAAGGAGCGACCGGAGGGGGTTATCGTCCAGTTCGGCGGTCAGACCCCCCTCAATATCGCAGCTGAACTGGCGCAGGCCGGGGTGAACATTATCGGGACGACACCCGATGTCATCGACCTGGCGGAGGACCGCGACCGATTCCGCCGAATGATGCAGCAGTTACACATCCCCATGCCCCAAGCCGGTATGGCGAGCAACTTGGAGGAGGCCCTCCAGGTTGCCGAGGAGATCGGTTACCCCCTTATGGTCAGGCCTTCCTACGTCCTCGGGGGGCGGGGGATGGAGGTGGTCTATGACGAAGAAATGCTCAAGCGCTACGTCGCCGCTGCCGTCGGTGTGACGCCCGAGCGCCCTATTTTGATCGACAAGTTCCTTGCCAATGCTATCGAGGCCGAGGCCGATGCCATTGCCGACGGCACCGACGCCTTTGTCCCCGCGGTAATGGAGCATATCGAGCTTGCGGGTATCCACTCCGGGGACTCGGCCTGTGTAATCCCCCCCATCAGCATCCCCCAGAGACACCTGGACACGATCTATGAGTACACCAAGAAGATCGCCATGGAGCTCACGGTGGTCGGTTTGATGAACATCCAGTACGCTATTGCCAATGATATGGTATACGTCTTAGAGGCCAACCCCCGGGCCTCCCGCACCGTGCCCTTGGTCTCCAAAGTCTGCAACATCCCCATGGCGCGGCTGGCAACCCAGGTCATGCTCGGCAAGAAGCTCTCAGAGCTGCATATTACGCCCAAGACTATTCCTCACTTCGGGGTCAAGGAAGCGGTCTTTCCCTTCACTATGTACCCGGAGGTCGATCCCCTCTTAGGGCCTGAGATGCGTTCGACGGGGGAGGTCTTGGGATTGGCCGAATCTTTCGGCCTTGCCTATTTTAAATCCCAGGAGGCAGCCGGGCAACGTCTCCCTACGGAGGGCACCGTCCTGATCACCGTCGCTCAGCGGGAGAGGCCGGGCGTGCTGGACGTGGCCGAGGAGTTTCACAAACTGGGCTTTCACATCAAGGCTACCGAGGGCACCCATGCCTTTTTAGCGGAACAGGGGATCCCCTCTGAGCACATCCTCAAGATGCACGAAGGCCGGCCCAACATCGTCGACGGTATCATGAATAAGGAGATCGATCTGATCATCAATACGCCGAGCGGCAGATTGAGCAAGTACGACGACTCCTATATCCGCAAGGCCGCCATCAAGTACAAGGTGCCTTACATTACCACCTTGGCGGCAGCCATAGCCGCTGCCAAAGGGATTGCCGCCTACCGATACGGCAAAGGGTCGGTGCGCTCGCTACAAGGTTATCATCGGAATATCCAATAGCGCCTGCGGCGGCCCCGCCTCCTTAGATGCGGCCGCAATAGCCTTGCCCTTTTGCCCCCAGGGAAAATGCGTTATAATACAATATCATAAAGGATCGGTCTTTTTTGGCTGTTCAGTATCTGAACCCAGGAGGATAGCATGGCAAGCCGAGAGACGTACTGCCCCTATTGCGAGGCGGAGATCCCTTTAGAGGGGGATGAAAAGCGAGGAGATGAGGTCTACTGTTCTTATTGCCAGATGAAATTAAAGCTGGAGATGAT
>CAZMFG010000070.1:0-11313 GCA_964565525.1 uncultured Thermodesulfobacteriota bacterium
TAAAAATAAAATGCAACCTACCTAGATCGCCCGTTTAGAAACATTGAGATAAAACATATTGTTGTTAAAATTCAATATAAGACAATATGTTATATTTGTCAAGACAAAATGTTGTAAAATGCGTAAAGATATGCTATTAATAACTATTTGTTATTGATTTCCGCAGTTTGAAGGACGATGATCTATAAAGACATTGGCAAAAAGATTCAAAGGGCACGGGAGGAGTTAGGCCTATCTCAGGAGGAATTGGCCTCCCGCCTAGGGTATACGCAGGCCGCCCTCTCCAATTACGAACTGGGTAAGAGGCGCCTTTATCTCGCCAACATCGAACAGATCGCACGGGAACTGAATAAACCCTTGAGTTACTTTCTGGAGGATTCCCCTGTGAGGTCGCCTGCAGAGGAGAGGGAGCCCCAGGATGAGACAATAGCCGAGATCATCCGGTTGTTATCCGAGCTGCCTGTGGAGGAAAGGAACTATCTCCTCGAATATATTAGATGGAGGAGGGAGCGCCAGCGATGATTGGATTCGAACTTAACGAAGAACAACTGCGCTATCAGAAATGGGCCAGGGCGTTTGCGGAAGAGGAGATGAAGCCCTATGCGGCTGAGCTCGACAGACGCCAGGATACAGCATTCGACTGGGGAATCGTCCGCAGATTCGCCAAAGCCAATCTGCTGGGGTTAGGTGTTCCTCAAGAGTACGGTGGACTGGGGGTTGACCATCTCACCCTCGCCGTTGTCACCGAAGAGCTGGGCGCGGCCTGCATGGGGATGATTGAGCCGGCCGGTGGTACCTGGCTGGCGACCTGTTGCCTTACCCTTGTGGGGAATGAGGATCAGAAAAGGCGCTACCTCCCCCTGGTCTGCGGGGAGAATGCTACGCTCGCGGGATTGGCCGTGACGGAGCCCGAGGCAGGTTCTGACATGGCCGCCATCAGAACTAGAGCAACCAAGAAAGGAGATTGTTACATCCTCAATGGGACCAAGGCCTTCATCACCAATGCAGGCCTGGCCGGCTTCTACATCGTCTTTGCGACCACCGACCCCCGGAAGCGTGACAGCGGGCTCAATGCCTTTATCGTGGATGGCGATGCTAAAGGTCTGACCCTTGGCAAGGTGGAAGAGATGATGGGACTGCGGGCTTCACAAGTCGGTGAGTTGATCTTCGATAACGTCGAAATTCCCGTGGAAAACTTACTTGGTGTTGAAAACACGGGGTATCTGATAGCCATGCAGACCCTGGATATGTCCCGGCCGTGTATGGTGGCCGGTACCATCGGAGCGGCTAGGGCGGCCTTTGAGACGGCACTGGCGTATGCCCGCGAGCGCAAACAGTATGGCCGCCCGATCCTCCATCACCAGGCCATCGCCTTCATGCTGGCCGACATGGCCACGGAGATAGAGGCGGCAAGGCTTCTAACCTGGAAGGCCTGTTGGTTGATCGATGAGGGAATGGACTCGACTTTGGCCTCATCCATGTCCAAGGTCTTTGCAACGGAGATGGCGGAGAGGGTTTGCAGCCGTGCCATTCAGATTTTGGGCGGCCAGGGATATACTCGTAATTCGCCTGTGGAAAAATATTATAGGGATGTTAAGGCCTGCCAGATTTATGAAGGTACCAATCAAATTCAGAGGATGATTATTAGTTCCATGCTTTGAAGTTGATCTGACTGAGTTGCGGGAAGTCATGGCCTCAGGAATCGTCTCCTGACAGAGCTGAACCTTTAAGGGACCCCCTTTTTGATTTTTGCAGAGGCCTGTGAGGAGAACATCTTCCATGATATGGGATGGGGTTTCTGTTGGGGGTGCGGAGTAGCTACCATTTTCACAAAACTGCTATTTTCTCCTTGACAAATCTAGGTCGATAGTATAAGAGAACAGGCGTTGCGGCCACGCCGCAGAGCGGGCCTCATTCTCGAAAATCGTGAGAGGGAGGAATGATGCTCAATCAGTATGTACCTGTCCTCTTTTTAATCGGCGTCGCCGTCTTTTTCGCCGTCTTCGCCGTGGGGGTATCCTATCTCTTAGGTCCCCGCAGGGTTAACCCCGCCAAGGCCTCCCCCTATGAGTGCGGGATGATCACCCTCGGTCCCACCCATCAGGCCATCCCCATCAAGTACTACATCATCGCCATGCTCTTCCTCGTCTTTGACCTGGAGGTGGTCTTCCTCTACCCCTGGGCGGTGGTCTTCCGTAAGCTTGGGGTGTTTGGCTTTGTGGAGATGATGATCTTTGTCTTCGTCCTCCTGGTCGGTTTCATCTATGTGTGGAGAAAAGGGGCCCTCGAATGGGAATAGAGGTCAAACTCGGTGATAACATCGTTACGGCCTCCCTTAGCTGGCTGGTCAACTGGGCGCGCAAGAACTCCATCTGGCCAGTGACCTTCGGCCTGGCCTGCTGCGCCCTGGAGATGATGGTCACCAGCTCGGCGTCGTACGACATCGCCCGCTTCGGCGCTGAGGTGTTCAGACCTTCCCCCAGACAGTCAGACCTCATGATCGTGTCGGGGACCGTTACCAAGAAGATGGCCCCCATGGTCAAGAGGATCTACGAGCAGATACCCGAGCCCAAGTGGGTGATCGCCTATGGCGCCTGTGCCTGCTCAGGGGGGATCTTCCAGACCTACAATGTGGTGCAAGGGGTGGACCAGATCATCCCGGTGGATGTTTATGTACCCGGGTGTCCTCCCAGACCAGAGGCCCTCTTGACGGCCCTCATCAAGCTGCAGGAGAAGATCTCTACGGAGAGCCTCCTGGACCGGAAGGATGAAATTCGCCCCCTGAGGGCAGAGGAGATTCGGTAGGAGCGAGATCGTATGTGGGATACACAGGTCGCCCCTCGGAAGCTCAAAGAACAATTCCCCGATGCGGTCATCGATACCCTTTCCTTCCGGGGGGAGGAGACCGTGGTGGTCAAGCGGGAGGCCATACGCCCCGTTTGCCAGTTCCTCGCTGCGGAGCCTGCCCTCTCTTTCGATTTTCTCACCGACATCTGTGGTGTCGATTATCCGGACCGAGAGAAGCGCTTTGAAGTGGTTTACCACCTCTATTCTATGGGGCGCAACACACGGCTGCGGATCAAGACCGCCGTGGGCGAGGGAGAGGCCCTTTCCACCGTGGAGTCGGTCTGGAAGGCGGCCGTCTGGTTTGAGCGCGAGGTCTACGATATGCTCGGGGTGGCATTTGAGGGACACCATGACCTGCGCCGGCTCTTGACCTGGGACGGATACCAGGGGCATCCCCTGCGCAAGGACTTTCCGGTCCAAGGTGTGGATTTCGATCGCTACGAAGTGCTGGCGGAACCGCCCGATGCCTTTTCCACCATGCCTGAGAAGGGCGCGGGTGAGCGACTGATGACGCTGAACATGGGCCCCCAACATCCGGCCACCCACGGGGTGTTGCGCTTGGTTCTGAAGCTGGACGGTGAGGTGATCCGCGACGCGGTGCCGTACGTCGGGCACCTGCACCGGGGCGTGGAGAAGCTGGCCGAGGGGATGACCTATACCCAGGCCATCACCCTCACCGACCGATTGGACTACACCGCTGGCATCTGCAATAACCTGTCGTATTGCCTGACCGTTGAGAAGCTCCTGGGGATCGAGGTCCCCAAGCGGGCCCAGTATATCCGGGTGATGATGGCAGAGCTCCAGCGCATTGCGGCGCACCTGCTGTGGCTCGCCACCCATGCCTTGGACATGGGGGCCATGACCGTCCTCTTCTATTGCTTTCGTGAGCGGGAGACGGTCATCGACATCCTGGAGGATATCACCGGGGCCAGGCTGACCCCCAGCTTTCTGCGCATCGGGGGGCTGGCTGCTGATCTCCCCGACGGCATCGAGGCGAAGATTACGGCCTTTCTCGATGACTTCCCCCGACGCATGAAAGAATATGAGACTCTCCTTACCAAGAACATCATCTGGTTGAAGCGGACCAAGGGGATAGGGGTCATCACCCCTGAGGAGGCCATCAATTGGGGGCTCAGCGGTCCGGTCATCAGGGGCTCGGGGGTCAAATGGGATATCCGCAAGGCCATTCCCTATTCGAGCTATGATGAGTTCGAATTTGAGATCCCTATTGGAGAAAACGGTGACGTCTACGATCGATACCTCGTACGGCTGGAGGAGATGAGGCAATCCGCCCGTATCGTGCGACAGGCCGTGCAACGGCTTCCCAAGGGGAGGACACGGGTGGAAGATCCCCGGGTGACGCCCCCGGCAAAGGAGGAGGTAGGGAAGGAGATCCATGCCCTGATCCGTCACTTCAAACTCTTTGCCGAGGGGATCTCGCCGCCTCCTGGTGAGGTCTACTGCAGCGTCGAAAACCCCAAGGGGGAGCTGGGGTGGTATCTGGTGAGCGATGGGACGAGCCGGCCTTATCGATATCGGATTCACACCCCCAGCTTTATGAATGTGGCGGCCCTGCCGGAGATGATTAAGGGGCACTTGGTGGCCGATGTGGTGGCCATCATTGGGAGTATCGATATTGTTTTAGGGGAGATAGATAGATAAGGATGGGAGAGATCATTTTCAGCTATTGGGGCGGGGAATTGGCCGATAACCGGCGCAAGGGCGGCAAGGAGTCCGCCGCGCAGACGCGGCTCAAGCTCCCCCCCGAGTTCAAACCCGGTGTGCCTATTAGGGCCTTTATGGGGTGGGACGGCTTTGCCGTCCGGGATAAAAAGGCCAGTGTGGTCGATATGTGCCGCGCCTACATGGAGGCGATACAGTCGGTCTCCTGCGGAAAATGTTTTCCCTGCCGGGTGGGGACCAAGGTGATTGCCGAGCTCTTGGGGCGGATCACCCAGGGCACGGGGAAGATGAAGGATATAGACCAGATGGTTGCCCTGGGGCGCTCCATTATTGAGGGCTCCAAGTGTCAGATCGGGCAGACCGGGCCGGTGCCGCTGCTGGCGGCGTTGGAGCACTATCGCGGAGAATTTGAAGATGTCATTAAAAACAAGGAAAAGGTTCCGCGCGGGAACTATAAGATAAAGCTCACCGCCCCCTGTGTCAATGCCTGCCCGGCACATTTGGATATCCCCACCTATATAGAACGGATTGCGGAGGGGGACTTCATCGATTCCCTGCGGGTGATCAGGGAGCGGACCTGCCTCGCAGGGACCCTGGGGAGGGTCTGCATCCGCCCCTGCGAGTCCAACTGCCGCAGGCTCAATGTGGATGAGCCCCTCGATATCAGGCACCTGAAACGGTTCGTGGCCGATTACGAGGTAGAAAAAAAGAGGATGCCTTTAGTCCCGACCCCCCAGGATGCAAAAGACAAGAAAGTGGCCGTTATCGGGGCGGGTCCGGCCGGGCTCTCGTGCGCCTACTACCTGGCCCTCAAGGGGTATTCAATCACTATTTTTGAGCAAGGAAGTGAGCCGGGGGGGATGGCCGCCGTGGGTATCCCCGATTATCGGCTTCCGCGCCCCATCCTGCGCCGGGAGGCGGATATTGTCACCTTGCTCGGCGTCGAGATCAAGTATAACACTGAGGTGGGCAAAGCAATCACCCTCAGTGCAATAAAAAAGGAATACGCAGCCATCTTCATCGGCGTGGGGGCTCAATTGTCCATGCCCATGCGGGTCGAGGGTGAGGATGCAGGGTATGAGGGTTTTATCCCCGGGGCGCAGTATCTTTGCAGCATCAATAAAGGAGAGGACCCCTATTCCCAGGGGAAGCGGGTTGTGGTGGTGGGAGGGGGCAACGTGGCCATCGACTGCGTGCGCTCTTCGTTTCGGATCGGTAAGAAGGATGTGAACCTCCTCTATCGCCGTACCCGTAAGGAGATGCCCGCCGATGATGTGGAGATCCACGACGCCGAGGAGGAGGAGGTGCGGTTCGAATACCTCTGCGCTCCCACCAAGATCATCGAGCAGAAGGGGAAGGTCGTGGGGGTGGAGTGCATCAAAATGGAGCTGGGGGAGCCGGATGAATCGGGGAGACGCAGACCGGTCCCTATCAAAGGATCTGAGTTCGTGGTGGATACCGATATCCTGATCCCGGCAATCGGGCAGCGGGTCGACCTCTCTTTTATAACAGAAAAAGACGGCATCGAGGCCACCAAGTGGTCCACCGTAGCCTCGGACGATGCGACTTTCCAGACATCGCAACCCGGGATCTTTTCCGCCGGTGACTGCGTGACCGGTCCCGACGTCCTGGTGCGGGCCGCAGGTCATGCCCGGTTGGCGGCGGAGATGATCGATTGCTACCTCCAGGGGAGAGAGGTGGAGGTGAGCGATGACGAGCGTCTGGAGCGGTTGATGGCCGAGATCGGGGTCTACGACTCCGAGGAGTCGATTGGGATCATCCCAGACGGGAAACGGGAAGAGTTGGAGATGCTCCAACCGGATACCCGGAAGTGGACCTTTGATGAGGTGGAGGAGGGGTTCCCCACCGATGCCGCCATGCGGGAGGCCTCCCGGTGCCTGCGGTGTTACCGCGTGGGGCTCGTGGCGATAGGAAAGTAAGATGGGTGATCAGACGGTCCGGATAACCATTGACGGCACAGAACTCCAAGCGGAGGCCGGGCAGACCATCCTGGAGGTAGCCAGGGAGAACGGGATCTATATCCCCACCCTCTGTTATCACCCCCGGTTGCTCCCTATCGGTTCATGCCGTCTCTGTGTGGTGGAAATCGAAGGAGCGGACAGGCCCATGACCGCCTGCACCACTCAGGTGCAGGACGGGATCGTGATCCACACCCAGACGGACAGATTACATCGCATTCGGCGCGACGCCCTCAAGCTCATCTTGACCTATCACCCCCTGGACTGTCCCCAGTGCGACGCCGCCGGCGCGTGTGAGCTGCAGAATCTGGTCTTCGAATTCGGCATCGATGAACAGGAGTATCAAGCCACGAGATCGACCCAGGGTATGAAGGAATTTGCCACCCCCCTCATCAGGCAGTGGGGTGATCGGTGCGTCATGTGTCTGCGCTGTATCAGGGCCGACCATGAGATCGTTCGGACCCATGCCATCGATCTGGTGGGCACCGGGAACGAGGCCCAGGTGGGAATAACGAACCCCGATGCCTGTATCTCCTGCGGGGAGTGCCTTCGGGTTTGCCCGGTAGGGGCCCTGACCGAGCGGGTCAGCCGCACCAAGGCCCGCCCCTGGCAGTCTCAGAAGGTCCTCACCACCTGTCACTATTGTTCCTTGGGGTGTCAGCTGGAGCTCACTGTTTTTGAGAACCGGGTTATTGGGGTGACGGCCCCCGAGGATAGAGGGGCCAACCGAGGAAGCCTCTGCCAGCGGGGGATCTTTGGATACGACTTTCTCCATCACCCCCAGCGGGTTACGGCGCCCATGATCAAGGGTGCCGGCCAGTGGAAGGAGATCCCCTGGGATGAGGCCCTCTCCTATGTCGCGGCCATGATCAACAAGGTCGTCCTGGCAAGCGGC
Source organism: uncultured Thermodesulfobacteriota bacterium (assembly GCA_964565525.1). Lineage (GTDB taxonomy): Bacteria > Desulfobacterota > B13-G15 > B13-G15 > RBG-16-54-18 > JAFGNJ01. The sequence continues at coordinate 7,405 of CAZMFG010000070.1, forward strand.
CCCGAGGCCGTCGGGGGGTTGATCTCCCCCCGCGCAACCAATGAGGAGACCTACCTCTTTCAGCGGTTCATGCGGGAGATAGTGGGGACCAACAATATCGATAGCACCGGTCGACTCTGTCTGGAGCCGTACCGTTTGGCTCTCAAAGAGGTACTCGGGAGGAATTATTTCCCCTCCGCCCTCGATGACATCGCCAAGAGCGACTGCGTCGTTGTCGCCGGTGGGGACTTGGATGTGAACAACAATATCATCGCCGCCAACCGGATCAGGGAGGCCCTCTGGCGCACCGGGGCACGCCTCATCGTGCTTCACCCCCGGCAGGGGAGATTGGCCGAGGAGGCGGATTGCTGGTTCTCCCTGCGCCCGGGTGCAGAGGCGATCTGGGCCCTGGGGGTGATCCACCTTCTCCTCAAAAACAAAAAGGCCTGGGGACCGGCAGTCGATGGCATCAAGGGATTCAAAGAGCTCAAGGAGGCGGCCAAGAAATTCACCCCCCCCGCCGTGGCCACAGAGATCGGTTGTTCCGAAGAGCTCCTCCAGGAGGCGGCGCAATGGCTGGGCCAGGCGCGGAGGCCGGCCTTCGTCTGCTCGCCGCCCCTGGGTCAGCGAGCGAACGGGGTGGATCAGATTACCGCCTTGGCCAATCTGGCCTTGCTGTGCGGGGCCCTTTCGGACGGCAAAGGGTTTCACTGGGTAGGGCCGCAGAGCAACATGGTCGGTGTCGTTGAGATGGGGGCCGCACCTGCGCTCCTCCCCGGATATGTCCGCCCCAAGGGGAAGGGGCTTTCCGCCGTGGAGCAATTTCAGTCGGCGGCCCAAGGGAAGCTCAAGGCCCTGTTCATCGTGGGGGAGGACCCCCTCCTCACCCTCCCCAGGTTCCTGGTGGAGGAGGGACTGGCTGCCCTGGAGTTTCTGGTGGTCCAGGATATGTTCCTTTCTGAGACGGCCGAACGCGCCCATGTGTTCCTCCCGGCCCTATCCTTTGCGGAGTCGGAGGGCACCTTCACCAACTGCGAGGGTCGGGTCCAACGCCTGCGCCGGGCCGTGGAGCCCCCCGAGGGTTTGCGGTGGGGCGGGGAGGTTTTTGCGGATGTGGCATCCTTCATGGGGAAGGAGATGCCCGTGGCATCTCCACCTGAGGTCTTTGCGGAGATCGCCAAAACAAACTCTCTGTATAAAGGAATGGCCTTTGATCCGCAAGCCCCCCAGTGGCGGAACGGCGGCGGGAGTGGACTCATGAAAAAGGCGGCCTTCGGCGTTATAAAGACCGAACGTGAAAAAGGTGAAAAGGGTTATCCCTTTTCCCTCGCCATAGAAGGTATCTTCTCGAGCCACCTCATCGGCTCCCCCCGACAGCAATGGGCCCAGGGATTGGCGCAGGTCTCCCGCTCCTCGCTGGAGATGAACGCCGATGAGGCCCAGCGGATAGGCGTCACAGATGGCGATCGTGTACGGATTATCACCCCCTCGGGTGAGACGGAGGTGACGGTGAAGGTATCGGAGGGGATGAGGAAGGATTGTCTCTCACTTTTTCTGTCTCTTCATGACGTGGCTGTGTCCCAACTGGTGGGCCCCCAGCTGGACCGCCGTTCCCTGGTCCCCGCCTATGGGAGGATACCTGCCAGGATAGAAAAGGCGTAGGAGAGCTGATGGAGTTGATGTATTTCTTGGTTGAGACCATTGCGAAGGTAGTGGCGGTCTTCGCCTGCCTCATGGCAGCGGTGGCCTACCTCACCCTGGCCGAGCGCAAGATCCTGGGACGCATCCAGGTGCGGTACGGGCCCAACCGGGTGGGTCCCTTTGGCCTCTTTCAGCCCATCGCCGACGGGATCAAGGCCTTCTTCAAGGAAGATCTAATCCCGGCCCGGGCGGATAAGCCCCTCTTCGTCATCGCCCCCATGATCAGCATCACGGCGGCGATCTCCCTCTTTGCCGTGATCCCCTTCGGCCAGTACCTCGAGCTCTTCGGTAGGAGGGTGACCCTCGTCATTGCCAATCTCGACATCGGGCTTCTCTATGTCTTTGCCGTCGCCTCCCTGGGGGAGTACGGCGTCGTCCTCGGCGGCTGGGCCGGCTATAACAAATACGGCCTCATGGGTGCCCTGCGGGCGGCGGCCCAGATGATCAGCTACGAGCTTGCCCTGGCCCTCTCCGTGATGGGGGTCTTGATGATCTCAGGGACCCTCAACCTCGTCGAGATCGTCCAGCAGCAGGCCGGGTGGCACTGGAATGCCTTCTATCATTTTCAATTTTTCCCGTTTATTTTTTATATCATCTGTGCCCTGGCAGAGATCAACCGGACTCCCTTCGATATGCCCGAGGCGGAGGCGGAACTGGCCTGCGGTTTTAACATCGAATACAGCAGCATGAAGTTTGCCCTCTTCTTTATGGCGGAATATGCCCATATGGTGGCGGTCTGCGCCATCGCGACTACCCTTTTCCTTGGCGGGTGGGACGGTCCCTTCAACCTTCCGCCTTCCCTGTCGTGGATCTGGTTTGCGGCCAAGACGGGGATCCTTGTGTATTTCTTTATCTGGCAACGGGGGACCTTTCCGCGGCTCAGGTATGATCAGATCATGCGGTTCGGGTGGAAATTTCTGCTGCCCTTGGCCCTGGCCAATATATTCGTCACCGGTTTGATTATGGTCTTGAGGGGAATGTAGCGCGATGGGTATGTCACTGATAACGGGGATAGGACTGCTTTTCGCGAGGGTCTTTGCCCTCTTGAAGGGGTTGCGGCTGACCCTTGCCATGTTTTTCTCCCGTCCGGTGACCATCCAATATCCAGAGAGGAAGCGAGAGGTTTCCCCCCGGTGGAGGGGTATCCACTACTTCGAGCGCAACGATCGAGGTGATACCCGCTGTGTGGCCTGCGGGCTCTGTGTGGCCATCTGCCCCTCCCAGTGCATCCGCTTGGTGGCGGTGGAAATGGACGATGGCGAGCGGTATCCTGAGATCTATGAGATCAATACGGTCAGGTGTATCTACTGCGGCATGTGCGCTGAGGCCTGCCCGGTGAACGCCATCAAGCTGGGGAGGAACTATGAGTTTGTCGATTATCGGCGGGAGGACCTTGTCCTCGACAAGGAGAAGCTCCTGGCCAATGCACCGAAGGAGGTATAGATGACGGCGGGTAGCGTCTTTTACTGGATCATCTTCATCCTGACCGCCTTGACCGCCATCGGTGCCGCCGTGATGGTGATTACCCGGCGAAACCCCATCCACTCGGCCATGTTCTTGGTACTCAACTTCCTCTGCATCGCGGTCCTCTATCTGCTGTTGAACGCCCAGTTCATCGCCATCGTCCAGGTGATGATCTACGCCGGTGCCATCATGATGCTGGTCATCTTCGTCATTATGCTGCTGAGCGTTGAGGAAGAGAAGCGACAGCGCCCGATGCGCCTCTCACCCGCGCAGGTGATGGGGCTGGTGTTAGTGCTTATTTTGTTTGCGCAGCTCATCTATGGGGTGGCCATCGCGGTCTTGCCGGGTGACCTGGGGGAGTTCAGCCCTGAGCGGATAGCCCGCGTGGGTGATGTCAAGACGGTGGCGGGTCTTCTCTTTACCAAATTCCTCTTCCCCTTTGAGGTGGCCTCCATCCTCCTCTTGGTGGGAATCATCGGGGCCGTGATCCTGAGCAAAAAGGAGCGATAAGAGCGATGCTGTCCAGTGTGCCGCCCATATACTTTTTGATTGTGAGTGCGGTGATCTTCGCCATCGGGGCGGTGGGGGTTTTGATCAGGAGGAATGCCATCGTCATTTTTATGTGCATTGAGATGATGTTCAGCGCCGTCAACCTCACCCTGATCACCGCCTCCCACCATCTCAATTCCCTGGATGGGGTCCTGATGGTCTTCTTCGTGATGACGGTGGCGGCGGCTGAGGCGGCCGTCGGTCTGGCCATCTTCG
>CAZMFG010000071.1:0-11153 GCA_964565525.1 uncultured Thermodesulfobacteriota bacterium
ACCAATTGCATGGAGGAAAAAAAGGAGGCCTTCCCTTGTATGCGATCGGAGAACCACCCCAACAGGGCGCTCCCCAGGGCCGTCCAGAGGAGCCAGGCCGCAAGCATCACGCCGGTGGAGAGCTCGTTGCCGGAGAAGACCACCATGAGCTCTCTCAGGAGGATGATCTGGGCCAGGAGGGCCCCCACCCCCATGAGGATGAAGGCGCAGATCGCCCTGAAACCTCCCCTTCCCTTACCCACCCCTCCCCCTCCCGGCCACCACAAGGGTGATCTCGCCCTTGATCTTTCTTCCCCTCAATCCCTCTAAGACCTCGGAGACCGGGCCCCTGATCACCTCCTCGTACACCTTGGTCAGCTCCCTGGCCACGACGATTGGCCGATCACCGCATACCTCCTTTATATCACCCAGGGTGCGCAGGAGGCGGTGGGGGGCCTCATAGAGGATGATCGTCCCCCGCACCGCGTTAATCTCTTCCAACCTTTTTTGCCGTTTGGACCCCTTGGGGGGGAGAAATCCGAAGAAGTGAAAGGAGTCGGTGGGGAGTCCGGAGACGACGAGGGCCGCCACATGGGCAGAGGGGCCGGGTATGGGGATCACCTCTATCCCCGCCTCGATGGCCCCTTGGACCAAGCGAAACCCAGGGTCGGAGACCCCGGGGGTGCCAGCATCGGAGATCAAGGCGATGTCATCCCCTGCAAGGAGCCGCGTGATGAGGGCTTCCTTCTTGGCCGGCTCGTTGTGTTCGAAGAAGCTGGTGAGGGGGGCCTTGGCCCGATAGCGCGCAAGCAACCTCCGAGCCCTCCTGGTATCCTCCGCTGCGATGAGATCTACGCAGCGCAGGACCTTGATGGCGCGGAGGGTGATATCCTCCAGGTTGCCGATGGGGGTGGCGACCAGGTAGAGCCTTCCCTTTCGCTGTTCCATAGGGGTTATCCCCCCTTCTCCCCCTTGCTCTCCTCCCAGAGGGCATCCATCTCGGCCAGGGATGCCTCGTGGGGATCCTTGCCCTTTTTGTACAATTGCTTTTCTATGTACTGAAACCGCTCGGCGAACTTATGCGTGACCCGCCTGAGGGCATCTTCGGGATCGACCCCGATGAACCTGGCGAGGTTTACCAGGGTAAAGAGGATATCCCCCAATTCTTCCCGTAGTTCTTCTTCTTCCCCCCTCCCCAAGGCCCCCTGAAATTCCTGGAGTTCTTCCTGCAACTTCTCCCAGACCTGGTCCTTGTTCTCCCAGTCGAACCCCACCTTTGAGGCACGCTGCGTCAACCGGTAGGCCCTCATCAGGGCGGGAAGGTGCAGGGGGATCCCTTCCATTAAAGACTCCCGCGGTTTCTCTGCGGCCTTGAGCTTCGCCCAGTTGGCCTCGACCTCGCCGGGGCCGGAGACCTCGGAGCCGCCAAAGACGTGGGGGTGACGGCGGATCATCTTCTCGGCAACCCCCTGTGTCACATCATCGATGTCGAAGGCACCCTCCTCCTCGGCGATGCGGGCCATGAAGACAATATGGAAGAGGAGGTCGCCCAATTCCTCACACAGCCCCTTATCGTCACCACGGTCAAGCACCTCCAAGATCTCGTACGCCTCCTCGATGAGAAAGGGCCTGAGGTCCGCTTTGGTCTGGCGGCGGTCCCAGGGGCATCCATCCACCCCCCGCAGACGGGCCATGATCGTCACGAGATCGCCGAACCCTTTTTTTTTCATCTCGCTCATCTCTGCTCAGGGTACGGGAATATCGGCGGATTTGCAAGGCGAAAGGACAATCTTTTGTGGATAATCATCCGTGGATATGGTAGCATTTTCACCCGGAAGGAAAGGCGATGAAAGAGGCGTATCTCTATAAAAAGCAGCCAAAAAAGAAGGTCCGCTGCTTTCTGTGCAGTCACCGCTGCCTCATCGCCGATGGAAAGAGGGGAATCTGTTGTGTGCGCGAGAACAAAAAGGGGGTCCTCTACTCCCAAGTCTACGAAAAACTCATCTCGGCCAATGTGGACCCCATTGAGAAAAAACCCTTTTTTCACTTCCTGCCGGGGAGCAAGGCCTTTTCCATCGCCACCATGGGATGCAACTTCCGCTGCCTCCACTGCCAGAACCACGAGATCTCCCAGCTGTCTAAAGAAAAAGCGGATATAACCGGCAAGCGGGTCTCGTGCGAGGAGATCGTCTCCATGGCCCTGAAATCCAACTGCGCAAGCATCTCTTATACCTACACCGAGCCCACCATCTTCTTTGAATACGCCTATGATACGGCACAGATCGCCCGTACAAAGGGATTAAAGAACAACTTCGTCACCAATGGCTATATGACCGCAGAGGCCCTGGATATGATCGCCCCCTATCTCGACGGGGCCAACGTGGACCTCAAGGCCTTCTCAGAGGAATTCTATAAAACGGTATGCGGTGCGAAGCTGAAACCCGTGCTGGAGAGCATCGCTAAGATGCATGACCTGGGGATCTGGGTGGAGGTCACCACCCTGATCATACCCACCCTGAATGACTCGGAGGAGGAATTGCGGCGGATCGCCCGTTTCATTCACTCCGTCTCCCCGGAGATCCCCTGGCACGTCAGTGCCTTTTACCCCACCTATAAAATGCTGGACAAACCCCGGACCTCGCCGGAGACCATCAGGCACGCGCGGGAGATCGGCCTGGAAGAGGGGTTGAGATACGTCTATACCGGCAACATCCCCGGCGAGGAGGGGGAGAACACGGCGTGCCCCCACTGTAACAAAATCCTCATCAGACGGTTGGGTTACCACATAGCGGAAAGCAACATAACCGAGGGGAAGTGCCCTCACTGCGGCACCCCCATCGCCGGGGTGTGGAACTAGAGACAGGGGAACAAAAGATGAAAGAGGAAAAACAAGAACGACGTATCTGGGCCATCGCCGGGGGAAAGGGGGGGATCGGCAAGAGCTTTGTGACCGCCAACCTCGGAATCGCCCTCTGCGAGCGGGGAAAAAAGGTGGTAGTGGTCGATGCCGACCTCGGGGGCGCAAACCTCCACACCCTCTTGGGGGTCCCGCAGCCGCCCCTGAGCCTCGACGACTTCATCAGGCGGGGTATGCGAAACATCAAGAGCATCCTCACCGAGACGGGGATACCCAACCTCAGCTTGATCGCCGGTGTCCACGATATCCTGACCCTGAGCAATCCCAAGCAAGGGCTCAAGCAAAAAATTATGCGCCACATCTCCTCCCTGGATGCCGATCACATCATCGTCGACCTGGGGACGGGCATGTCGCCCCATGTCTTTGACTTCTTTCTCATCTCAGAGAATGGGATCTTTCTTGTCACCCCTGAGCCGACCTCCCTGGAAAACGCTTATCGGTTTATCAGGGGGGTCTTCTTCCACCGATGGCTGAATATGACCGTCAACAAGAAAATAAAGAAGCTCATCGAGACGGCCATGGACGGCAACAATCCTGAGGGGATCAGGACCACTGTCGATCTCCTCGCGCAGGTGGAGGATGAGGACAAAGAGACTGCGACGGTCTTCAAAAAAGGGATGAGTGCATTCAGGCCTCGACTGATTATCAACCAGGCGCGGAATCGCAAAGAAGCGGAGCTGGGGTTCGCCGTCAGGAGCGTGTGCCGGAAATACTTCGGGCTTGAACTCCTCTTCCTGGGCCACATCTTGTACGACCACAATGTCTATCTCTCGGTCCAGCGGGGGCGTCCCTTTTTCTCCGATTATCCCAGCTCCGACGTCGCCGAATGTATCAGGGATATCGCCGTCCGATTATCAGACGGAAGGGGATTGGAATGGTCACTCAGCTAAAATCATGGCGAGAACAAGATTATTATGAGATCCTCGAGGTCGGCCCGAAGGCCACGGAAGAAGAGATACGTGTTGCCTATGACAAGTTAAAGACCATCTATAGCGCCGGCTACCCCGGCATCACGGTCCTCTTCACCACCGAAGAGGTGAAGAAGATTCGTGACAAGGTGGATGAGGCCTACCGCGTGCTGAGGGACCCGCGGAGTCAACGGGAATACGATCTCATGCTGCGGGGGGAAGGGGAACGGCCGACTGTGCCGCCACCGAGCCCAACCGTTACCCAGCGAACCCTCACCCCTCAGCAGATCCGAGAGGCCCTGGGCACGGATGAGGTACACTGGTCGGGTGAGACCTTGCGCGCCGTTCGCCGCTATCTCTCCTTGGATCCCACTGAGGTGGCTGTGGAAACAAAGGTAGGCAAGCACAACCTCAAGGCCATCGAAGAGGAAGATGTACACGCCCTCCCCGCCCCGGTCTACCTCAAGGGTTTCCTGAGGACCTATGCCAAGGCCTTGGGACTAGAGCCTCATCAGGTGGCCGAAGAGTACATTGAAGGAATAGCTTGGAAGGGGTATAAGAGGGATTAAGACAGGCCTTGTCGTCTTTCTATAGTATACCGCAAGAACACAGAGCTAATGGTGAAATAAAAAAGGGCAGAAACGACTTCCCCTCTCAGACCCTCCTCCTCACTACATAGTCAGCCCCTGCGAAGAGGGCATCCCGTTCGCGAGAGGGGGGGAGTATCTGCAAGCGCTTCTTCCCCGCGTCTACGTGTTGCTGTGCCTTGGCGAAGGTATAGTTAAAGCCGTCATACCGAGCAATAAGGGCGGTGACCCGCTGCAAGCCGTCGGGAGGGATCTCATCGCTGAGGACGATCCCCTCGATCTCTTGCTTCTCCTTCGGGGTGCATCGCCCCAGGGTATAGATGAGGGGCAAGGTGATCTTCCCCTCCTTGAGATCGGTCCCTGTCTCTTTCCGCAGAACTTCTTTGTCCCCCACATAGTCAAGACAATCATCCACCAGCTGGAAGGCGATTCCCACCCCTTGCCCATAAGAGGCCAGCGCCTCCTCTACCGGTTGCGGTGCTTCACCCAAGATGGCCCCGATGCGCGTAGCGGCCTCGATCAGCACCGCCGTCTTGTTAATGATCAATGCTAGATTTTCTTCTTCGGTTATCCCAAGATCCGCGACACCCTCCAGTTCACCCGCCTTTTCCATCTCCATGGCCTCCCCCTCCGACAGGGCGGTGGTGGCCGCAATCAAGGTCTGCATGATGCGAAGATTCCCGACGTTGATCCCCATGTTCAGTGACTTGCAGAAGAGGAAATCGCCCGTCAAGACGCTATACCGATTCCCCACCTCTCTGTTGGCCGATGGGCTCCCCCTCCTGACCTCGGCGTCATCGATGACGTCGTCATGGAGGAGGGTGGCGGTGTGAATGAACTCAATGGCCGCGGCCAAGGGGATATGATCTCTCCCCTGATAGCCGCAGAGTTTGGCAGAAAGCAACAGGAGGGCGGGACGGAATCGCTTGCCGCCCCGGTTGATCAACTCCTGCGCTACCTCAGTGAGGCGGGGGACCTGGGAGACAAGCTTGAGGTGAAATTCCTCCTCAACCCTCTGCATATCTGTTCTGATCAGATCGACAAATTGATCCATGAGATACTCGTTTCTTTAGGCCTTTATACAAGACCCCCCTTCTCCTTGTCAAAGGCTTTTTCGGCCCTGTTCGAAGGATTCATGCAGGGTAAAAGAATACTTGAACATCGTCAAAACAGGTGGTATAACTATGGCGCACTGGGGAAGGGCCTAATCATCGTTGAGCTAGTTCCTCCTATTTTTTGTTATGGAGGGATAGCGGCGATAGGCCCAGAGAAATCATGTGGAGACAGCAAGAAGTGAAGCTGCCATGGGGAAAACCGGATAACTCACCGATCTACTCAGATATAGCCTTTTCGCTCATCATACTCTGCGGCCTCTGTCTCTTTCTCTTCTTTTTCAGGCTGGCCGAGACCGGGATCATGTATCCCTCTTGGGAACCGCGCAGGATGCTCTTGGCCAAGGATATGGTGAGAAACGGTCATTGGCTGGTCCCCTATCTCCACGGCACACCCTACATCATGAAACCCCCTGTTCTCCCCTGGCTCATCTCTGCAGGGTACCTCCTCGTCGGAAGTCCCAGTGTTTGGGCTGCGCGGCTCTTCCCTGCCTTGGCGGGGCTGCTCACTGTAGTGGTTACCTTTTTCTTCGCCAAGAGGCTTTTCAATCAACGGGTGGGGTTTTTTGCCGCCCTCATCCTCGTCACCAGCCTTTTTTACATACAACGTACCAGGATGGCTGAAGAGGACATCATTCTGACCCTCTTTGTCACCCTCTCACTTCTCACCTTTTTTCTCGCCTATTATTACCAGGCGGGGAAGAGATATTATATCCTTTTTTATCTCTTCGTCGCCCTGGCCTGTTTGACCAAAGGACCTCCGGGCCTGACCTTTCCGGCCTTGACCATTATTCCCTATCTGCTCCTGCGCAGGGACCTTCGCGCTATCAGAAAAATGGAGGTGCTGCCCGGAATCCTTATCTTCGGCGCTCTCGTCGTATCCTGGTACATCTATGCCTATTACCACAGCGGGCTATCCGAGGCACAAAATTTCTTCATGGCGGACATATGGCGCAAGTTCTTCCCCCTGGAGCCGAGCAGGCCCTTGTATCAATACGTGGTCCAACTGTTCCCCCACTTCTTCCCGTGGAGCCTCTTTCTGCCGGCCGTGGCAATCTACCTTGTGAGGAAGAAAAAAAAGGGAGAAGGGGAACAATCCCTCTTCCTTGTCTGTTGGGTCATCGGCAATCTCCTGTTGTTCTCCCTGGCCGGTGCCAAACGGAACGAGTATATCCTCCCCCTCTATCCGGCATTGGCCATATTGACGGCACAGGTGTGGGACAGGTTTCTGGTGGATAAAAAAGACTCTCTCTTAAAGAAGATGACCTTAGGGGGGATCTTCACCTTTGCCTTCTTGGCCATAGGGGCTGGTCTCTTCGGACCGATCTTTTCCCTCATCGAGTATCCCGAGGACCTGTTGTGGAACAGTCTGCTCGGTTTTTTATTTGTCATCGGCGGCGTGACGATCTTGATATTCGCCAAGCGCCGGCAGTATATCGCCTTTTTCCCCGTGACGGCAATCTTGATGATGGGCTTTATCTTCACCTTCACCGTCCATATTGCCCCCACCTATCTCAGACATACGACTCCCGATGAATTTTGTGCAAAGATCGCCACAAACGTAGGACCCGCTGATGAACTGATATCCTTCAAATGTCAGGATGAATTCATCATCAACGAGCTCGATCGGATGATCCCAAATGTCAACCAGGAATCCGAGCTTGATCGCTATCTGGCAGGGGGAAGACAGGTCTACATCATCATGGATGGAAAAGAATTCTTAAGGCTCAAAGACGAAAAACCCCTGATGCACCTGGTCGCCTTCCAGGATCACTTTTTGAAGATGAAGAGGTCTGTAGCCCTTGTCACCAATACTGTCAGCAAACAAAAAAGATGAGGTCCAGGAGGATCATATCAACTGCGCACCGTTATTGATGTCTATGGGTCGAACATGAAGAAATCAATGTTATACCTGTGTGTCTTAATCGCCTTCGGGGGGATCCTCTTCTTCTACAATCTGGGGGGGTGGGATCTGTGGAACCCTGATGAACCCCGGTATGCCCAGGTCGCCAAGGAAATGCTGCAGGGGGAGGGGTGGATCATCCCCCACCTGAACAGTGAAGTCTATCCCGACAAGCCGCCTCTTTTCTTTTGGCTGATAGCCGCAACAGCCACGGTCAGAGGGGGTATGAATGAATGTGCGGCCCGGTTCCCGTCTGCCCTTTTCGGATTGCTCACCCTCCTGCTCCTCTTTTCCCTAGGCAAGAGACTCTTCGGTGAGAAGGTAGGCTTTTTAGCAGCCCTTATCTTGGCTACCAACGTGGAATTCCTCTGGCTTGCCCGACGGGCCAACATAGATGCTACCCTTACCTTCTTTACCACTGCGGCCATCACCCTCTTGTACATTGGCTTCTCTCAGCGGCAGGGGAGGTGGGTCCTCTACCTGCTGGCCTATGGTGCCATAGCCCTGGGGGTATTAGCTAAATTGCAGGTCGCTGCGATCGTGCCCCTCTTGGTGGTGGGTGGATACTTTCTCATGCAGCGGGAATGGAAATTCTTTAAAGACCCTGCCCACATCCCGGGGATTGCCCTCTTTGTGGCCCTTATCGGCGGATGGCTTGCCCTCGCATATTTGTCCGGGGGGACAGACTATCTGAGAGGGCTCCTCTATCAAAAAACGGCTTCGAGACTGTTTGAAACTACCTCACATAGAGAGGCCCTGTACTATTACCTGGCTAATTTTCCTGCCAACTTCATCCCGTGGATCATCTTTTTCCCTTCGGCCCTGATCTATGGCCTTTCTGCCAAGGGGAGAAACAAGGAGTTTGTCTTCATCTTCTTCTGGTTTGTGGTCATCTTTATCTCCTTCAGCCTTTTCAAGGCCAAACGTGAGCTCTACCTGTTGCCCCTCTATCCGGCAGCCGCCCTGATGGTGGGATATCTCCTGGCGCAATTCCCCCTTGGGGCCGAAGGCGCTCAGCGGAAACTCGTCTCTATTCCCCTTTTTGTCCTGATTATCGCCTTGGCCCTGACAGCCATCGGCCTCCCCATTGTAGCCGCCTTGAAAGGGAGCTTCTATCTGGAGCATCCCCGGGAGATCGGGTTGATCACCGCCCTCATCGCGGGAGGAGGCGGTTTTCTCGCTTTCCTCGCCCAGCGCTATCGCCGCCGCGATCTTCCCTTTTATATCATCGTCGCTACTATCTTTGCCTTGAGCCTCTATGGCGCGGTACGTATCTTCCCAGAAGTCAACAGATATAAATCAGCCCGTCCCTTGTCTCAAACCATCGTCAGCGCCATGAAGCCGGGAGACCAAGTAGGATTATATCAGATGGAGGGAACAAATCTTATATACTATACGGGATACAACCAAATGAAGTGGCTTGAAGAGGAAAAAGAGCTCAGACAATTCCTCCGCTCACCCCAGCGGGTACTCTGTATCATGCGGGAGAGGCATTATAAACAACTGGCAAAAAATCCCGCCCTTTCGATTTCAGTGGTAGCCACTGGGCAGGTAGGGCACAAGCGCTTGGTTGTGGTCAGCAACCGCCATGCACCGTAAAATAAGGGAGATTTCCTAATATCTTGCGTACAACAAAAAAGGTATGGGGATTATGATACACAAATTCAGAGGGTTTATTCTATCAGACAGCGTAGAATCCCCAAGAGGGTGACTTCCCTTATGAGGAACTTATAAAAATGAAAATAGCTTTTCCCCGTAGGTTTCGTGTTTCTGCTATAGTACTCGCTATATTACTTCTTCTACCTGCAAGCTACTTTGGTCTGTACATGCAGGTGCAAGGGAATTTTCATTCGATTACACGTGGAGAGGCCTATCGGTCTGCCAGACTCGATGGAGACAAGCTGGAATACTACATCAAAAAGTATAACATCAAGAGTATCGTGAATCTCCTTGGTGAGGACCCGCGTAAACCCTGGTACCAGGAAGAAATACAGGTCAGCGCACAGCACAACATAAAACACTATGATATCCATTTGTCGGCAACCCATGAGCCGACTGAAGAAGATGCCCGGAAACTCGTGGAGATTTTTGAAACTGCCCCCCGTCCTGTTCTGATACATTGCAAAGGGGGCTCTGACAGATCGGGGCTCGCTGCAGCCATGTGGAAAGTCATCGTTGACAAAGAACCGAAATCAGAGGCCCGAAAACAACTATCAATGTTATACGGACACTTTCCTATAGGCAAGACATCTGCTATGGACCACTTTTTTGAGCATTGGCATCCAGCCCTACAACCTCAATGAGAATGACCGCACTTTTGGATGGGTGACGATCAGACCGTTACCTTTGCTACTATCGTAAAAGATGCCTTGATACGAAATGTCCGTCTTTGCAAAGAAGGGGTATACAAAATCGTTCGGCATCTTTATTATATAGCCAACTTCTTGAGAGATACCGGTTTAGGAGGGGTTACTATCCAAGCTTTCTTGTTATCCAAACGGCTAAAAAAGGTGTCTCAGGTCCGACGCAGGCGAGCCGGAACACACCAACAAGCATCGTGTTGATCCTGCGGCGAGCATTCATGCCTCGAGCTGGCCATGAGGAATAAGCACACTTCATGTTCGTATTGTTTATGAACAGATCCATACCTAAGGATGGGGGAGTTGATGCTTCACAACATCATTGCCTGGCTCGTTGACATCATAGGCCAGCTCGGTTATCCGGGCATCGTGTGCCTGATGTTCTTAGAATCCTCGTTTTTCCCGTTTCCCAGTGAGGCCGTTGTTCCTCCGGCAGGATATTTGGCGGCAACCGGCACGATGAACTTGTGGATGGTAATCGCGATGGGGACATTGGGAAGCCTATTAGGCTCACTCTTCAACTACTGGATAGCCTTGAAACTTGGCAGACCCTTCTTCGAGAGGTATGGGCGCTATCTATTGATCAGCAAGAGATCCCTCGATAAGGCAGAGCGTTTCTTCGATGTACATGGCCATATCACCACCTTTGTGGGGAGGCTTTTGCCAGGAATCCGCCAATATATCTCCCTTCCCGCCGGGGTGGCGAGGATGAACCTGGCCTTGTTTTGTCTATTTACAGGGTTGGGGGCTGGAATCTGGGTGGCAACCCTGGCCTTAGTGGGTTACTGGGTGGGGAATAATCAAGAGATTGTAGCAGCCTATCTACACCGCATAGTGATCGTTGCAGTGGCTTTGAGTTTTCTGATAGTCCTCCTTTACCTCACGGTGCGATTCTATGGTCGGCGAAAAGGTGGTTCGTGATTTTTCCAATTTCTGCATGAAGGGTTGCTGATGATGAAGATAACGCTGTATATTATCATTCTCGCGATATTTGCGGGCGTTCTTTTCTTATCTAGGGGAGGGGGACCTGTGGAATGCCGACGAGCCTCGTTATGCCCAGGTAGCCAAGGAAATGCTGTACGGCGAGGGATGGATTATCCCTTACCTGAAGAGCACCGTATACTATGACCCTCCCCCTCTTGTTTTGGCTTATCGCCGGGGCGGCAAAGGGTCTCGGAGCAATGAATGAGGTGGCTGCTCGTCTTCCCTCGGCCTTCTTCGGGTTGTTTACCATAATTTTGGTCTTTTTCTTCGATAAAAGGCTCTATGACGAACGGGTGGGGTTTTTTGCCGCCCTCGTGCTCGCCACGGGGCAGGTGGGACACAGGCATGTGGTCGTGGTCAGCAACCGTTAAACACCGTAAGGAGGACTGAGAGATGAAGATCC
>CAZMFG010000072.1:0-11109 GCA_964565525.1 uncultured Thermodesulfobacteriota bacterium
CCATCGAGGCCTTTGGCAAGGCTGCCGCACGTGCCCGCGAGGCCGGGTTTGACGGGATCCAAATCCACGCGGCACACAGCTATTTATTGAGTCAATTCCTCTCCCCTGCCTTCAATCATCGAGGGGATGTCTATGGAGGCGGTATAGAGAACAGGGCACGGATGCCCGTAGAGGTTGTGCAGGGCATACGAGAGAGGGTAGGGCAGGATTATCCCGTCTTGATCAAGCAGAATTCCCGGGATTTTCTGGAAGGCGGCCTCGAACTGGAGGATTCCCTGCAAGCAAGTGTGATGCTCAAAGAGGCGGGGGTCGACGCCATCGAGGTCAGCGGCGGCACCTTTGCATCCGGTGACCTCATGCCTATTCGCAGGGGTATTGCGACGGAAGGGGATGAGGCGTACTTCAAGGCCGAGGCCCGCGCCTTTAAGGAACGCGTTAACCTTCCTATTATCTTGGTCGGGGGGATCAGGTCCTTCGCTGTGGCCGAAAGGTTGGTGAACGACCAGTGCGCAGATTACATTTCCATGAGCCGGCCTTTTATCAGGGAGCCGGGCCTGATCAACCGATGGCACTCCGGGGATCTACAAAAGGCAACCTGCCTCTCTGACTCTAAGTGCCTCAGACCTGCCCTGGCCGGGAAGGGCATCTACTGCGTGGTGGAGAAACGGCTTCAGGATCAAGCAAGGAGCACAGGATGATATGCCCTCAGTGTCAATTCGAGCAGCCTGATGGCAATGTCGAATGTCCAAAGTGCGGCATCGTCTTTGAGAAATACGTCGCGTTACAAGATGCCCCTGAAGGAGAAGGGGAGAGGGGCCAGATCCACGCAGTTCCAATCACCGAGGAGGAAGAGGGAACACCGTTCGGCAGCTATCTGAAGGAGCTTTTCCTATTCGTCAAGCCCGGGGTCAACCCCCTGTTTTTCGGCGGCAGGGTGATTGTCTTTTTGGTCATCTTTATCTGGGGGTGGAAATTTATCCTCACCCCTCTGGAGAGCAACTATACTGCACAATCCTTCTTACACCTCGTCAATCTCCCCTTCCACGAGGCCGGGCACATTATCTTTCGTCCCTTTGGGAAATTTATAATGACCCTCGGTGGGACGCTGGGGCAGTTGCTCATGCCGTTGATCTGTTTTGCGGTCCTGCTGTTCAAGACGAGAGATACCTTCGGGGCCTCGGTGGCCCTGTGGTGGTTCGGTGAAAACTTCATGGACATCGCCCCGTACATCAACGATGCCCGGGCCTTGAAGCTGATGCTGTTGGGGGGCGTGACGGGCAAAGACGTCATCGATTACCACGACTGGGAATACTTGCTGCGCAAGCTGGGATGGCTACAGTACGACCACACGCTGGCCTCTCTCTCGTACTTCATTGGCATCGTGCTCATGCTCGGCACCTTTGCGTGGGGCGGATATCTGCTTGTTAAACAGTTTCAGAATATTGCTCGCAACAGCCCGTCACCAAAGTAAGTGCTGTCCTGTCGCACTCATCCCGTCACGAAGGCTTAAGGATCGATAACTTCCTGTGTTGATGATTGGAAACAGGGCGTTGCTTGTTGCCCGTCACTCCCTATTCATCTGTTTGGCATTTCTCTCGATTTCGCTCAGATGAAATTTAAAGCAACTATGTCCCGCCCTGCGCGAATACAGTACCATCTGCCCACACCAGGGGCATTTGAGATATCGCTTGTCTTCCTTTTTGAGTTCTAGTACCTTGGCCCGTGCCATCGTTCCCTCTTTCTGTCCCACCCATATATTCCTCACCCATAATATTTTAGGCTTCTTTGGTGGATAGACGTACTAGTAATATGTGCATCCATCGGTGTGTTTCAAGGTTATGGAGGGGTGAATCTTAATAAAAAGGTACCCCGGCATTTAATTGGAAGCTCGGTGATGTGGAAGGGATTCAGCGCCCTGAAGGGTCAGCGCGGCAACGATTTGCGAAGGAGGGTGTTTCGACGCTTCCCACTGCCCAAGGCCTTTTCTTCCTCTTCCCGTATCTTTCTCAAGCTCAAATGGTGTCTCCACAGGTACAGGAAGCCGGCGAGGGTGATGGGGATATAGTTGGTGGCGTGGAAGACGAGAGAGAAGCTCAGGGCCTTCTCCAGGGGGATGTGGTAGAGGACGAGGGAATAGGCCACCGAGGCGTGATAGGGGCCGATGAAACCGGGTGTTGAGGGTATCATCATGGCCAGACAGATGGCCAGCAGGACCATCACCGCGGCGGTGACGGAGAGGTGGAGTCCGAAGGCAAGCCCCATGAGATAGATGGAGTAGGCGAAGACCGCCCAGATAACGAGGGAATAGAGGGAGGCAATCAGCATGGTCTTGGTGCTGTCCACGGAGAGGAGCCCCTCTTTGAAGGATTTGATGCTGGAGATGCCGTTTCTGGCCATCTTCCAAGAGAAGGGACGGGTGATAAAAAGGGTGATCTTGAGCAACCACCTCGTGCGGGTTTTAATGAGTAAGAGTATGGCAAAGGCGAAACCGCAGATGGCCATGGTTATGTATCCCCCCACTATGAGCCCTTTTCTGAATGTAAGACTTCCCGCAGGCAAATGGATGAAGGTCAGGGTTACGGCGAGCAGCCCCAAGACGGTAAGGCCGTCAAAGAGCCTTTCCACCACCACGGTGGCAAATGAGGCGCTCTTCCTAATCCGCTCACTGCGACCGATGATATAGGCCCGCAGGACATCTCCCATGCGCACCGGCAGGACGTTGTTGGCCATAAAGCTGATGATCATGCCTGCAAAGAGGCTGTGAAACCCGATCTTTTTGATGGGCCGAAGGAGATAGCCCCACCGGAGGGATCGCAGGGCCATGGAGAGGAAGATGATGGCGACGATGGGGATCAGATAACGATAGTCGGCCCCCTGAAGGTTTTCCAGCAATAGACGAACGTCGATACTGCGAAAGGCCAGGTAGAGTATTACCCCGCTGATGATAAATCCGAGCCACGTCTTCCAATGCTTCATGTTCCCCTCAGGATCTCCTGTGCCTTGTGGATGTCTTTTTCTATCTGGCGCACCAGTGCATCAGGCGAGGGGAAGGTCTGTTCATCCCGGAGCCTGTCCACTAAGGCAACCTGCAACTCCTTGCCGTAGAGGTCCCCCTGGTAGTCAAAGAGAAAGACCTCGACGGCAAATTCTTGATCGCCGAACGTGGGGTTCGTCCCGATGTTTACCACGCCGGTATAGGTCTCTTCTCCCCGGGTGACGGTGGCGGCATAGACCCCCTTTTTGGGGTAGAGGTCAGAGGTGATTTTCAAGTTGGCGGTTGGAAAGCCCAAGCCTTTTCCCCGCGCATGTCCGTGGATGACCTTTCCCAGTATGAAGAAGTCCCTGCCCAGCATGCGGTTGGCCTCTTGGATTCTCCCCTCCGCGATCAGCTCCCGTATCCGGGTACTGCTGACCACGTGATCATTCACGGTGAAGGGGGGGACGATATCCACCCCGAAGCCGAGCCTTTCCCCCATTTTTTTGAGATCCGCTGCCGTCCCCGTTCGTTCTTTGCCGAAGGTGAAATTAAATCCGATCACCACCCAGCGGGGGGCGATGCGGTCCAGAACTATTTCCTCGATGAACTCCTCCGCGGATAGGTGGGCGAGGTCCGTGGTAAAGGGGAGGTTGATGGTGCAATCGATCCCAAACCGCTCCAAGAGCAGCATCTTTTTTTGATTGGGGGTGATGAGGGGGATCTTCAGCTCGGGGTGCAAGAACTTAACGGGATGGGGCTCGAAGGTGAGGACTACTGCATCACCACCTTCACTTCTGGCCCGCTCTATGACCCGTTTAATGATTACTTGATGGCCGAGATGGAGGCCATCGTAGCTTCCAATGGTCACGACCGGAGAGGAGAAATCCGTGCTGGCAAAGGTGAGGTCGTTGATGATCCTCATGAAGGCTTCCTCATTTCCTTGACAGGGGCGATGGATTAGTATAGGTTACCTCATAGGTTTTTGCAATGGATTTATGCCGAAGTGGCGGAACTGGTAGACGCGCTAGGTTCAGGGTCTAGTGGGCGTATGCCTGTGCGGGTTCGAGTCCCGCCTTCGGCACCAGAGAGTAGTCTAGGTCTTCTTTATTTACGAAGAAGACCTTTTTGTTTTCTTCCGTCCGTGTTATTTTCATGGCTGTGAGGCAATCAGCTAATGACGGCGGATAAAACCAGGAACAACGGCCTACTCAGCATGAAGGGATTGAAGACCTATTTTTTCACCCGATGGGGTGTGGTCAAGGCAGTGGATGATGTTGATATGGGGCTGGGCAAAGGGGAGACGCTGGGCCTGGTGGGGGAGTCGGGGTGCGGCAAGAGTGTGACCGCCCTTTCCATTCTTCGCTTGGTACCCAGGCCCAGGGGGAGAATCGTGGGGGGGGAGATCGTCTTTCAGGGGAGGGATCTCCTCTCCCTGAATGAGCAACAGATGCGCACCATCCGGGGGGGGAAGATCGGGATGATCTTCCAGGAGCCTATGACCTCCCTCAATCCTGTCTTCAGCATCGGGGGCCAGGTTCTCGAGGCCCTCCGTGCGCACCAAAAACTCACCAGGAAAGAGGCGAGGGAGAAGGCGATCGAGCTTCTCAACTCGGTGGGTATGCCTGATGCCGCACATCGAATGACGGATTACCCCCACCACCTCAGCGGCGGGCAGAGGCAGCGGGTCGTGATCGCCATGGCCCTAGCCGGGGACCCAACGCTTCTGATTGCCGATGAGCCCACCACGGCGTTGGACGTCACGGTTCAGGCCCAGATATTGGCACTGCTTAAGCGGTTAAGGGAGGAGCGGGGATTGGCGATGATCCTGATCACCCATGATCTCGGGGTCATCGCCCAGACGGCGGATAACTGCGCAGTCATGTATGCGGGTAAGATAGTTGAATATACCGATGTCCAGGCCCTCTTCAACGATCCCAAACACCCCTATACTATAGGATTGCTCTCCGCCGTGCACGAGCTGCGTCCCATCCCCGGTACTGTCCCCAACTCCCTCGAAGAGATAGCCGGCTGCGGCTTTCATCCCCGCTGCCCCTCGGCCAAGCGGATTTGCCGAAAGGAGGTGCCCCCTCTCATAAGCCTTAGCGCGGGACACCAGACGAGGTGTTGGCTCTATGCTTGATAATCAAGACCTGATTGTGGCACAGGGGGTACAGAAGTATTACCCTCTATCCCACGGCCCCTTTGCGCCTGCCAAAGGTGTGGTCAGGGCGGTGGACGGCGTAGACCTCTCCATTCAAGAAGGGGAAACCCTGGGTTTGGTAGGTGAGAGCGGTTGCGGTAAATCCACGTTGGGGAGGTTGCTCCTGCGGCTGGAAGATCCCACTGGGGGAGATATCTACTTCGAAGGGGAGGCAATTGGGGGGCTTCAGGGGGGGCGCCTGCGCCGGCTGCGCAAAAGGGCCCAGATCGTCTTCCAAGACCCCTATTCATCCCTCAATCCCCGCCAACGGGTCAGAGAGATCGTCGAGGAGCCGTTGATCATACACCGCGTCTTTGAGAGCAGGAGGGAGCGGGAGGAGGAGGTCAAGAGACTCTTAGCAGAGGTGGACTTAGAACAAGCTTACCTCGACCGCTATCCGCACCAGTTCAGTGGGGGGCAAAGACAGCGCATCGGTATTGCCAGGGCCCTTGCCTTGCGCCCCCGTTTTATCGTCGCTGATGAACCGGTCTCGGCCCTGGACGTCTCCATTCAGGCCCAGATCCTGAATCTCTTGCAGGAACTCCAGGAAAAATTCCATCTTACCTATCTCTTTATATCCCACGATCTCAGCGTGGTGAGGCATATCAGCCGGCGGGTGGCCGTGATGTACTTGGGAAGGATTGTGGAGCTTGCTTCCCGGGAGGAGATTTATCAGCAGCCCCTCCACCCCTATACTCAAGTCCTGCTCAATGCCATCCCCCAGCCAGACCCCAATCAACGCGGGCTTGCACCCCCCCCTGCGGGAGAACCGCCCAGCCTCTTTGCTCCCTGCGTAGGATGCCCCTTTGCATCCCGGTGTCCTTACGTGCAGGAGCAGTGCAGGTGCCAGAGCCCGGTTTTAACGGAAGTTTCTCCTGGACACTCTGTGGCCTGTTTTGGGGTCTGAACGGTGCAGCGGATACGGAGGTTGTTTTTGTGCAAACGGGGTTGAATCTCTGTGAGGGATGGCATGCGGGGAGGCAATGAGAATATCTCTTTTTAGTCTCTCCCCCAGATGGTATCCGATCTTAAGAAGTCTTCTTCATCGCCTGATGAGGCCTCGCTGGAATACCGCGTGGGCTGGGTTCCTTCTTTAAAGCACTCAAATATGCAATCTTTTGCGCCGGGGGGACAGAGGAGCCCGGTTTGGGGATTGATTTTTGCAAAAAAGATTCCCTCTGGGATGGAGAAATTTTTTACCGGTCTTCCCGCTACGGCCTTTTGCATATAGGATACCCAGATGGGAGAGGCGGTGCGGGAGCCCGTCTCGAATTTCCCCAAGGGCTTGTTTTCATCAAAACCCACCCACACACCGGCGATCAGGTCCGGGGTGAAGCCGACAAACCAGGCGTCTGTATATTCATTGGAGGTGCCGGTCTTACCCCCGCAAGGACGCCCCAAGGCCTTCGCCCGCTGACCGGTTCCCCCCTGCACCACCCCCTCGAGAAGGCTCGTCATGATGTATGCGGTCTGCTCGCTGATTACCTGAGGACACACCCCCTCTTTGCCCGTTTTGAGGTCCTCCTCGATGATTGTCCCCACCTGCCTTCCCAGATCTGCCTCCAAGGGCCAGGGGTGGTTTTCCTCCAGGGTCTCTCCATCCCGGTCCATCACCTTTGTGATGAAGATGGGCTTGAGGAGGTGGCCGCGGGCGGCAAATACCGCATAGGCCCTCACCAGTTCCAAAGGGGTGACCCCAGAGGACCCTAAGGCGAGGGAGAGATCGGGGGCCAACGGTGATTCTATTCCCAGCCGCTGGGCATACTTGATGGCGTAGGGGATACCTATATCACGGAGCACCTTGATGGTCACCACATTTCTGGATTTGGTCAAGGCGGTCCTCAGGGTGGTAGGGCCGTAGAATTTATCTTCAAAGTTTTTGGGCTTCCAGTCTTCATCCTTGAGGGCGTCTTCGTAGATGACGGGTGAGTCGATGATGATGGAGGCGGGGGTAAACCCTTTGTCCAGGGCGGCGGCATAGATGACGGGTTTAAAGGCGGATCCGGGCTGGCGGTGGGCCTGCAGGGCGCGGTTGAACTGGCTCTTCAAGAAATCCCTCCCCCCCACCATAGCACGCACGTATCCCGTGGGGATCTCCAGAGAGATGAGCGCCCCTTGGACCGCAGGCTCCTGTTCCAATTCCAGCTTCAATAATCCCTTGGAGGGAACCGCCTGCACCCGTGCTTGGATGGCGTATCCCACCTTAAGGGCCTGGCTGGGATCCTTCAACTGGGCATCACTATAGTTCACCTCGGGATCAGGTGTTCGCGCCCACCGCATCGTCTCGAAGGGGATGTACCCCTTTTTGTCGCCGATCCTCACCAATACCTGTTTCTTGTCTTTGGAAAACCCCGTTACCACCCCCGGATAAACCTCGCCTTTTTTGATAGGATTTTCCGTGAGCTTCTCGGCCACTTCTTGGCAAAAGGCGTCAATTTCATCTTTGTTTAATACCCTTTCCGGCCCTCGATAGCCCTGTCTCCTGTCCAGGTTCGTCAGCCCGGTCTGCAGGGCCTCTTGGGCCGCCTTCTGTTTTTGCAGCTCTAGCGCGGTATGGACTTGGAGACCCTGGGTATAGAGGGCTTCCTCACCATAGAGTTCCTGGAGGTATATCCTGACGTATTCGGTGAAATAGGGTGCGATGTGGAGAAATTTATTTTCCCTCGATTGGATCTCTAAGGGGGCCTGATGGGCCTCATCGGCCTCTTGCGGCGTGATGTAGCCTTCTTCAACCATACGCCCCAAGACATAGGCCTGGCGTTGTTTGGCCTGTTGGAAGTGATGGATCGGCGAATAGTTCTCCGGTGCGCGGGGGAGGCCCGCCAGCAGGGCGGCCTCCGCAAGGTTGAGCTCCGCAGCCCCCTTGGCGAAGTAGTCACGGGCGGCCGCCTCCACGCCATAGTTCCCGTGCCCCAGATAGATCTGGTTCAGATAGATATAGAGGATTTCCTCCTTGGTGAGATATTTTTCTATCCGGTGGGCCAGCATGACCTCCCTGATCTTTCTGGACAAGGTCCTCTCCCTGGACAGGACCATGGAGCGGACCGTCTGTTGGGTGATGGTGCTTCCACCTTGGATGATCCTGCCGGCCAGGATGTTTCTGGCCATGGCCCGCAGGATGCCGAGATAAGAGACCCCCTTGTGCTTGAAAAAATCGGCATCCTCGGCGGCCACAAAGGCCTGACTGAGGACATTGGGGATTGCCTCTATGGGGACGACGATCCTGCGCTCCTTGCAGAACTCCCCGACCAACTCCCCCTCTGCGGAGAAGACCTTGGTGATGATGGGCGGTTTGTAGTCCTCCAACGATTTGATGGGGGGGAGGGTGAAGGAGAAATAGAGATACATCCCCACCCCGATCAGCAAAAAGGCGAGGATGAGGCAGGGAACGAACAGCACGTAGGATTTCCTTGCCCTTTGTTTTCGTTCTCTTTCGCCATTAAAGCTATTGTATTCTTGAAAATCCATGCTATAATGCTATCACAGAAGACGGGGAATGGAAAGCTCGAAGTCCGCGGATTGGGAGTGGGCTGTGTAAGGCGATAAAGGGTTTGGGGCATGCAAGGGCCGTTATTTGTCACCAGAAAGGACCAAAATTGTCACCTTCATGCCTTTTTTTTGATGGGGAAGAGAGCAAGGTGAGGATTTTCAAGGGGTTACGGTGCGGTTATTATGGCATGATGTTTGCTTCATATCAGGGGTGATTACTCAGAGAAAGGGGGTGAAGTGCACCGTCAAGACCTTATAATCAGGGGGTAGAGTGGAGATTACCCAATGAGGAATGACCTAATGTATGAGTATATAAAAAATTAATTAAGGAGGAAGGACATGTTAAAGAAGGTTAGGAACAAAAAAGGTTTTACGTTGATCGAGCTCATGATCGTGGTGGCTATCGTCGGCATCTTGGCCGCCATCGCCATCCCGGCCTACCTCGATTACACGGTCAAAGCGAAACTTACTGAAGTCTCAGCGGCTATGGATGCCCTGGGCCAAGCGGCATCGGAGTATCATGCTGCTACAGGGTATTTCGCTAATAATGCCACCGCTCCTTATACCAACGTTTCTGGTTTTGCTTCTGTGAGTCGAGAGTATGTTAGTACTTGGGCCTATGACAATACGGATGATAGCGGTAATAATTGTAATTTCACAGCAACGCTCAACAATTTAACTCCGGTCGAAGGTAACACCTTGATTTTGCAGGTCCACTATACTGGCGGCGAGGGTTATTCGAAGACCTGGGCTGGCAACGTACCGGGCAAATTTCTGCCGAGAAAGTAGAAGCTAGAAGTTAAAAGAAAAAAATGGGTGCATGCAGTAGGGTATGTAGGAGTATAAGGGTTGGTCAGGTCTTGAAGTCATAGGCTATAGAGATACTTCAAGACCTGACAGCCCCTTCTTTTCATCTGTTGTAGTGGCATGGATGAGAGGGGAGGCAAGGAAGGTGAAAAGGGACATGAACTCAAAGAAAGGTTTCACCCTTATCGAGCTCATGATCGTAGTGGCCATTGTAGGGGTCTTGGCCGCCATCGCCATCCCGGCCTACCAAGACTATGTCAGCAGGGCGAAGATGTCGCAGGTGCTGGCTGTCTTCGATGCCGTAGCCACGGGTGCAAGTGAGTATCATGCAGCAGTGACGTATTTTCCATCGTCAAATTATGGTGCCAATAATCTTGCCTTCTACAGCGTAGAATACGCGGATATTTATTTAAAGGATCTTTCGGATACAAATTTTAATCTGGCTATCGTCGCTAACTTCAAGTCCAGCCTGAACCTCGAAAGTACCGAAGCAAGTAATTTCGGGAAGTTAACGATGATTCTTACTTATGATATAGAAAGAGGTTATGTTAAAAGTTGGACGATTTCTGGTCCTGGTACAACTATAGATGCTATTTTTATTCCGAAAAGGTAGGCAATAAGGTTGACGCAAGAGATTTTGGGCGAACGCCTAATTCTCGAATCATGTTCGTACTATTGCCGCTTGATACAAATAAAAATAGAGTAGATGCTGGTTTTGCTCAGTGTATTTGCCGTTACGATCCTACGCACATGAAAACAGGGGAAGAATGATAATGATGAGGGGGAAAGAGGGGGTTACGCTTATTGAAGTGATGATCGTGGTGGTCATCGTGGGTATCCTGGCAGCGGTGGCCATTCCCGCCTACAATGATTATGTCACCCGATCCCGCCGCTCCGATGCCTTTACCGCCTTAGAGACGGTCAGGGCTGCGCAGGAGATGTTCCGGGCAGAGACGGGTGCGTATCGTAATGCAGCAGATTTTGATGCAGGTTTATTGGCCGGATGCAACCCAAATATGGCGGGGAATAATTATACTATAAGTGTGGTAGCCGCAGCCGGCCCCCCCCCTACATTCACGGTCACTGCCACTGCCACAGCGGGTGGGAAACAGGCGGATGACAAGTATACGCGTTTTAGAGTAAATCAGAATGGAACACAAGAATATTACGATACAAGCTGGCACACGGGAAACTGGGAGAACCTGCGCTAAATCCACGCCAATCATCTATGGATATCCGGAGGTATTATTAAGGCTATATTCGTATTAATCATCAGTTCTCTCTTCGCTGTCACCCTTTTTTCCCCCTATATATTCTTTTGGTCCCCTACCTTACAGATGATACTCTTATGCTGGGCCCTCTTTCTTTGGTTTTATAGAGGGATAACAAAGGGGGCTTTGGAGATCAGGAAGGTCGCTTTTCCCCTCCCCCTTGCGGCCTTTTTCATTCTGGCCATCTTTTATGCCTTTCATTCCATAGATTATACTGTTAGCCGCGATTTCTTTTTCCAACTGGTCGGCTATATGGTGATTTTTTTTCTCATAGCTCAGATCATTTCTCCTAAAGAACAGCGCTGGGTCGCCTTGGCAGTCGTTATCCTGGGCTTCCTGACTTCTCTCTATGGCCTTTATCAGTA
>CAZMFG010000073.1:0-11023 GCA_964565525.1 uncultured Thermodesulfobacteriota bacterium
CATAAGGGTGTCTAACATGAGCAAAAGCGTCTCGAAGATTAAAAACATGGCGAGCTCCCCCTGCTATTTAAAATGGGTCATGACTAGAGAGCTTTTAAAAATAAGAAAATCCATAGCGCTCACGATACTCATCATAATCTTTTCCCCCATACATATCGGCGGACCCCTTTTTGCCTCAGCGAATTCGTATGCGACGTCGCCACTCTCTCCCAACGGAACGGTATGTAGTAATAGAGCTGTCATTAAAGAATACACAATCGCAGGGCTGAAAGAGGACGCAAAGCCTTCCATTAACCTTATTTCGCCTCATGGTGGAGAAGTGTGGACGGAAGGCAAGACGTATGAAATCCGCTGGGAATCCCAGGGCGTAGATGAGGTCTATATCGCGGCAGCGATTGGGGGCAAAGACAAGGGGCTCGTGGAATCCGGCGGGGACAATAAGATAGATGCCAGATGCGGGAAGATCTTCTGGGAGATCCCGGTTGGCTTTGTGACCGGTTTCGGGATAGCGAAATCCGAACGGGTGAGGATCATGATCTACGATGCCCGCAACAGCACCATCCGTGACCTGAGCGGGTCTTTTACCATAGAGGGGGTAAAGTCTCCGGCCGAGACGGTGTCAGGAGACCACACGGACCTGAGATCTCAAGGACAAGACGATTATATCAAAACCATTATCCAATATTATGAGGCCATCGCCCGGAGGCAGTATCACGAGGCCTACGAGATGCTGGGGCAGTGTAAGATCGTCCTCTACAATGCCGACGGATCGGCAGTTGCCTTTCAACCAAGGGATGATTATGAATCATGGTTGAAAGCACATCAGAATATTGATGCGTTAACCATCATCGATGTGAAGAGATTGCACCGGGCAGGAGCCCCTTATACCGCTGATCATGGCGATGCCGGGGCAACATTGGGTATTCGCACCTATATGGTAACGCTTGACATACAGCTCCGTGAGGAAAATTGGACGATAAAATCGGGGCGGAACGGCTTTCTCATAAGGGTGGTAAAGGGAACCGATGACAAGGTTCGTATCATAGGTATTGGTACAGGCCCATAAAAAAAGCTGGAATGTAAAAAAAGCCAGCGAATTTGGTGAAAATGTAATGAAATATAATACCAGGAGAAAAAGATGATGAAGATTTTTTTGGCTTTAATAACTTGTTACTTATGCCTGATCTCTTGTAATCTTTGGGCTCAAAACATCTATCCTGAGGTCAAGATCGTAAATACAGATTTTATAATTGACAAAGAGCACAAAGAAGGGCCCAAAAAAATCTCAGGTGTTCCTGTTGAACAAGTAGATTCAAATTATGCCTACGAATGGGATTTTCATAAAAATGCAAAAACATGGGTATATGCCAACGCCTGGATAGGAGATGTAGAGACATGGGTGAAAGGGGTTTTTTACGTTGACTTTGAGATAAAGGGTTTGCCCGCAGGTTACTCGTTTACTGCTTCTCAAATAAGGGCAAAAATAAAATGTTTTGGTTTAGCAGATTCTTTCGGGATAGGCGAGGCAGATACAAATTATAAGATTGAACTGGCAGCAGGACTTAAAGATAGCACAGATTATGATTGGTCTGATGCGCTGAGAAAGGCTACGATATTTGCTGATACAGATAAAGAAACCTGGAAGTCCTGGGATTTTGTTGCAGAGATGACAACAGCTGCTGCAGGAGCTTTGATAGGTGAAATTCCTGTAGTAGGCGATTCCTTGGATGTTGTCTGGGAGATAGCTACCACTGCCTGGGATGCTATTGATTGTGATGCCAAGGTTGCAAAAAAAGGATGGGTAAGATTTATTAATGTTCCCATTCAAGCAGGTAAGCGATACAGGATATTTTTAGGTAATGAAACCCATGTTAAAGCAGTGGGCGTAGGCACAGGTTCACGGAGCATAAAGGTAGATTTTTTTAAAAAGGAGCCCTTTTTTACTCACGAGACAAAAAATTTAACAGGGTGGGGTTTTGGCATAGAAGATGTGGAGGTAGTCTTTCCCCAAAGTGTTATTGATTATCTTCAGCAACAAGCCCAGCCAGCAACTCAGGAAACAGCAACCATCCAGCAAGAAGTTATGCCTGATTTATATTTTCCTCGCAGGCCGAACATTTATCCTTCGTCCGTCATTACCGAAGCAGACTCTGTAAGCATTGAGGTATTTGCCGGCTCTCGGTATTTGGCGGCAGAGAATGTGGAATTGCTGGTTAAAATTGACGAATTAGGTTGGCAAAGATTAGTTGTTTTCCCTATCCTTAATCCAGGATCGCCGCAATCGAAAAAGATTAATTTACCACAATTAGCGCTGCCCCAGGGCGCTCAATCCAAAGGGTATAGGATTGAGACTGTCCTTGACCCAACGGGAAGCATTACCGAAAACACAAAAGCAAACAACGAGGATCTCGTTTTTGTGGAAGTAAGGCCTATACAAAAGCTATTAAAAATCGGCGGGATTTCTATTTCCCCCCATAAGAAAGAATATCTGGAACGCGAGGCTATCACTATAGAAGTAGAGATAGAGAACTTAAGTAATGTGGGACTGAGGGGTGTTGAGGTCGCTTTCTTCTACAACAAGGCTGACCCTCGACATAAAGACCTGCAAGAAATTGGCAAAAAAACAGTTACTATAAAAAAAGAATCCAAAGAAACAATTTCACTTAGCTGGTCAGTTAAGAAAACAGATTATATCTATACAGATATCTACTGTATTGTCGATCCTCATAATAAGATCGCGGAGTCGGATGAGAGTGAATCTATGCATACCAGCAACGTA
The DNA here is from genome assembly GCA_964565525.1 of uncultured Thermodesulfobacteriota bacterium. Lineage (GTDB taxonomy): Bacteria > Desulfobacterota > B13-G15 > B13-G15 > RBG-16-54-18 > JAFGNJ01. Next base: position 2,780 of record CAZMFG010000073.1, read on the forward strand.
GGGATTACGGTCAAAAAGAAAGAGGTGACGGAAAAACCTATAGAAGATAAACCTCTGGTAGAAGGCGTTGATCTTGTAATAGAGGATACAGACATATTTCTCGAAAAACAAAATTTTATGGCGAGCGACTATCTGGGCGTATGGGTCCATAATCAGGGCAATAAAAGTGCCCGTGGTCAAGTCCACTTCACGGCTTCTTGGATAGAGACCGATCCCAAGGGAAGGCAAAGGGCGGTTACTCAAGGTCTAAGTCAGATTGGCGATACCATTCCACCGGCCAGCTCTAAATTATTTAAAATGTATTTCAAAACGTTAAGTAATAAGGGATTCATGGTGAGTAACCATGTAAAAGTGGTAGCGGAAGTATATCCGAAAGAAGACGCCAACCCTTCGAACAATAGCGCGGTATTCAGGATAGGCGATTTTGATACCGTAGCCAGTCGCTTAGGGCAGGCCGAACAGCAAGCAAAAGAAGAATATTTTAAAAAGCCTGATATAGCAGTCGTGAATATAGAAAATACAGAGCCGCCTCTGAATGTCGGCAAGAAAAGGGTATTTACGGTTGTTTTGCGAAACGTGAGTCAGCTCGACGCTGAAAACATTACGATTGATTGTGTGGTAAGGCCCAAGGGTTCGGGCAGGCCGCATCCGGAGCTGGGATGGAAAGAATTTAAAGAGGTCGTACCGAAGATAAAGGCCAGAAGTGACTCTTCTCTCTCCATAGACTATACGCCCATAAGAAAGGGGGTGTATGAAATAGCCGCATCAGTAGGTTCGGTAAAATGGCAGGGTATGCAGACCAGCGATGCCAATCAGTCCAATAATTATATGATGAAATATGTTGGTATCGAGACTTCTGTTAACGCTGCAACAGGAGGAGAAAGCACTCCCTCAGGCGTTGATGTAGACCTGGCGGCAACGGATATCTGGATCGATAACAAGACCCCCAATGTGGGGGAGGTGATCAGCGGGGGGTTCGTGGTCCACAATTATTCGCCCGTTGCCTTAAAAAATATAGAGTGGAAGGTGTTTTCCAATACCGATGAGGTGGCCGCCGGCACAATAACCGAGATTGGAGCTGGTGCCAGTTATACGGTGAATGCCTCCTCTGAAGCGGACCAAGAGGGGACCTTTACCATAAAGGCAATCGTTGATCCCCATAATAAGATACCGGAGACCAACGAGAACAACAACACCATCACCAAACAATTAGCCATCACCTCTTCATCGCAGCCTATATCGCTGCCGAAGGTTGACGTGGCCGTTGTCTCCGTGTCTTTAAGCAATGCCCATATCAAGGTGGGACAGGATACGAAGGTGCAAGCCACGGTGAAGAACCTGGGGAGCGATGCGGTCAATGCCGTTCCGGTGGCCTTTCTAGTGGGAGACGTAAATTTTTCCATAAAGGTAATAGATTCTCTGGCCCCCGGCGAAACCAAAACCGTCACCGCCCCTTTAATCGGGTTAATGGGGGGCACCTATACCATTACGGTCATCGCGGATCGTCGAGAATTGATCAAGGAAGTCAACGAACAAAATAATCAAGGCACTACTACCCTCGTGGTTGAGCGGTTACTCAAATGGCAGTAGCTCTATAACCGAAATGAGGGACAAATATAGGCTTCTCTTTTATAGGTCTTTTCTGTGAATTGGGGAAAGACCCATCACCCAAATCGGCCGTTAACGAAAAACGGGCCTTTAATCTAAATACGACGATATGACCTTCCACTGAATCTCCCCTCCTGGTGAGACGGCATACTCCAAGAACATATGTCCGCCGATGTGCCCGTCTTCAAAAGAAGCCAGGACCCAGCGTGAGGTCAGGACATGGATATCCTTCTGAGAGTAAAACCCCATGGTCCCACCCAGCACCCCTTTATACGGAATTAGCTCTCGGTGCTGCATCAGATCAGTAGCCAAATCTTCCTCCAGTTTCGAAAAACCTTGCTCCTTTAACTGACCTGCATCCCCCTGTGGCACTACGGAACGACTCTGCAAGGCATCCAGCTTCGCTTGAAGGGCTTCCCCTTCTTTCCGAGCCGTTGCTAACTCCTCCCCACAACGGACATTCTGAAAGAGCACGATGACAAGTAATGTTAATAACGCAGCAGATAAGACCACCCAAACAAACCGTTTCCTTGAAAATACAGCCCCTTTCCCTTCGGCTGTTCCCATTGTTTTTCCTCCTTGGTAGCCTGATTAGGGGGATGGTGCCCTACCCTCCCTTATTCCCTCTTTTGTGCGGGTCCCGTGAACACAGATTTCTTCTTGTCGTTACAGACAGATAGTAAGGGGGTTGCAGCGTCGAGTCAAGCTTTTCCCTTGTTCCCGCATCTTATTTTTGGTAAAATTAGAACAAAATTCTAGGATAAAAAAGGGATCCATGGCCGTTTCCAGCATTAAGAAAAAAGAAAAGAAATCGGATAAGGTCCGCCAAAAGATCGATGCCCTCCATACCAATATAGGGCTGGTGATAAAAGGCAAACCCGAAGCCATCTCCTGCGCCGTCATCACCCTGTTGGCCAGAGGTCATCTCCTTATCGAGGATGCCCCAGGAGTGGGCAAGACGATCTTGGCCCAAAGTTTGGCCATGTCCATCCATTCCGCCTTTCAGCGAATCCAGTTCACCAGCGATCTTCTGCCCTCCGATGTCCTCGGGGTCCCCGTCTATAACCCCCATACCGGGGCCTTTGAATTCAAGCCAGGGCCCATCTTTACCAACATCGTCCTCGTCGATGAGATAAACCGCACCTCACCCAAGACCCAAAGCTCCCTCCTCGAAGCGATGAACGAATTTCAGGTGTCGGTAGACGGTCAGACCTATCCCCTGCCCCAACCCTTCATGGTGGTAGCCACTCAAAATCCCTTGGAGTATCACGGTACCTATCCACTGCCTGAGTCTCAATTGGATCGTTTCATGATGAGGACCCACATGGGCTACCCCCCCTTCGCGGAGGAAAAGGAGATCCTTACTCACCCCAGGATAGAAGAAGAAGTCAAAGGACTTGAGCCGGTGATGTCGGGTCAAGACGTGATCGCCATGCAGCAGATGGCCGATGAGATACGGGTGGAGGATGAAATCCTCAACTACATCATGGAAATCGTGACCGCCACCAGAAATTCCGACCATCTCCGCCTTGGGGTCAGCCCCCGAGGGGCCCTCTTCCTCATGCGGGCCGCCAAGGCCAAGGCCTTCATAGAGGGGAGGGATTACTGCATCCCCGACGACGTAAAATCGCTGATCCTCCCCGTCCTCACCCACCGGATCATTCCGGCAGCCGGGCAGGGGATAGAGGGGTACCGCGAGGAGGCCGAGCGGCTCCTCATAGAGCTCCTCGACTACATCCCCGTCCCTTTGTAATACCTCCACCATGGCCCTGCAGATTTCCATCTTGAACCGCTTTCTCCGGTTTACCCCGGAAGGAAAATGGTTCATCTTCATCTCCATCGCAATCGGATTTGCGGCGGTAAACACCGGCAACAACCTGTTATATCTCGTCTTGGCCATGCTCTTGAGTTTGATCATCGCCTCCGGTTTCCTCTCCGAATGGGGGGTCAAGGGGCTGGAGATCAAGCGTCATTTCCCTCCCTACATCTTTGCCCACGCCCCCTGCGGCATCCTCTTGAAGGTCACCAATAACAAGAGATACCTCCCCTCTTTTACGCTGGAGCTGGAAGAACAGGTGGATGGAGAAAATAAAGGGGGATTGGCTTACCTCTTTCGTATCGGCCCTCAAAAAACCCATAGCCAGGTCTATCGCCTCTCATTTCCTCGGCGCGGCCTCCATCGGCTCCATGAACCACACCTCCTCACCCGTTTCCCCTTTGGGTTCTTTATCAAGGGCGTGCGCATAAAGGAAAACCGTGAGGTCGTGGCCTATCCGCCATTGGTGCCCTGGGAAGAGCTCCTGCCGGAGATTGCGGACATGGGTGAAGAATCTCGAACCAAGCCGCACAAGGGAAGAGGCGAGGATATCTTTGCGGTTCGGGAATACGTCCCCGGAGACACCTCTCGGGACATCCATTGGCGCAGCACCGCCAAACGCTCCCAGCCTATGGTGAAAGAATACGAAAGGGGCGACGTGAAAAAGGTACACATCGCCCTTGACACCTCCCTGCCGAAGGCAGCTGCGCCTGCGGACCTCGACCGCTTTGAGGAAAGCGTCTCCAAGGCGGCCTCTCTGGTATATCATCTCTTACAGAGACCGGACTTTATGGTCGGGCTCTCCCTGGGTGATGAGGTATTCTTACCCCAACAGGGCGATAGCCACCTGCACCGGATGCTCAGGGCCTTGGCCTTGGTAGAACCCAAGCGTGGGGAACGCAGACAACCCACGCCACTTCCCAGTGATGCCCTGACGATCGTTGTGAAGACCGGGGAATAATAATGCTCGACGGAAAAAAAAGGGTTGACCTCCTCCTCCTGATCACCGCCCATGCCATGATCGTGTGCGGCCTCATATGCGTCATCCTCACCGGTGAAATCCCCGTCCCCCTGTGGCTCCTCGCCCTTGCTGCCCACCCCCTGAGCACCCTCATAAAACCGAAAGGGGGAGGATATTTCTTCAATAGCATCGTCATCCTCGCATTCAGTTACTTCCTGTTCTTGTATTTCATCCTCCAAACCCCCTTCCTCGTCGCTTTTACCCAGTTTCTCATCGTGGTCCAGGCAGTCAAGCTCTTTCACCTCGACAAGGCCAAGGACTACTTTCAGCTGGCCGGCCTGGGCCTTCTCACGGTGCTGGCCGCAGCGGGATTGACCAATCAGTTCTACTATCTCTTTTTTCTCTTCATCTTACTCCTCTTCGGCATCTGGTTCCTCTTTCTGCTGCATCTGAAGCGGGGAATGGAACAACAATCTAGCTTTCCCCCTCCCCCTCGTGCCTTGACCTTACCCTCCATCTTCGTAGGCATCTCGGGGGTGGCCTTGTGTTCTTTCATCATCACCATCTTCATCTTTTTTACCCTCCCCAGGATCACCCTCAGTGTCAGCGGAAAGGAACGATGGGGAGGAACATCTGCGGGCTTCTCGGACGTCGTGGACTTGGGCACTGTGGGACCTGTCAGATTAAATAACCGGGTGGTGATGAGGGTGGAACTCCCCCAGTTTAGCGAGCGACCCCCGTTCCCCCTCTACTGGCGAGGGACGAGCTATGCCCGGTGGAATGGTCAAACCTGGAAAAAAGGGGATACAGTAGAGAAAATCTCTCGCATGAAGGATGGAGAAATTATCTTCCATCATAACAAGGAAAATACAGAAGCGATCTACCAGATAATTATGATCGAACCCCTGGGTACCGATATCCTCTTCTGCCTCCACCCACCCCTCGAGATCCGTGGTCGCTTTTCCCATGTCCTCGTCGACGAAGGAGGGGGCATCCACCTCCCCTCGGCGCCGTACGGCAGATATAACTACGAAGTTTACTCTGCCTCGAGACCATGGGGACAGGGGTATGGCGGAATTGCAGCGAAGCCGCAAGCGGTACACCTCCAAGTACCTGAAGATATGAAGGCCTTCGTGCCGTTGGCTCAGGAGACTGCGGCAGGGGCGGCATCCGCCGATGAAAAGGTGCGTGGGGTGATCTCCTATCTGCAGAATAACTGCACCTATTCCCTCAACCCAAGGCGCGATGAGCGCTTCCCTCCCCTGGAGGATTTCTTGGTACACAGTCGGGAGGGTTATTGTGAACATTTCGCCACCGCAGCAGCCCTGCTGTTGCGGGGGGCGGGGGTGCCTACGCGCCTGGTCAGCGGTTTTGCCCAGGGTGAATGGAACACCCTCGGGAGATACGTTATGGTGCGGCAGCGGGATGCCCATACCTGGATCGAGGCCTATCTGCCTGACAAGGGCTGGGTCCCCTTTGACCCTACCCCCGCCGCTGCTGCACAACCCCTCCCACCCCTTGTCTCCTCTGTCTATCGGTATTACGACTTTCTCAAACTCAAGTGGAACCGCTATATCATTCGGTACTCTCGCCGGGACCAAGTACGGTTCCTCTTGGCCTTTCGCAGAAAGGTAATGGGTCTGCGCCTCTTCCCCCGTACCCCTTCGATGCACGGGGTCAAGGAGAAAACGGCTCATTTTTCCTCGTTCTTTTTAATAGCTGTGGCTGCTGGTGCCTGTGTCATCCTGATTGCCTGGGGACTGAAAAAGAGAAAAAAGCCGATAACTACACACCGGGTGGGGGCACCCCCCTCCGAGATCTCCTTTTACCTGAAGATGTTAAAGGTGCTTAAAAAGAAAAAGATCCCCAAGCGGCCAACGGAGACCCCTGCTGAATTTGTTCAGAGGGCACAACAGGAGGGAGGGGATCTCTTGTCCTCGTTGGAGAGGATCACCACCCTCTATTATCGCGTCCGCTTCGGCCAGATCCCCCTTACTCCTTACGAAGAGGAGGAGACCAGGGTGATCATCAGGGACCTGAAGAAAAGATTTTCTTTCGCTTATAAAAAGTCGGTACAAAACAGAACCGTAGCGTGATACGTGTGCTAGGTGCTCCACAAGTGATCTGAGGATTACTTCGCTCGGGGATCCACCGTCCAGAACCACACCTCCAGGTTATGACTCGGAGATGGTTATGGGACCCCATCCAAAAAAAATGCGCCCGTCCCTTCAGAACAGGCGCATCAAAGCAGACAGAGATAGTACCTATTTCTTATATTTTGCGATCACCCAGGGTGGTATCTTGATGGGGACCATCCCCTTGAACGTAACCACAGGGGAATTTGGGGTCATCTTCCACTTGTTGGGCCAGATACCTCTTTGTACGCCATCCTGCCACTGGATGACGAGTCCCGTCGCGTACCCCGGTCCCCAGGTGATGTCATGGAGGGGCCGGCCTTGGGAATCCTTCATATATTTGATCGTGCTGATAGAGCTCTTGTACACACGATTCTCGATGACGGGCACGATGGTGTCGGCATCCAGGGTCCCGGCCTGCTCAATGGCCGGGGCGAGATTGTAGTAAATAGCATCAAAGGTACCCGAGGTATAGGTCGGCGTCTCTCCGTACCTCTTGTAATATTCGTCGACAAAGGCCTTGGTGTTTTCATTGGCCTCGACCCCACGGCAATAGGTACCTGAGGTGAGGACATAATTGCCCATCCCCTGAGTGGCCTGCCAGAAACCATCCTTCTGGGCCTCCACATTGATGCCCACCTGCATGGCCGGGATCTTGAGCTCCCCTGCCTGCCTGGCAAAGGGGATACCCACCGAGGAGGAAAAAACCGTAAAGATGATATGGGCCCCTGAACGCTGGATGGCGGATAGCTCTGCGGTGACATCCGTGGCCACCGGAGAAGGCCTCCACACACCCGCCACCTCCATCCCCTTGCCTTTAATGAAGGCCTCGGCATAGCTGACCATCGGATCCGCCCACATGGCCTTTTCCGCGACCACAGCGACCTTGACCTTGGGTATGTTCAATTCTTTTTGCAATAAGGCTGCGACGGTATCCAGCTGGATGAAGGCCACCCTGGCAATGTATGAGGAGCTGTAAGGGGTGGCCCGAAACCAATATTTGTAAAAGTCGTAGTCCTCTGCCACCCGCGAGCAAAGCTTCGGATCGGAAGCCCCGCAACCGAGAAAGATCACCTTGTGCTCCATGGCGATATCCTGCATGGCCAGGACCGCCTCACTGCGAAACCCGCCCACCACGAAGTCCACCTGATCTTTCATGATGAGCCGCTCCATGGCGTTGGCGGCGTCCGTGATGTTGAGAAATTCATTGGAATCAGCCTTTATAAGCTGGATCTTCATCTTTTTATCGCCAACTTGGACCCCTCCTTTGGCATTGATCCAATCAGCGGCCACGAGCGCCCCCTGCCAGTGGCTCCTGCCCTGGACATATTTCATCGGGCCGATCACACCTATCCGGATCTGATCATTCTCTTGAGCCCATGCGGGAACACTCATGGTAGCCGCAAGAAAGGCTGCGGCGACGATGCCCTTTAACACACTACCCATTTTCATAATATTCCTCCTCAAAAAGCAGCATTGTTTAATATTATGCAAAAAATGTGCTCAGTTGTCAAATGTATAACCTTTGAACATATAAAGAACTTTTATCCTAACAAACAAGGGCAAGAGGATGAAAGACAATTTTTGTTACTATTTTTGTTCTTATAGAAACATGCCCGCCCCTGTAACCAAAGGAGGGAAGGGGCGGGCATACCATAGCAGATTATATTTACTTTTTATACTTTGCGATGACCCACTGGGGTATCTTGATGGGGACCATTCCC
>CAZMFG010000074.1:0-10958 GCA_964565525.1 uncultured Thermodesulfobacteriota bacterium
ACTCAAACACCCCCCTGATCTCCTCCCGCTTGTGCACCACCGGTGCAGGGGGGAGGCTCTGGAGGAAGAGCTTGCCGTACTCCTTGGTCAGGATGCGGCTGTCCAGGATGGCGAGGACCCCTCGATCCTCCGTGCTCCTGATGAGCCTTCCCAGCCCCTGTTTCAGGGCGATGATGGCAGCCGGGACCTGATACTGATAAAAGGGGTTCCCCCCCTCATTGGCGATCCGCTCGATGCGGGCCTGGGTGACCGGTTCGGTGGGCGGGTCGAAGGGGAGCTTGTCGATGATGACGCAGCTGAGGGCCTCCCCGGGCACATCCACCCCTTCCCAGAAGCTGCCGGTGGCGAAGAGGACCGATGACACGTCCTCCTTAAATTCCTCCAGGAGGAGGTGTTTCGGCCCCTCCCCTTGGAGCAGTATTTGATAGGGCAGTTTTCCTTTGAGCATACCATATATCTCCCGCATGTTCTTATGGCTGGTAAAGAGGACAAAGGCCCTTCCCTCGGTAATACGCAGGATGGACTCAATCTCTTTGGCGGCCGCTTTGGGGAACGCAGGGGCATTGGGTTCGGGAAGCCCGGGGGGGAGATAGATCACCACCTGGTTCTGCATATCAAAGGGGGTAGGGAGAATGAGCTCTTCTGCCTCCCCCAAGCCGAGCCTCTCCTTGAAATAATCGAAGCCCCCCTGGGTAGAGAGGGTGGCGGAGGTGCAGACCATGGTCTCGAGGCGCGGGTAGAGTTTCGCGCTCAGCTCCGACCAGACATCGATGGGTGAAGCCCTGAGGAAGGTCCCCCTCCCCCTGCTTTCGCACCAATAGACGTAGTGCGAATCGCCCTGGGAGAGGATGAATTCCAGGTCTCCCCCTAATTCTTGCGAGCGAGGGATCAAGGCGGCAATCTCTTCGCTCGCTGGTTGCTTCGTCAGGACCCCCCGTACGGCACTGAGGCACCTCTTGATGTCGGCAAGGAGGGAGAAGACCAAAGAGTCGAGCTCCCGCAGACGATATCGCTCCTCGCCTCGAAAGTGCGTAAAGAGGTCCGCCGCCTTTCCGCGCAGATCATCCACCGTACCCTGTAGATCGAGGCGGGGCCTCTTACCCTTCAGCAACTCCCTGCTCACGTCGCGGGCCAAGTCCTCGAACCGATAATTGCTGACGGACAGACCGAAATGTGCCGTGATCACCTCTTCCAATTGATGGGCCTCATCGAAGACCACCCGTTTGTACCTTGGGATCACCTCTCCTCCCGTGTCCCTGATTGCTAGGTCGGCGAAAAAGAGGTGGTGGTTGACCACGATCACCTGTGCCTCGGCCGCGGCCTGGCGCATGCGGGTGAGAAAACACCGCTTATGTTCAGGGCATTCCGTCCCCAGACAGTGGTCGCGGCTGCAGCATATCTCCGCCCACGTGGAGAAATCGTCCGGTATCCCCTCCAACTCTGAGCGGTCGCCGGTTTGGGTCTGAGAGGCCCACGCGTTTACTTCCTCGAATAACGACGCCTCCTCCAGGACCCTGAAGAGGGGCTGTTGCCTGAATATCTGAAACCGACGCCTGCAGAGGTAGTTCTCCCTCCCTTTCATGTAGGCAACCGAGAATTTGACGGGGAGCATCTCCCGCAGCAGCGGTATATCCTTAAAGAAGATCTGTTCCTGGAGGTTCTTGGTGCCGGTGGAGACCACCACCCGCTGGCCGCTGTAGATGGCAGGGACGAGGTAGGCAAAGGTCTTACCTGTGCCCGGTCCCGCCTCCACGATCAAACTCCCACCCTCCTGCAGCGCCCGCGCGACGGCCTCGGCCATCTCCACCTGCTGGGGCCTGTACTCGTAGGAATCCAGGCCCTCGGCCAGCAGCCCTTTTTTGCCCAAGACCTCTTCCATAGTAGGATGCTGCAATGAAACTCCTCCGGTACTACGTTGCCGAGGCTCTGAAGCTATTGCTACAGGGAACGATCGTTTAGAAAATAGGTTTCAAATCCCCCCATCCCCCCTTTTCTAGAGGGTGGTGGTGGGGGGATTGCCGATTTTCATCCTTCGTGGGTGACGCGCCGTCATGGAAAATTGCTTAGGAGATATCTTGTGCGTCGTAGGTGGGAGGGCTCGATCTCACATCCAGCCTCGAGCGGTATGCTTACTGCTGCGCCCTGTGCGTATGTCCATGTTCGTACCACCCCTTACGACGAGGACTTTTCATCGCCTTCATCATCGTTCCCCCGCAGTGAGAGCCTCATTATACACTCGATATCCCTCGGCCCCACGAAACAAAAACCGACCTTTTCGTAGACATGGATGGCCTTGAAGTTTCTCGTCTCCACGGTAAGCCAGATCTGACTCCACCCCACCTCACGAGCCAACTCGCGCATCAGCTGCGTGAGCGCCGTCCCGATACCCCGATCTTGATATTCCTGATGGACGAAGACCAGGTACTCGCAGCTTTTGCCGTGCTCCATCTCGAAGAGGGCGGCATGTCCTACTACCCTTTTTTCCATGAGGGCGAGGAGGTTGATCCCCTCGTCCGCTACATACCTCAGCCATTCCTCCCTCCTATCGTCCAAACGAGGGGGGAGCCCCTGACTCCACTCCTTGGGTTCAAAACCGTCGTACAATTCCTTAAGAGCAGGATAATCCTTTTTCTCGTGCTGATACAGCCGGACAAGGAAGGGAGTTCCACTTTTGTCTTTTATAAGACGAACTCTTTGCACGATATGGGAAGGAAGTTGGGGGGTCATTTTTTCAAATTGTCAATCTAACAGAAGAAGAGCGGGAAAGTCAACCTTTCGACTTCCCGGCCTGAAGATCAGAACTTGCCTTCGACCCGAACTCAGATCGAGGGGCTCAAGGTTGACTCAGAGTCAAGGTGGGCGCCCTCAATTATCTGAAGAGGCCCGAATCGATTAAGGGCCCCTCAACATTGACAAACGGGGGAGAAAGCGATATTAATCACAAAGCTCACAAGATCACTATATTATTCATACAGAATACTATTGAGGAGGATATTCGTATGGCGCCTGATAAGGGCATGCTTTCACAGATGAATGAGGGGGGGGTGTTTCCCCCGCCACAGGACCTCAGCCAACGGGCGCGCATTAAGAATATGGAAGAGTACCAGAGGCTCTATCAAGAGTCCTTGGATGATCCCGAGGGTTTTTGGGCCCGGTTTGCACAGGATGTGGAATGGTTTCGCAAGTGGGACAAGGTGCTGGTGGATGATTTTGCCCATGCGCGTCATGCGTGGTTCGTGGGGGGTAAGCTTAATGTGACGTATAACTGTGTGGATCGTCATCTCACGGCTCAGCACAAGGATAAGGTGGCGATTATATGGGAGGGAGAGCCTGAGGGGGAGAGCAAGACCTATACCTATCAACAATTGTACGAGGAGGTCTGCCGATTTGCTCAGGTACTCAAAAAGCATGGGGTGAAAAAGGGGGACCGGGTCACAATCTATTTACCGATGATCCCGGAGTTGCCCGTTGCCATGTTGGCCTGTGCGAGGATTGGGGCGGTTCACTCGGTAGTCTTTGCCGGGTTCAGCGCCGAGTCGTTGCGTGATCGGATTTGGGATGCAGGGGCCCACGTATTGATTTGTTGCGACGGGTATTATCGGGGCGGCCAGGTGGTGGACAACAAGCCCGCTGCGGATGCAGCCATGGCGCAGTGCCCTGGGGTGCGGCGGGCTATTGTGGTGCAACGAACTGGTGATGAAATCGACATGCGACAAGGGCGCGATACGTGGTGGCATGAGGAGATGGCGGCGGAGGATATTAATCCGGCGTGTAAGCCCGCGGAACTGGATTCCGAGGATCCGCTTTTTATCTTATATACCAGCGGCAGCACAGGCAAACCCAAGGGGGTGTTGCACACGCAGGCGGGGTACCTGCTGTCTACCCTTGAGACCTTCAAGTACGTCTTCGATTACAAGGATGAGGATATCTTTTGGTGTACGGCGGATATCGGGTGGATAACGGGACACAGCTATATCGTCTACGGTCCGCTCGCTGCAGGGGCGACCACGGTGATGTTTGAAGGGGTGCCCACCTACCCTGATCCTGGTCGATTTTGGGCCATTGTACAGAAGTACAAGGTCAACATCCTTTATACGGCGCCTACTGCCTTACGGGCATTGATGCGAGAAGGAGATGAGTGGCCCAACAACCATGATCTGTCCTCCTTGCGGATCTTGGGTTCGGTAGGGGAGCCCATCAATCCCCTGGCCTGGAAGTGGTACTACCAGGTGATCGGCAAGGGGCGTTGTCCTATTGTGGACACCTGGTGGCAGGCCGAGACAGGGGGTATTTTGATTACGCCCTTGCCGGGCGCCACGCCTCTGAAGCCTGGTTCGGCCGCCACCCCCTTTTTTGGGGTGGAGCCGGAGATCTTGCGGGATAACGGCAAGCCTGCCGAGGCCAATGAAGGGGGTTATTTAGTGATCAAGCGCCCCTGGCCGGGGTTGATGAGGGGTGTGTATGGTGATCCCGATCAGTTCAGAGAGACCTACTTTGTGCAGTTCCCGGGGGTCTATTTTACCGGTGATGGTGCCCGGCAGGACGAAGATGGTTATTTCTGGCTGATGGGAAGGGTGGATGACGTGCTCAATGTCTCGGGGCATCGTATCGGAACGTCAGAGGTAGAGAGTGCCCTGATGTCTCATGAGTTGGTGGCGGAGGCTGCGGTGGTAGGGTATCCCCATGATATCAAGGGGCAGGGGATCTATGCCTTTGTGACCTTGAAGCCCGGGGTGGCACCGAGTGATGATCTCAAGGAAACGCTCATTGCCCATGTCAGTAAGGAGATCGCTCCCATCGCCGGTCCTGACAAGCTCCACTTTGCCGATGCCCTGCCCAAGACACGCAGCGGTAAGATCATGCGGCGCATCTTGTGCAAGATCGCCGAGGGTGATGTCGGGAACCTCGGTGACACCACCACCTTGGCCGATCCCTCGGTAGTGGACGACCTGGTCACGGGAAGACAGTAGAAGACGTATATGAGGGGAGGGGGCAACCCCCTCTCCTTTTCGAATCCCCCCTAAAAACCAACAATCCTTCACGAGGTTGACAATGTACCAAAGAAAGATTAGTATACAAACAAGAAATGTCACATTTTTTGTGGCTTTTTTTAAGAGTTGGAGAATCATAACGGATCAGTCGGCATTGTTAACCACAAACCGTCGCAATCAACTCTCTATTCCTCTCCCCTCCCCCGCCACAAAGATGGCGGGATCTTCGACAAGGAGAGAGGAATAGAGTGGAGGCTTATTCTCTAAGCAATTAGAGCACCAGGCCAATTTATAAAGGAGCGGTAGGCATGGCAGGGAAGAAAGACGAGAGGCCACTTAAGGAGGAAACCCGTGTGTTTGCCCCCCCTGCGGGGTTGAAAAAGGGGGCCCATATTAAAACCATGCAGCAGTATCGACGGATGTATAAACGCTCCCTGGAGGACCCCGATGGCTTCTGGAGCGAGTATGCCGAGGAGCTTGAGTGGTACACGAAGTGGGACAAGGTCGTGGAGTATGACTTCGATAAGGCCCGGATGCAGTGGTTTATGGGAGGGAAACTCAATGCCGCCCACAATTGCCTGGACCGACATCTGAAGGACAACCGCGGAGATACCATCGCCATTATCTGGGAGGCGGAGTCCGGCGAGAGCAAGACGTATACGTATCAGCAACTGCACCAAGAGGTCTGTAGGGTTGCCGCTGTCCTGAAGGATTTCGGCGTCCACAAGGGGGATCGAGTGGCCCTGTATCTCCCCATGATCCCCGAGCTCCCCATCGCCATGCTGGCCTGCGCCAGGATCGGCGCCATCCACAATGTGATATTTGGGGGGTTGAGCGCCGAATCCCTGCGGGACAGGATTGTGGATTGCGGCGCTCAATTGCTGATCACCGATAATTACAGTCTGCGCAGCGGAAAGATGTTGCCTTCCAAGGTCATTGCCGACAAGGCCTTGGAGGGATGTCCAGGGGTAAAACATGTCATCGTGGTACGCCGCCTCGAACGAGAGGTGGCGATGACCGAGGGGCGGGATCACTACTGGGATGCACTGATAACCGAGCACGATCTTCCCGGCGAATGTGAACCAGAACACATGGATGCCGAGGCCCCCCTTTTTATACTCTACACCAGCGGCAGCACGGGCAAGCCGAAGGGCGTGCTGCACACCACCGCCGGTTATCTCCTCGCCGTCAAGAAGACCTTTGAGTGGATGTTCGACTATCACGAGGGGGACATCATCTGGTGCACGGCGGACTTCGGGTGGATTACAGGCCACAGTTATGGCCTTTATGGTCCTCTCTGTGCCGGGGCTACGAGCGTGATTGCGGAAGGGTCTCTCAGTTATCCTCGATCAGATCGCCTGTGGGAGACCATTGCGAAGCACGGGGTGAACATCTTTTATACCACGCCCACCACGGTGCAGGCGTGTATGGAGGAGGGTGATGAGGTGGTCCACCGACACGACCTGAGCAGTTTGCGGGTCTTGGGGTCGGTGGGGGATCCCATCGGCCCTGAGGCCTGGCTGTGGTACTACCAGGTGGTGGGGAAAGAACGGTGCCCCATTATCGACACCTGGTGGCAGACGGAGACGGGTGGCGCCATGATCTCCCCCCTTCCGGGGGCGACACCGCTCAAGGCGGGGTCAGCCGCGGTGCCCTTCTTCGGTGTGGAGCCCGCCATCCTGCGCGACGACGGCACCGAGTGCGAGGTGAACGAAGGCGGCTATCTGGTGATCAAAAAGCCGTGGCCCGGTATGATGCGCAGTACGTACGGCGAGCCGGAGCGGTTTCGGGAGACATACTTTGTCCAATTCCCCGGTAGGTACTTTACCGGCGATTGGGCCAGGAGGGACGAAGACGGGTACTACTGGCTGATGGGGCGGGTGGACGACGTCATCAAGGTCTTTGGCTACCGCATTGGGGCGGTGGAGATAGAACAGGCACTGACGTCCCATGAGGCGGTGACAGAGGCGGCGGTGGTAGGATTACCCCACGAGGCAAAGGGGCAGGGGATATACGCCTTTATCGTGGTGAAGTCGGGGGTGGAGCAATCGGAGGAATTAAAGAAGGCCCTCGCTGACCACGTCCGCACAAAGATCGGTTCCATCGCAATCCCGGATCATATCCAATTTGTCGATGCCATATCCAGAACCATCCAAGGCAAGACCATGCGCCGCATCTTGCGCAAGATCGCCGAGGGGGACATCGGGGACCTGGGTGATACCAGCACCTTGGCCGATCGTTCGGTGGTAGATTCTCTGTTTGAGGGGAGGCGGTAGCGCTGAGAGGTACACATCCCTTTCATTGCGCGCTGAGTAAAACGGTGTATGAAAAAAACGGGAATTGTACGGCATCAGCTATATCTTGAACACAGGACGGGGATTATGCATCCGGAGAACCCCCAACGGCTCCAATCTATCTATTATATGTTGGATCATAAGGACTTCGGCGAGGCGTTGGTGAATATTGAGCCGAGGTTCGCGACCCTGGAGGAGATCCTTGAGGTCCACACCCCCCGTTACGTGGACCGGATTCTGGACAGCGCGAACAGAGCCCAGGTCAGGCATGATCCCGATACGGTGACCTCCCCCCAGTCGTACAAGGCGGCCTTGATGGCCGCAGGGGGGGTCATGGAGGCCGTCAAGGCCGTCTTAACCAAGGAGGTACGCAACGCATTTGCCCTCGTCAGGCCGCCGGGACATCATGCCCAAAAAGACCGGGCCATGGGATTTTGCATATTCAACAATGAGGCCGTCGGGGCGCGGTATGCCCTGAAGGCCCATGGTTTAGAGCGGGTATTGATCGTCGATTGGGACGTCCACCACGGCAACGGTACCCAAAACATCTTCTATGATGATCCCCAGGTCCTCTATTTTTCCGCTCATCGGGGGGCCTTTTACCCGTGGACCGGCGAGGAACAAGAGGTGGGGGCAGGCAAGGGGGAAGGATATACCGTCAACATCCCCCTGCAGCTCGGCTGCTCCAACGCATGTTTTGGCAACGCCTTTCGCCACCTCCTGTGGCCTATTGCCCGCCAGTATCGACCTGAGTTAATATTGGTATCGGCGGGGTTCGATATCCACCACAGTGACCCGCTGGGATCGATGAACGTCACCACCGAGGGCTTTGCGAGGATGACCGCCCTCTTGATGGAGATGGCTGCCGAACTCTGCGACGAGCGGTTAATCCTGGTCTTGGAGGGGGGGTACAACCCGCAGGCCTTGCGGGATTCCGTGGAAATGGTCCTGTGGGAGCTGATGGGCAGTTCAATGATCAATAAAGAGGAGATGCACCAGGTAGAGGACGCCCAATACAGGGAGATTGCTGAGACCCTTGAGCGGGTCAAAGAGGTTCAGCGTCGTTATTGGGATCTCTAAGCGAGGAGGGTACACAGATGCGTTTATTGATACTCGGAGAACATGCGCTGGAGCATTGGAAAGAAATCAGGGAGAAGGCCGGGAAGATATTCAACCAGCCACCCCCGGGGGTGCGTATCATCCATCGGTATGCCACCCTGAGCGGCAATCTCACCTTCACCATCATCGAGGCGGAGCAGGAGGAGGAAGTGGCAAATATGATGACGGAGCTTTCCGGTGTGTCCCACTACACCATATACCCCATCTATGAAATCGGAGAGGGGGGACAGGCGGAGGTGCAAGAAGGGCTCTTTGATTCGATGCACGGTCCGATATAATTTCAAGGAGGCCATTGATGGAAAACATCCTTCCCCCCGCCAACCCCGAGGCCAACCTGCGGGATTACGACAAGGCCTACAAGACCTTCGACTGGAAGGAGGTTGAGCAGGAGTTCAGCTGGCACCGTACCGGCAAGGTAAACATCGCCTACGAGGCCATCGACCGGCATGCAGAGGATCCAACGCGGTGTCATCGACATTGTCTCATCTATGAGGATGAGCACCGGAAAGAGCGGATCACCTATCACCGGATGCGAGACCTCTCCAATAAGTTCGCCAACGTCCTGAAGAAACTGGAGGTGGAAAAGGGGGATAGGGTGTTCATATTCCTTCCCCGGTGTCCTGAGTATTACATCGCCATGGCCGGCTGCGCCAAGATCGGAGGCATATTTGTTCCCGTCTTTGAGGCCCTCATGGAGATGGCGGTCAGAGAGAGACTTAAGGACAGCGGGGCCAAGGTGCTGGTGACCACCCCCCGGATGGCCGCCCGGGTGCCGTTTACCGAGCTGCCTGATCTGCGTCATATCATCCTGGTGGGGGCCGGAAATATCGTCCTCAGGCCCGGTGAGGTGAGTTGGGAGGAGGAGATGGCCTGCGCCCCCTATGAGTGTGAGATAACATGGGTGGACCCCAAAGATCCCCTCTATATCATCTATACCGCCGGCTCCGTCGGGAAGCCCAAGGGGATTCTTCACGTCCATCAAGACATGGTCGGATATCTCATCACGGCACGGTGGGTCCTCGACCTCAGGGATGACGATTGCCTGTGGACTACGTCGGACCCGGGATGGATTACGGGGACGGTCTACGGTGTCTTCGCCCCCTGGCTCTGTGGGGTGAACAATTTTGTCCGGGGGGGGAGGTTTGATCTGGAACGGTGGTGTCGTTCCATTGAGGAGCATCGCATAACGGTTTGGTACACG
Organism: uncultured Thermodesulfobacteriota bacterium; assembly: GCA_964565525.1. GTDB lineage: Bacteria > Desulfobacterota > B13-G15 > B13-G15 > RBG-16-54-18 > JAFGNJ01. The sequence goes on from CAZMFG010000074.1 coordinate 9,606, forward strand.
GCCCCCACCGTCTTTGTGAGGATCAAGCAGCACGAAAAGGAGTTCACAAAACGCTGTGACCTCAGCAGCCTGCGCCATATCCTCAGTGTCGGGGAACCCTTGCCCTCGGAGATCGTGTACTGGGCCCGCAGGTTTTTCAAGACCCCCGTCCACGACACCTGGTGGATGACCGAGACGGGGATGATCATGATCGCCAATTACCCCAGTATGCCGATTAAGCCGGGGTCCATCGGGAAACCTTTTCCCGGTGTAAAGGCGTCTGTAGTCGATGCCGAGGGAAATGAAGTGCCCCCCCTGACCTTGGGAGACCTGGCCATCAAGAAGGGATGGCCTGCCATGATGCGGGGGGTCTGGCGCGATGAAGAGAGGTACCAGGCGTATTTCACCCGCGAACCCTGGTATATCTCCGGTGACCTCGCCTATATGGATGACGACGGCTATTTTTACTTTCAGGGGAGGGAGGACTATCAGATCAAGATAGACGGGGTCATGATCGGCACCGCCGAGATAGAGGAGGCCCTGCGAAGACACCCGGCGGTGGCAGATGCCGGGGTCGTCGGCACACCGGACGCCGCCCGCGGGAATGTCATCAAGGCATTCATCGCCCTGAAACCGGAGGTTTCCCCCTCAGAAGAGCTCCGGGAAGAGATACAAGATTTTATGAGGAAGTATTTTTCCCCTCGTACCGTTCCCCGGGAGATAGAGTTTCGCCCCGAGATCCCCAGGGGGGAGGATGGGACAGTCAGCAGGAGGACGTTGAAGGCGTGGGAGTTGGGGTTGCCTGTCTAAAGATCGAGGATCATGGCGATCTCGTCGCAGTCGGGGAACTTGACGCACCTGATGCAATCGGCCCAGATCTTGTGGGGGAGGGTTGATTTGTCCACGGCACGAAAGCCGGCCCGTTCAAAATAGGGGGGGATATAGCTGAGGAGGAAGACCTGTTTGACCCCTAGCTGCCTCGCCTCCTCTAGGCACGCCTCGACCAACGTCCCCCCGATGCCCTTTTTTCTCACTTCTGTAGCCACGGCAAGGGACCGGATCTCCGCCAGGTCCTCCCAGCAGATGTGCAGGGCGCACACACCCACAATGGAGTGATCCTCTCCCTCATAGACATGGAAGTCACGCAGGTTATCGTAGATTTCACTTAAGGAGCGAGGGAGGAGCCTTCCTTGATCGGCAAACTGGTTTATCAGCCGCTGGATCTGTTCGGCGTCAGCGATCGTGGCCCGGCGGATCACCGTTCTTCCTGCCTCGCTTTTTGCAACATCTCGTGGGCGTGGGTCCGGGTGGCATCGGTTATCCCCTTCCCGCCCAGCATCCTGGCGATCTCCTCCGCCACCATGTCACCCTGGA
>CAZMFG010000075.1:0-9040 GCA_964565525.1 uncultured Thermodesulfobacteriota bacterium
ACGTCGTCTTGCCATGATCCACATGCCCTATCGTCCCGATATTAATATGCGGCTTCGTACGCTCAAACTTAGGCTTGGACATTAGATGACCTCCTTCTTTTTTGATGTTGCTGAAGATCCACTACCTCCGCGGCGGGCAATCACCGTCTCCATAACGGCGGCAGGCACAGGGCTGTAGCGGGAGAATTGCATGGTGTACGTGGCCCTCCCTTGGCTAAAGGAGCGCAGATCGGTGGCATAGCCGAACATCTCGGCCAGAGGGACCTCGGCCCTGACGATTTGAATCCCCTTGTGGACCTCTACTGCGTTGATCTTCCCCCTCCTGGCGCTGAGATCACCGATGACATCGCCGAGAAACTCTTCGGGGAGGACAACCTCCAAAGCCATAATGGGTTCCAAGGCGATGGGATGTGCTCTCGATGCGAGATCCTTAAAGCCCAGGGAGGCCGCTATCTTAAAGGCCATATCTGACGAGTCCACCTCGTGGTAGGATCCGTCCAAGAGGGTAACGCGTATGTCGGTTACGGGGTAACCGGCGAGGATACCCCGCTGCATCGCCTCCTGCACCCCCCGCTCGACAGCGGGGATATATTCTCTCGGGACGGCGCCTCCCACCACTTTGTTGGCGAATTCAAATCCTCCACCGGGCTCGAGGGGCTCCAGCCGCAGCACGACGTGGCCGTACTGCCCCCTCCCACCGGTCTGCTTGATAAATCTCCCCTCTCCCTCGATGGCCGTGGTGATGGTCTCCCGATAGCTCACCTCGGGGATCCCTACGCGGGCGTCGACCTTGAATTCGCGCAGGAGCCGATCCACGATGATCTCCAGGTGGAGCTCGCCCATTCCGGAGATCAAGGTCTGCCCCGTCTCCTCATCAACGTTCATATGGAATGATGGGTCTTCGAGGGCCAGTTTGTGGAGCGCCTCACCCAGTTTGTCGAGATGATCTTTGGTTTTAGGCTCTATGGAAACGGAAATGACGGGTTCGGGAAAGGTGATGGATTCTAAGCAAATGGGGCTGGATTTATCCGAAAGGGTATCACCGGTAGAGGTATTTTTGAGACCGACGGCCGCCACGATGTCGCCGGCGTATACCTCCTTGATCTCTTCTCGCTTGTTGGCGTGCATCTTGAGGAGTCTGCCGACCCGCTCGTTCCCCTCCCTGGTGGCATTGTACACGGTGCTTCCGGCCTTGAGAGAACCGGAATAGATCCTCAAGTAGGTAAGGTAGCCTATGAAGGGGTCGTTCATGAGTTTGAAGGCCAGGGCCGAGAAGGGCTCATCGTCAGCAGGCCGTCTTTGCTCTCTTTCACCATCTGGCCGCACCCCCTCAATAGGCGGGACATCGAGCGGTGAGGGGAGATAATCGACGATTGCATCAAGCAGCGGCTGCACACCGCGGTTCCTGAAGGCAGACCCGCACAGGACCGGTACTACCTGGTGCCCCACCGTGGCCTTTCTGATGCCCCCTCTGATCTCATCAGGGGTAAGCTGGGCCCCGTCAACGTATTTCTCCATGAGGGATTCGTCCGCCTCGGCGGCCTTTTCTATGATCCGCTCCCTATATTTCATGGCTTCTGCCGTGCGGTCTTCGGGTATCTCGATAAGGTGATACTGTGCCCCTAAGGTGGTATCGTCATAGACGATACCCCTCATTTCCACGAGGTCGATGACTCCGATGAAAGTATCCTCTTTCCCTAAGGGGAGTTGGAGGGGGAGGGGCTGGGCCCCCAATCGGTCCCGCATCATCTGGATGGTCCGCTCATAGTCCACCCCTATCCGGTCCATCTTGTTTATGTAAGCGATCCGAGGGACCCTATATTTATCTGCCTGTCGCCACACGGTTTCGGACTGGGGTTCGACCCCTGCGACGGCACAAAAAATGGCGATGGCCCCATCAAGCACCCGCAGCGACCGCTCGACCTCCATGGTAAAATCGACGTGACCGGGGGTATCGATAATATTGACTCGATGATCACGCCAAAAACAGGTGGTCGCCGCAGAGGTGATGGTGATACCCCGTTCTTGTTCCTGTTCCATCCAGTCCATGGCCGCCGAACCCTCGTGTACCTCGCCCATCCGATAGGATACGCCGGTGTAGTAGAGTATTCGCTCGGTCGTAGTGGTCTTACCGGCATCGATGTGGGCCATGATGCCGATATTTCTGACCTTTTCCAATGGGACTAATCGAGCCACCGTTTCGCAATCCTCCTACCAGCGGTAATGGGCAAAGGCCTTATTGGCCTCGGCCATCCGGTGGGTGTCTTCTTTTTTCTTAATGGACGCCCCCCTGTTGTTGACGGCATCCAAGAACTCAGCGGCTAATCGTTCCGACATCGACTTTTCCGGCCGCTCCTTGGCATACTGGATGATCCAGCGGATGGCCAGGCTCGTCCTTCGATTGGGCCGCACCTCGACAGGGACCTGGTACGTGGCCCCGCCCACCCGTCTCGACTTGACCTCCACCACGGGCTTTACATTCTCCATGGCCTGCTTGAAGATCTTGAAGGGCTCATCATTGGTCTTGTTCCCCACAATCTCGAGTGAGTCGTAGAATATCCGCTCGGCCAAATTCTTTTTCCCCCTCCTCATGAGGACATTGATGAACTTAGCCGCCAATACCTCCCGGTATTTGGGGTCCGACAGTATCTCCCTCTTTTTTACTTCCCTTCTCCGTGGCATATCAACTATCCCGTACTATTTGGGTTTTTTCGTTCCGTATTTGGAGCGGGACTTTCTCCTATCTTCAACCCCCAGGGCATCCAAACCACCCCTGATGATGTGGTAGCGGACACCGGGGAGGTCCTTGACCCTGCCTCCTCTGACCAGCACCACCGAGTGCTCCTGGAGAGTATGCCCGATCCCGGGGATATAGGCGGTCACCTCCATCCCGTTGGTTAAGCGCACCCTCGCCACCTTCCTCAGGGCGGAGTTCGGCTTCTTTGGGGTCGTGGTGTAGACCCTGACGCACACCCCTCGTTTTTGAGGGCACTCCCTCAGGGCCGGCGAAGCGGTCTTTCTCTTGACAGCCTCCCTCCCCTTTCTCACCAATTGATTGATAGTCGGCATCGCTTACCCTCTAATAAATTTCCGTAGCGACTCTCTGAGCCGCAAATGACAAACACCCCTCTTTTTCCCTCACATTTCCCCTCAAGGGCTGTGCCCTTCAAGGACCTCATGAGGGAATTTCCTTTTTTAATTTAGCTAGTTAGAAAAAATTTTCTAGCTAATAAAAGAAAACCCTTCAACAAAGGGCTTTGACACCTCTCCTACAGAAGCAGCCCGCGAAGATCAAACCGAAGTCTTAGCTCGTTACCCCCCCCCTGCAACCATCATTGATACATAAGATTTTCCCAGGCCCTTCTATTAACTATACAAAAAACAACAAATTTATGAGTATTTTTTTCGCAAAACTTGATATTAATATCAACTTTAGATTCTTTTGTCAAGACCTTCTGTCATTTTTGTCAGTTAAAAGTTAAAATCGGACACTTTTTTGTGGATTTAAGGTTTAAAATGGGTGATGCCTCGTCACGACGGAATTTTTAATGCAGGGATCAAGGCCTCAAACCCTTCATTCGTTTTCATCCTTTGAATCTCCCCTATCCCCCGTTCCCCCCGCACCTCGAGGAGTACGGCATCCACCTCGTGCCCCATCAGCTCGTCCCCACCCTCTAAGAGACAAAAAATGTAGTTCCTCGAAATGCCTCGCAACATCCCTTGCTCTCGACGGTGCTCGATCAAGAGGGTGAGGGGTTTATCGATAAAACGGGAATAAAAGGCCCTCCTCTTTTCCCCGCTCAACTGGCGCAGGACCTTGGCACGCTCTTTCTTTTCTCTCGCCGCCACCTGGCCGGGCATTCCCCCGGCCGGGGTCCCCGGGCGGGGGGAAAAGGGGAAGCAGTGGAGGTAGCTGACGGGGAGTTCCCGCAGGAGGTTATACGTTTGCCCAAAGGCCCCTTCGTCCTCCTCCGGGAAGCCCACCATGACATCGACGCCGATGGCCGCATGGGGCATCTGCTCGGAGATATGGAGGACCAGGTCGCGGAAGGCAGCCGCCGTATAGGGGCGCTTCATGCGTCGCAGGGTCTCATCCGCGCCGCTCTGGAGGGGGAGGTGCAGGTGGGGACAGACCTTTCTCGATGAGGAGACAAAGGAGACCAGCTCCGGGGTCGCCTCCTGGGGCTCCAGGGAGCTGAGGCGGATGCGGGGAGGGGTGTGTCCCGCTTCGATCCGCTCGAGGAGCTCCAGAAGCGTAGTTCGGGGTTCGAGGTCCAGGCCATAGGCCCCCAAATGGATGCCGGCAAGGACGACCTCTTGATACCCCGCTATCTTCAACCTCCTGAGCGAGGCGAGGACAGCGGTGGGGGGAACACTGCGGCTTCTGCCCCGGGCCAGGGGGACGATGCAGTAGCTGCACCGGGCGTCGCACCCGTCCTGTATCTTCAGGAAGGCCCGGGTGTGGCGGCGGTAGCGGCTCGTCTGTAAGGCGGGGGGTGACTCAGCGCCCATGATATCCCCTACCGTAATCACCGGCCTCGTCCCGTGGCGCATCGCCTCCACGATCCGGGGCATATATTCTTTTTCCTGATTCCCGATTACCCCATCGACGCCGAGAGAGACCACCCCCTGTGGGTCGATCTGCGGAAAACACCCCACCGCCAGCAAGAGCCCGTCCGGGTTCGCCCTCCTGGCCCGGTTGATCCAGCGCCGGGAGTCGGCCTCTGCCCGGGCAGTGACCACACAGGTATTGATGATAATGCACTCCAGGCCGGGACCGAAGGGGACCACCTCCCACCCCTCTTCCTCCATGGCCTCGGCCATGGCCTCGCTCTCGAACTGGTTGACCTTGCACCCGAGGGTCACGATGGCAAGCCTTCCCTTACCCATCAAAGGCCCTCTCTATCCATCCCCCCCCCAGCACGCGATCACCCTGGTACAGGACCAGGGCCTGCCCGGGGGTGACGGCCTCTTGCGGCTCGTCGAAGCGGACGAGGACCTCCGCCTCGCCGCGTGGCGTCACACTGCACGTCCCCCCCGTGTGGCGATAGCGGATCTTTCCCATCGCCCTGAATCCCCCTGGGGGAGGGGGTATGGAGAGCCAGCGCACCCCCCGGGCCAGCAATCCCTTGGTCAAGAGGTCCTCCTTCTCTCCCACCACCACCCGGTTGGCGGCGGGGTCTATCCTCAGGACGTAGTAGGGACGGCGTGCCGGGATCCCGATCCCCTGTCGCTGACCGATGGTAAAGCCGAAGACCCCTTCATGCCTCCCCAGGATGCGGCCTGCCGTGTCGACGATTTCACCCCCTACGGCGAGCTTTCCTTGAAGATGCCTTTGTAAAAAAACGCGATAGTCGCCGGAGGGGATGAAGCATATCTCCTGGCTCTCTTCCCGCTCACTCAGGGGAAGGCCCCTCTTGCGCGCCTCCTGGCGCACCTGCTCTTTGGTCGACTCCCCATTGGGGAAGCGGCACCGGGCAAGCTGTTCCTGTGCTAATCCCCAGAGGAAATAGGATTGGTCCTTTGCCCTGTCGACGCCCCTGAGCAGCACAAACCGTTCCCCTGCGGGGTCCCACGCCGTGCGGGCGTAGTGACCGGTGGCAAAGAGCTCCGCCCCCACCTCCACGCCCCGTTCCATTAAGGGGCCGAACTTTATCCGGGGGTTGCAGAGGGCGCAGGGATTGGGAGTCCTGCCGGCACGATACTCGCGGAGGAAGTACTCGACGACCTCCTCTTGAAAGACGCTTCGGAGGTCGACGGGCGTCAAGGGGATCCCCAAGGCCTGGGCCGCAGCGCGGGCATCGCGGAAGGAGGGATCCGTTTCCGGCGGGCCTTCCCCCTTCACCTGCATCCAGAGGCCACAGACCTCATGCCCCGCTTCCTGGAGTCGGGCGGCGGCCACGGAGCTGTCCACCCCCCCGCTCATGGCTACGGCGATCGTTTTATTTTTGGAATTCATGTGAAAAAAGCAACTAAAAAGGGTCCAAGGAGTCGAGGGTTCAAGTGTTTTTTCTGTAGGGACTTGATGAGCGCCTTGAGCATCCTCTCAACTTCCCCTATGTCTTTTCGAAGGACCTCGAAATCATCTGTTTTAATGTAACCTAAATCCTTTGCTAATAAGATCTGGGTTTCTAACTCACACTGAGAACCATACGCTATGTATAATGACTGCATATATTCTTGGGTCGTCTTCCTGCCATACCCCTCTGCTATGTTCGATGGAACGGATACAGCAGACCTCCTGATTTGTGATGTCAATCCATATCGTTCTTCCTTCGGGAAATGCTTCGTAATTTTATAAATCATGATGCAAAACCGATACGCTTTCTGCCATACTTTTAATTCCTTATAGTTTTTAAGCATTCCCCTTGACCCCTGGAATCCTGCCGCTAGCGGCTCCTACCATGTGGATATGCTTATAGATGGGGTATCGCTCCCGCTTTACAATATAGCAATAGGGACAACTGCCGAAGGTGACCCTTTGGCCAAATCCCGAAGCGGGAAGTGCGACAGAGCGGGATTGAATCCTCCACTCCTTGTATTTTCGTATTTCACTTGGCCCCTAAAACCCTGGACCCCTTGACCCCTTTATATACCACTCAATCAATGCAAAGGACCCTCTATGTTACACAGCATGCTTATAATTTTACTAATTCATACTCCCCCCATGCACCCATGGTATCACCCACGATGATCACCACCCCCTCCACCCCGGCGATGGTGCGCCCCCGTTCCAAGGCCCCCTCGATATCCCCTTTCCCCTGGACCATGTTTCCCAGGGCGGTGGCCGCTGCATCGGCCAGGGCGGCCGAGGGAGAGATGACGCAGACGGCATCGGCCCTGCCGAAGCTCTTCGAGTGCCCCACGGTGCCCGAGGAGGTGCAGACCCCCAGGGGCGTCCGCTCGGGGGGAACGCTGATCCCCACCCGCATGGTCAGGGGTGACCGGCCTGCAAAGAGGCCGATCTTTCTCTCCGTATTGATCTGGAGGAAGAGGTCGCCGCCGTTTTCAACCACCACCTCGGGGGTAGCATCAAGGAGCGCCGCACCCACGGACTGGGCCATGGCGCCGGCCACGCCGGCCATAGGGCCCACCCCGGTCTTTTGGGCGGCGGCCAGCATCGCCTTCACGATCTGCGGCGCCCGCGGATCCGCTGGAAGGGGGGCGAGGCTGATCTTGAAGAGGGGATTACCCCTGATATATGCCTCCAGCTGGCCGCGCAGACTGATGATCGCCTCGCGGGCCTCCTGCTCCAACGGGGTGCGGGCGAGGATGTAGAGATCGGTCTCCTGTACCGCTGCGCGAAACGGGACCAGCCCGTTTTTTGTCAGCCAGCTCCGGTAGCGCCGCTGTCTCCTCACCCGTTCCCCTGAATCCTCTTGGCGATGTGCCTGATCAGCCCCCCGTCCTTGATCAGCTCCTGCATGAAAGGGGGGATGGCCTGCGCCGCAAAGGTCGTTCCCTGGGCGAGATTACGGATCTCACCCGTCGCCAGATCCACCTCTACCTCGTCGCCCTGCCCGCACCCCTCGGCCGCCGGGGGCGACTCCAGGATGGGCAGGCCGATGTTGAAGGCGTTGCGGTAGAATATCCTGGCAAAGCCGGCGGCGATCACACACGAGACCCCCGCCGCCTTGATGGCGAGAGGGGCGTGCTCGCGGGAGGACCCGCAGCCGAAGTTCTTCCCCGCAACTATAATATCGCCCTGTCCTACCCCCTCGGCAAAGGCGGGGTCTGCCGCCTCCATGCAGTGCCGGGCCAGCTCCTGGGGGTCCGAGGTGTTCAAGTATCTCGCCGGGATGATGGCATCGGTGTCCACATCGTCGCCGAACCGCCAAATCTTTCCTTTGACCTTCATGAGCGCTCCTTTGCCGTGTAGTCTTTGAGTGGTATGTGAGACCCCTCTCCATTCCTGGCTAAGGGGGAGAACTGCCTGTTTTTATTATCGATTAAATCCGCCGGGGTGTCAAAGGGAAAAAAGGGGGAAGGAAATATATTCCTTCCCCCTTACGGTTCATATCAGACGTGTTTAGAAGATGTACGAGAGGGTGGTGACCCATGCCCACGGGTCTTGCGGCCTGTCGCCCGGCCCCATGCTCAGGGCCTTGCCGCCGATGAGGTAGCCGAAGGCCGAGCACAAGACCAGGTTCTTGTAGATACTGGCCTGGGCGCCCACGTCGAGCTCCCACCCGATGCTGTCGTCGTCATCGAGATCCGTGCCGAAGGTATCGCCGTGGTCGACGGTGTCGCCGATGTACCCGGCATTGGCCATGAGTTTGAGCCAGCCCGTGAGCTGATAATCGGCAAAGGCCCGCACATACCAGATACCCGCGCCGGTGTTCGAGAACGGCTTATAGAAGCCGAAGACGTTGTAGGTGCCGCCATAGGGACCGACGAGCCCCCAGTCACCCATCACGATGAGAAAATCCGTATTGAGGGCGGACGATTCGCCCTGATAGGGGACCTGATATCCCTCGATATCATTCGTGGTCGGGTCATCGCCCGAGCCGTACAAGCCGCCGACGCCGACCCGCAGCTTGTTCAGGGTATAGGCGGCCTCGCCTCGGAGGACCCACCCCTCGTGGTCTCTATCATCAAAGGTGCTGGCGCCCTGGAAGTCCTCCACCCCGCCGTTGTAGACAAAGTCCAGGGTGGCGGCAACCGGGCCGATTTGGGCGTCGATATAGGGGCCGATCCACCACTGCTTCGAGTCGCCCTCTACAGCGACAGTGCCGTCCCAGCGCTGCCTGCGTGCCTGATAGAAGAAGAAGATCCCCGGCTTGATGTTGCCGAAGGCGAGGTTCAGATCGATGCCGTAGAGATCCTGGTCGTCGGCCTCGGTGTTGTCGACGCCCTCCAAGATCTTGAGCCATACCGGGGTGATGGTCAGCTTAACGGGGTCCATTGCGAGCTCGATCCGGGCGCTGACCCCGGCGGCGTCTTTGTATATGAAGACCTGCGGACGCAGCATAAGGGGTTGGATACCGGCCCTGATCCGCGCCGGGACCTGGGGGACCTTGAAGTCGATATAGGCGTTTTT
>CAZMFG010000075.1:9140-10903 GCA_964565525.1 uncultured Thermodesulfobacteriota bacterium
TTGTCCTCGTTCCACGCGGGGTCAGCGGCGCCCACACCGAAACCCCAGTTATTCGTTCCCGGAGGCCCTCCCAGATAGATGGGGAGTCTCAGATCCACGTTCTTATAATACGCGGCCTTGATATTCATGGCGCCCCACGCCGTCAAGTTGACGGCCGGGGCCGGAGCGGCCGCAGCCACGGCCACTCCCACCATGACAGCTATCAACAGTGCCTTTTTCATCAACAGCTACCTCCTTTATCGTGTTATTGAATGTTCCCCCTCCCCTGTACCCCCTCCCCCGAGGGGAGGGGGGGATAGAGATGTTGGCCCTTCCCCCAGGGGAGAGGGGAATAGAGGTATTTGCCTTTCTCCCGGAGAAAGGAGTTTCCTTAAGGACACTATGTGCCCTCGCGCCCCATGAGAAAAGGATGTTCGTAAGGATATTATTTTTCCTCTTCTCCCAGCGAAGGAGAGGGTGAGGGGGGAATAAGAAAATTTATTCATTGTTCACCCCGATCCCCCCCCCAGGGGGTAAGGTGATTTTCCGATTTCTTCAGGTACATCTGTACTGTTTCAGGACAACAACCGCTCAACACCTCTCTTTAAAGGGAAGAGGGGATTACGTACGCCACCCCTCTTTTTCATCTACCCCCCGCATGTACTCCAGAAAGCAAAAAAAGGGGGGGAGGGGATATCCCCTCCCCCGGGTTCTCAGGTTTTCACATCATCTACATCAGGCGTTCTTAGAACGCGTAGACAAGAGTAGTGGCCAAGGCCCACGGATCCTGCGGCATGTGACCACCGGTCCCAGCCAGGGCCTTGTGGGCGATGAGGTAACCGAAGGCGGTGTTCCAGGTCAGGTTCTTGTAGATCGCAATGGAGGTGCCTACATCCATTTCCCACCCGATGGAACTATCGTCGTCGAGATCCCTGCCGAAGGTATCGCCGTGTTTGGTGGTATCACCGATATACCCGACGTTGCCCATTACCGTAAGCCAGCTCAGGAGCTGGAAGTCGGCAAAGGCCCGCACGTACCATACGCCCGCGCCGACGTCCGAGAACGGCTTGAAGAAGCCGCCGACTTGATTGAAGCCATAAGGGGCGTTCACTACCCAGTCACCGGTCAGGATGAGGAAGTCCTGGTTCGCAGCAGCCGCTTCACTCAGGTAGGGGACCCGGTAGGACTCATCGTCATTCGTCGTCAGGTCATCCCCCGTGCCGTACAAGCCGCCGATGCCGATCCGCAGTTTGTTCATGGTAACGGCGACCTCGCCTCGGAGTATCCAGCCCCCGCGGTCGATATCAGTAAACGGGCTGCCGTCCTGAAACTCCTCCGTCCCGCCGTTGTAGACGAAGTCCAGGGTGGCGTCAACCGGCCCGATCTTGGCGTCGATATAGGGGCCGAGCCACCACGACGTGGAGTCACCCTCTACACCAGCGCCGCCGTCATAGAGCTGCCTGCGGGCCTGATAGAGGAAGAAGACACCCGGCTTGATGTCGCCGAAGGCGAAGCTCAGATTGATGCCGTAGAGATCCTGGTCGTCGGCCTCGGTGTTATCGACGCCCTCCAAGATCTTGGCCCACATGGGGGCGATGGTCACCGTGACCGGATCGGTCTTCAGCTCGATGGCGGCGGTGATCCCCGCAGCGTCTTTGAGCAGACAGACGACGGGGCGCACGGCATAGCTCTGTATACCGGCCTTGACCGTAACGGGGACCTGGGGGACCTTGAAGTTGATATAGGCGTTTTTCACCTCGACGGCGATCTGGTCCGTGCCCCAC
>CAZMFG010000076.1:0-10888 GCA_964565525.1 uncultured Thermodesulfobacteriota bacterium
CAAACACTTCCTTATTTACTGTACTACTACGAGGGGGGAATACAGAAGGATTGTCTATGCGCAGGCTCTTGATCGTCTCCAACAGATTACCGGTCAGTATCGAGCGGAGAAGGGGAGGTCTGTATTTCCAGCCCAGCGCCGGTGGGTTGGCGACCGGGCTGGGATCTTTTTATAAATCATACAACAGCTTATGGATCGGCTGGCCGGGGATCACCGTAGCAAAAAAAGATGGGGATGAGAAAGAGCAACTCGAAAAACGATTGCTCTCCGAGTTCCATTGTCAGCCGGTCTTTCTCTCACAAAGCGACATAGAGAACTACTATCACGGTTTTTGCAATAAGACCATCTGGCCCTTGTTTCACTATTTCCCCCAGTATGTCGTGTATGACGAGGCCCTTTATAAGACCTATGAACGCGTCAACAAACTCTTTTGCGATGCCGTAATGGGGGTTGCCAAAAATGATGACATCATTTGGATCCACGATTATCACCTGATGTTACTGCCTAAGCTCATCCGGGAAAGGCTGCCGGGTGCCACCATTGGCTTCTTTCTCCACATCCCGTTTCCTGTGTATGAAATCTTTCATTTGCTACCCTGGCGAAGACAGATATTGGAAGGGCTATTAGGAGCCGATTTGATAGGATTTCATACCTATGGCTATGCGCAACATTTTCTCGGCAATATACGTAATCTGTTAGGTTATGAGCATACGTTAGGGCATATTACGGCTAAGGATCATACCTTGCGGGTGGATGTGTTCCCTATGGGGATCGATTACGAGGCATATGCTAAGGCCCCGCACAGTCCTGGGGTGCAAAAAGAGGCGGCCAAATTGCGAAAGACCATTCGGGACACAAGGCTCATCCTGTCGATAGACCGCTTAGACTACTCAAAGGGCATCCCTCAACGCCTGGAGGCCTTTGATGCGTTCTTGCTGAAAAACCCCCAGTATAAGGAAAAGATCACACTCATTCTCGTAGCCGTGCCCTCACGCACACAAGTAGAGCACTATAAATTGCTTAAACAACGGGTCGATGAACTCATCGGCAAGATTAATGGAGAACATGGAACTATTGATTGGACCCCTATCTCTTATCTCTATCGTTTTTTACGGTTCCCCACCCTCAATGCCCTCTATAGCGTCGCCGATGTCGCCTTGATTACACCGTTACGGGACGGCATGAACCTGATTGCAAAAGAATATCTGGCCAGCAAGACCGATGGTACAGGGGTGCTGATACTGAGCGAGATGGCCGGTGCGTCACAGGAGTTGGGGGAGGCGCTCATCGTTAATCCCAACGACAAAGATGAGTTGGTAGATGCCTTAGTGGAGGCATTAGCCATGTCGGAAGAGGAACAGATAGAACGAAATCGAATAATGCAGAGGCGTCTGCAGCGTTACAATGTGACGCGATGGGCGGAAGACTTTGTAGAGCGATTGCTTTCCGTCAAGGAACATCAACGGGAGTTGGGGGCGAGGATGTTGACTCCTCTCATGAGGGAGAATATAGTCAGCGCTTATCGTACCAGCAGGCGTCGTCTTTTTCTCTTAGACTATGACGGAACCTTAATATCCTTTTTTACGAGACCCGAAGAGGCAATGCCGACTGAGGGTCTTCTCTCTTTGCTCAAGGGGCTCTCCGAAGACCCGCGAAACGAATTGGTCATCATCAGCGGAAGAGATCGAGATACCTTAGAAAAGTGGTTCGACAGCATGAATCTCGGTCTCATAGCTGAGCACGGCGCGTGGCTGAAAGAAAAAAAATGGCAGGTATTAGAACCTGTTGCCAATGAGTGGAAAGAGGAGATCAGATCAATTCTTGAGATGCACATGGACAGGACTCCTGGTTCTTTGATAGAGGAAAAAGAATTTTCCCTCGTGTGGCACTACCGCAAGGCAGATTCTGAATTGGCCTCATTAAGGGCACGAGAGCTCAAGGATGCGCTGTTGCACTTTACCACCAATCTCGACCTCGGGATCTTGGAGGGTAGTAAAGTAATGGAGATCAAGCACATCGGGATCAACAAGGGTCGGGCGGCGCAGCGATGGCTTGCCAAAGAGCAGTGGGATTTCATCTTGGCAATCGGAGACGATGTGACTGATGAGGATACCTTTACCGTGCTCCCCGAAACGGCTTATTCGATCAAAGTCGGACTAGGTCCATCAAAAGCCCGGTTCAACATCGCCTCACAGCATGAGGTGAGGGAACTGTTAGCGGAAATGATTGCAAGAGGCTGAAGGGAGTTCGTGTGAAAAAGACAAGGAAAAATCAAGAATCTCTTCCTTTGCTGGTAAAAGACTGCGCTCTGGTTACCATTGCGACGGGTATTCGTGCGCAGAATTTGAGGGAACTGAGGGATAAATTAGAGACCGTCCATCCAAGCAGCATTTACTATCACTTTTGGGGACATCGTCTTGCTCCGAGCTTTGATCAGCCTGAGTTTAACAATGATTTTGCTGCGTGGGCACGCCATGGTCTGCACGATTACGTACTTGCCGAACGGCTTGCAGTGGTCGATCCTACAGATTTTGCCACCTTAGAGGCCTTGCGCCAAGAATTAATAGAGGTTATTGAAGAACGACTGTACGAGAGTACACTGGTACCATGGGCAAAGGCCGATCAGCAGTTTTATTTTAAGCGGTCCAAGATCGTCGTCTTCGACACCAAGCAACAAATTGCGGACCCTATGTTGCTCCCTCAGATGTTACCCGCTTTGTCGCTCAGCAGCATTTTTTATCACTTTATTGACGCCCGCAGACGAGCGCCTGAAGGTATCGATGACTTTTCCGCCTGGCTTGATGCCTACGGTGAAGAATATGCTGTTTTGCGTAACGAGATAGCGTCTATTGATCTCTACTTCTCAACCATGTCGGAGATACGCGAAAAACTCGTCCAGGTTTGTACCATGCGCCTGTCCTCACAAGGGGAAGCTGTATGATTGACCTTGCGCACTATGCCGATGTAGCGGGTTCGGATGTAATCGAACACTTGCGCCAGTTAGCCGCTCTTCTGAAGGGCAAACGGGTCATCCACGTCAATTCGACCCAAGAGGGGGGTGGTGTTGCAGAGATATTGGAAAAGCTGGTACCGTTCATGCAACAATTAGGCATTGATACCCAATGGGATATCATACACGGCAATGAGGATTTCTTCGTGTGTACAAAGAGTATGCATAATGCCCTCCAGGGGAATGTCGTTGATATACCCGAGCGATTATTACACGTCTATGAGGAGACCAATGCCCAGAATGCCGAGCGGCTTCGGGAGAAACTTGAGGCGGCAGATATCGTCTTTATTCACGACCCCCAGCCTGCTCCACTCTTTAAGCTGTGTCCGCAGAGGAGAGGCAAATGGATATGGCGCTGTCACATTGATATCAGACATCCTCACCGTCCCGTATGGAAATATGTGCGAAATTTTATAGAGGATTATGATGCGAGTATCTTTTCGCTCGTCGACTTTGCCCAGCCCCTTCCCCACGAAATATTCGTCGTCCCCCCCAGCATCGATCCCTTGAGTGAGAAAAACATCGATATCGATGATAACGAAGTTGCCTCGGTGTATGAAGGATTCGGTTTAGACCTTGAACGGCCCATTATCCTGCAGGTATCTCGCTTCGATCGCTTCAAAGACCCTTTAGGCGTCATTCATGCCTTCATGCTGGCGAAAAAGTATATCCCTTCCTTACAGCTTGTGCTTGCAGGCGGAGGGGCAAGCGATGATCCGGAAGGAAAGGCCGTTCTCGGGGAGGTCCGTGTCGCTGCAGCGGATCATTCGGATATCCATGTCCTTGCTTTGCCACCCACTGCCGACAGGACGATCAATGCCCTCCAACGCGGTGCAGATATTGTCCTGCAAAAGTCGCTCAGGGAAGGTTTTGGCCTTACGGTGACGGAGGCAATGTGGAAGGGCAAGCCGGTCATCGGTGGGGATGCCGGCGGCATCCGATTGCAAGTTATCGATCACCACACCGGATTTCTCGTTAACTCGCCGGAAGGGGCCGCCCTTCGGATCCGCTATCTCTTGAGCCATCGCGATAAACTTCAGGCGATGGGGGAAAAGGCGCGGGAGTTCGTCAGAGATAATTTTCTCATCACGCGACACTTGCGGGATTACCTCGCCCTGATGGTGGTCTTGGTCTATAACGTTGAAGAGCGGATCGAATTGAGTTAAGCTGGTCTATGTTACGAGATCGTGCACCAGTTTGAGGTAATCCAAGAGATGGCGGACGGCCGAATAATTGATACCTACCTGTCGTTGGGCCCTCTCCGCCATTTTTAGGGTCTCGAGGGGCGTCTCAAAACATCGTAAAATTTCCCCCGCCGTTTCCTCAGCAGTATACGTGAGATTCCCCTTTGTATCTCGATGTCCTACACTATATCCATACAACCCATCTTCTCTGATGAGATGCGCCGGTCCTCCTATATTTCCCACGATAACCGGTTTCTTTTTGCACATCGCCTCCAAGATGGTTAACCCTAACCCTTCTCTCAAAGATTTTTGCAAGACGATGGTAGCCCCTCGTTGCAAGGCATTCACCACCAAGGCATTCTCTATGAGGGGAGTTGCACCCAAATTTATTATGAAGATAGAGGGGGGGTCTCCCACGGTCCATACGACAGACTGTGGGATGAATTTTTTCTTACGGTGGGGCTGCTCTTGAGCGCCGAGGGTATTGATCAATTCCGTTAGGATGTGTCCCCCTTCCGGATCGTCTCCCGCCATATTCCCGGCATAGACAAGCTGCGCATCAAAGCCTTTCTTCACTAGTTCACTTCGTGCGCTTTCAAAGGCATCGACCACCCCTTTGGGGTCTTTAAAACGATCAAAACGTGATATCTGCAAGACGATAGGCTTCGTCATGTCTATGCCGAAGCACCTGAAGACATAAGAACAAAATCCAGGAGGCATCTCGATATTTTTTGGACTCAAAAAGTTAATCCCGGCAGGAATCAAATAGAAAGGAATTTTACCTTTTAGTTTATCCAAGACGAAGTCTTCAAAATGAAAAATAGCGGCATCGTATTGTTCGATGAACGGCAGGAGAAATTCTACGAATGCTTTATTCGGATACGATAGATCAATATGGGCCCTCCATATTTTCTTCTTATCGGCAGAGGCGATGGCGGCAAGGGGTTGTGGGTCATGGCACACGATAATGTCCCCGCTCAATTGTGAATCCTTTGACAGCTTCTCAAATATATATTCGGATTCTCTGAGATAAATTGCTTTCATCTCCGTGGTGAGCTCGGCTTCCATCCCTTGCAGGGCGTTATGGAATGTTTTGGTAACGGGAAAGAACTCTTCTGGATGTTCGGGGTTTATAACCACTCGCTGTGCTTTGAGTCCGACACTATTCATGAGGGGGACGAACCAATCTAATATCTCTGCAACCCCTCCGCCGTATTGAGCGGAATTAACATGGGTAATCTCCAATCCCTTCAGTTCACGGGAGAGGCGCAAAACTTCTTCGATCTGTTCTTCAGGGGGCCTTAATGCCTCGGGAACGTTCGCTATTAAGTCCTCTAATGAGGGCTTTGTGGAAAAGGATTGTATCAATACATTCATTTCTTCCTTTATCTGAGTTATATTCCCGTATGCTTCCGGTACCTGAAAAATAGAAGACAAGTGTTTCCTGTCGAATCGCAGGGGGGGAATGATGCCCAATTCTACTATCATATTTTTGGTTTCCAGGCCATTGGCCTTCATTTCTCTTAGCTTTGTATCTACGTAGTTTTTATCTCCCACTCCTTTAATCTGCGCCAGTCGGCGGATCAGCTCTCTGGCAAACCAGCGGTGTTCGACCTTGCTCTTCTCGCCGAGGAACCCGATAGAAGGAATCCCTTTTCTACCCCACGAGCGATAGACCGACCACGAAGGAAAACCGAGAGACAAGACATCTCCATTGAGTCGGTAGATGACATGGTAGACCTCAAGGAGACCCTTGAGCACGGCGCGCAATTCCTTCGCCTCTCCTATGCGCGTCATAGCGATCTCGTCGACTGTGGCCTCGAAGATGTCGTGAGCAGAAAGGATCTCTCGCGTGTGATATCTTTTCAGCATATTGCGGAGCTTCCAATTGAAATCCCTTGTAATGAGAAAGTATTTCACATCGTCCGAGAACATTTCCAGCTCTACATTCAGCTTTGCGATGAGCGAAAGATAGAAGAGATACGGATACTCCAGACCGGCGGCCTTGGGATACGGCGTAACAACTATTTTGCCGCACAGGACTTCAGCGTCAGACGGTTCCCCTCGCGAGTGGACCCAGTACGTGAAATCTTTGTTGTCTTGAACAAGAAATCCTTTTTCTTGAGAAGTGAACCAATCGGGCTGGGCATCGCTCATCCAATTCCAGAATCTCTGGTTGAATTCTCTCTCCTCAATGGATGCAGCTAATATCAAGATGTCTCTCGGTTCATATTTTTTGAGTGACGCATCTAAATCCCGGGAGCCAAATACCCCAAACAGTTGATATGGGATATTTGCTCGTAAAAACTCAATTATTTTTGTGGGGTTTAAAAAGAGTCCTGCTGAGCGTGCGCGGGGGAGGGATTCGAAGATATGGTGAGCAAGTTGTTGCACACCGCGGACGGAGTATATGTTGCCTCCCAATACAGCCTTTAGTTTTTCGTCGATCTCACCCAAGTGTTGTTCCATAAATTCTATGGGCTCTCCTGGGGGGAGAAAGTGAGCGCCTTTTTTTTGCAGCTCCGCCGTGATGTCTGCATAGACCTCTGCCACCCTGGTGGCATTTCCGTGAGTATCCAAAATTTCTTTCGGCAGATTGAGGGGCATACCCGGCAAAAACTCCAACAAGACCCGTTCGACCGGTGCTACATACAGGAGATTTTTATCATTCCAGTGCTCCGCAAACGTCTCTCTTAACAGCGAGAAATCCCTTATTTGTTCTTCGCGCAGGCGGGCGGATACCAAGTCCTTGGCGTCCCCTTCAAATTGTTGGACCTCTCTCATAAACGTTGCCGTTCTCGCCCTATTGAGGATGGCCACGGTATCCAATATATCTTCCTGGGGTATGTCGTTCTGGAAAAAGTAGGCCAACAGGAGGGTATAAACGCACTGCGCCCAATCGGCAGAGGAAAAAGAGAATTTTTCCCATGGCGCGTAAGATAAGTCGAGCACCCGTTCATACAGGGAAGGGTGCAGAAGCTTTTTGTATATGTACTCGGCACCACGCTGAAAATCGACTCGAAACCGTTCGATCTCGGAGGAGATATCGAGGGCAACGGCGGGGGGATCAAAGGCGGGAAGTTTTCCGTAAAACGGCGGTTCTGTTTTTATAAATCGTCCCTGCTTCATCCACCACTGAGCGGTATATCCGATTTGTTCAAACATCGTCCGCAACGTCTGCCTCAGGCGGACCGCAAATTCTCCAGGGGAGGGACGTTTGCGTCTTGTTCCGAGATTCGCTTGGCAAATCCGCACCTCATGTACGATGGCGGTAATGGTCAAGAAGATATCTATTCCATACCTTCCAATATCCGTGTCGGTAAAAAGCTTTGGATCTTGTAAAAATGTGTGCAGGGTTTCCCCTCGTATGCCGTATACGCCCCCCATGGGTTCCTGCACCCTGTATCCATAGAGCGCAACCAAGAGGGGAATGACTAAATGATCACTTACCCTTTTCCCCTCAGGGGGCCTCGTGAACACCGGGAGGACAAAGTCCATGTCCAATTCAACGGGTCGATACAGAGAGTATATCCAGCCCGGTTGTATGCCCTCCTGCCTCTCACGCACAAAATCGGGTTCTATCAAGATCAGGTCTGATCCGAACGATGCGCTGAGCTCCATGAGGGCCCTTATAACCCATCCTTTCCCATTGAGTTCCTTATCCAGGGAGAAGAAATACCCCTGCATAGCGACTTCCTTGAATAGGGCGCTTATCTGCCCGGAGAAGTCCTTTCCCTCATGAGTAGTTGCAATGACAACGGCGGCTTTTTTTTCAGGGAGGTATTGTCGTAATCCCTCCTGGAGGGTCCTGATGATTGTGGGCAGGGTTTCTATTTGATCCGAAAAGGGAATACCGATTACGATATCTTGTGCTTTCAGCGAGGCGCTTTTTTCCTGTTCACCACGCATGATTTTCTGGTATATCTTTTCCGGTTTGCTGGCTGGGTTTTTTCCCATAGGAGTTTTTCTCATATGAATGTTGCCGTTGCTGAGAACAAGCACGCTAACGATATTGTGCAAAAACCTCCTACATTTAAGCCATTCTTGCGAGAGAAGTCAACTGATCAGTTACAAAGGGGCGGACTTTATCGAGCAATTTCCCATGGCGTTTACCCTCCATGAATCCCCTCTTACTCCCTTAAATTGTGGGAGGGCACATAAGGTCATCCACTAGGAATGGTACTATTTTGCAGACAGGGTACAGGGACAGGTCCTTCGCGAATGGTGCAGAGACAAGGAAGTTGGTTGTTATATACAACACCAACGAGGATTAAACCTCAGTCACTGACCAAAGGGTTATAGGAGCGGCGTTTCTTTAAGGCGACAGTTAAAGGGCACAGAAGGACTGGACTTCGACTTTGTCTGTCAGGGTTTTTTTGACCTGAGATTCATCCTGTTTGGAAAAGCGGAGGCAGACGCCGCAGTCTGAGCTGAGGTGGCGGGGCACAGGGATGATTTTATACGCTATCCCCTCTTTTTTGAAGAGTTTTTCCGCCATCAGCGCCCCGCTTGTAGAGTGAAAGAGCACTACGCCATATGAATTCGTCTGTTTATCTTTCATCATAGGACCCTTTACACAAAGCATAATCTGACGACCGTCGTCCGTCAACCTCTGAGCCATGAGCTATCCTTGTCAGCGGGAGCGGGCGGCGATCTTCCCTACTGCCTCCAGAGCAACAGCGATATCCTCCTCGGTATTGAAGTACCCGGGGCTCAGGCGCACGGTTCCCTGAGGGGAGGTGTTAATGGTCTGATGGGCTGCAGGCGCACAGTGGAGACCAGGCCTGCTCATGATACCGAACTTCTCATCGAGCTCCATAGTAATCTCTGAAGGGGAACGGTCATGAATGGTGAAGGAGCAAATAGCCACTTGTCTTTTTGCATCCCCGCACCCGTAAAGGGTGACGCCGGAGATGGATTTCAGCCCCTCGATGAGCATGCGCGTCAAACCCTCCTCTTTGGCCCTGATGTGGGCGACGCCCTGCGCGAGGCAGAAGCGTGCCCCGGCCCCTAAGCCGGCAACTCCAACGGTATTTGGTGTGCCGCTCTCGTACTTGTCGGGCATGAAATCTGGTTGTTCTTGGGATTCTGAGCGACTGCCGGTGCCACCCCGCATCAAGGGATCGAGTTTTTCCTCCAATCCCTCCCTGAGGTACAGGCCGCCGGTGCCTTGGGGGCCATAGAGGGACTTGTGGCCGGTGAAGGCGAGAAGGTCAATCTTCATCGCTTCAACGTCGATAAGATAGGCCCCGGCTGTCTGGGCGGCATCGATGCAGAAGGGTATTCCATGCGCACGGGCGATCTCGCCGACATCGGCAACAGGCATCAGGGTCCCCACCACGTTGGAAGCGTGGGTTGTGACGATCAACCTGGTATTTTTCTTTATGGCCTTTTCGACCCCCTGGGGATCGAGTTCCCCTTGAGGGGAGGAGGGGACGACGGTGAGCTCTAGGCCCTTTTGCTCCAAGGCCCGCAAGGGGCGCATTACGGAGTTATGCTCCATGCTGGTAGTGATGCAGTGGTCGCCGGGTTTGAGAATGCCGTGGATGGCCAGATTCAGAGACTCGGTGGCATTGCGGGTAAACACGATGCGCAGGGGATCGTCGATCCCGAAGAGCTCGGCCAGGGCATCGCGGGCCTCTATGAGGATGCGGCCGGCCTCAACGGAAAGACGATGCCCTGAGCGTCCAGGATTGGCGCCGACAAATCGCATGAAATGCTCCATGGCCTGCCAGGTTTCATCCGGCTTGGGCCAGGAGCTCGCTGCGTTGTCGAGGTAGATCACCGAGGGTTTTTTCATTCGCCGTTTACTTTTTTGTGATCGTAACTTTATACCCAGTGCCGTCCGGCTTGACGCCTTTGACCTTCCACCCCTGGCTCGTTGCGGCCCGCGATACGTTCTCCTTGGATGTATCAGTATCAACCAATATCGCAACTTCCCCTTTTTTGACTTTTTTGATTTTCTCCATGGTCAGCAGAACGGGCTGAGGGCAGGAGAACCCCCTGGCATCTACGATATCGCTCATCGTTATTCCTCCTTAGGCGACTTTTTTTCTCATGGTGAAGCCGATAAACAGGCATACTAAGAGGCCGATAATCACTGCGGCGATCCCATGGGGACCCACACCCTTGAGAGAGCTGGCCAGACCGAAGTTGTGGGCAAAGCCGGCCCCCACGATCATTCCCAGGACAAAGACCGCTGCATCGCCGTCCCCCTCACCGGCCAAAAAGAGCTGTCTGCCCGGACATCCGCCGGCCAGGGCGAAGGCCAGGCCGGCCAGGACCATCCCCCCGAAGTTCCAGACCTCCATGGTGTGTGCTACCGGCTGGTCGGCAAAGCCGGGGTGAAACTGTTTGAGGATCAGGTTGGTGATAAAGGCGACTACCACTAAGGCAACGACCCCTGAAAAGAGATGGGTCTGACGAAATAGGATAAGGTCCCGAAAGGCCCCCATGGTGCAGAATCGGGTCCGCTGGGCCAGGATCCCCACGGCAAGGCCCACACCCAGGGCGATAAAGAGCGGGGCATGCATGGCACCCGGTCCCTTGAGACTGTAGAAGAGGATTCCGCTTTTATGATCTCCCGGAATCTGGGGGTAGAAGAGCATGAGGGCGAGGAACCCCAGCATGATCAAGGGCAGGAGCCACCCCACCGAGGTGTGGGTCTTCTGAGCGCGCCCCAGGTTATATCCCC
>CAZMFG010000077.1:0-10841 GCA_964565525.1 uncultured Thermodesulfobacteriota bacterium
GCGTCCGTTGGGTAGTGCTCCACTGATCCATGCCTCCCTTTCCCAAAACCCTCTTGTAGACACTGTGACATCGCATAGTGCGATATCAAAGATGCGGCCTTGTGATGATTGAGCTGGTAGCAGTTTAGGCTTATCCTTGAAGTCGCAAATTGCGACTTCAAGTTTGTAACCTTCCGGCTTAAAACAAATAAAGGCCCGGTGTTGTCACGGTTTACGAGATCGCCTTGATGCCGACCTTTCCTCATCCTGTCCACCCCCTGTCACTCCGCGATCCCCCACCATTCGTATAGTTTTTAAAGAGGGGATGTGTCACGAAGCGACATCCCCTCAATAATAAAAATATCCGATTGGTAGGGGATCGCACTGCGACACTTCACCCGTTTGCGAGACATACCCCCCATGTCGAAGATCTGGCCAAAGGGCCACACCAGCCGCCTTCTTTGTAGCGGAGGACCTGGTCCCTGCCTATACTATGTTGCTGTGATAGGCAGATTTCTATAGCGTGCAGATGTCTCATCTACGCTGACGACCACTCCCTCTGCTAATTCTTTTGCCATACCAGTCACAACTTCTGTAATTCTGGTCGTTACATAATCGGGATCTGCCTTTTCAAGGCGGAGATTTATGACACTTGGTTTAGTATGTCCACCCACTGCCAAGAGCATGGAAAAATCAAGGTCTTGTGTAATTAATACCCTATTGTTATCCCTCGCATAGGCCAGCACTTCCTTGTCCGCACTATTGCTCTTCATTATTTCAGAGACGCGAACAATATTCCATCCCTGTTGTCTCAGTTGTTCTACGGTAAGAGGAGAGATATTCATGTCGGCAAGGAACTCAAGATCGGCCACCGGCGACTCCTTTGAGGGGAATCGGTTTGGTCTTTTCGGAAGAAAGCCAGGCCGCATAGTGCAACGCCTGAGTAATATCCTCCTCCTCGAGTTCCGGGTATGCTTTTAAGATTTCTTGTTTCGTCATACCACCAGCGGTCTGTTTAAGGATCATGGCAACAGTGATCCTCATTCCCCGGATAGTGGGTTGACCGAGGCAAATTTCCGGATCAACGGTTATACGGTCAAATTTTTCCATCTATTCAATCTCCTCATTTTTTTAACTATACACTAAAGGCCCTCAAGGAATACGTTCGTATCAGCAAGATACATTAGTCTCTCCACTGGGATGCCATTTTTTGCAACTCAAGGGAAGTATACCGATCGCGATATTCCTTTAAGCCTCCTATCCAGTTGAGCGTCGGTTTCTTTTTTCTCCGTGAAGCTCTCTTTTCTATAAGAAAATCAATGAAGTCTTCAACCTCGCCCTGCAACTCTTGAGGAAGCTGGCGTATCTTTTTTTCGGCTTCTCCCATACCGTTCCTCCTTCATCTTCCCTGCTTCATTTTCACCCCCTCCCATCATAGGCAATCCCGCCCCAAATGTAAACCCATTGTACCGCGCCTGCTCACGGTGCTTCAAAGAGTGCAAGCTCCTGAAAGTATTGGCGGTAAAAACCCCGGTCTCTGGTGAGAAAGCGGTCTGCCCGCCGGAGGGCATGGGCCCCGATGAGAAAATCGGTGATGATGCGCTCCCGCTTGCCGCCGTGCGTGCGGTAGAGACCCCACCGCTCTCCGGCGAGGAATGCGCACTCGCGGTCAGGGGGCGCGATGGTACACTTGATCTTGTGCAATGCGGCATCCAAAAGGGCCCTGTCTTCAAATTGGGGGACGAGCTCGGCGTACACGATCGTGCACAGAACCAGGGCTCCTTGATCATACGCCGCCTCGAGAGCGCGCAGGGACTGTTCACCCCACTGAGGATCAGGCAGAAAGACATCGAGCAAGACGTTGGTATCGACGGCGGTGATCACCTGCCCCTGATCTCCTCGATATAGGTGTCGACCTCAGCTGGGCGGTTGAGGATGCCGAAGACCTCTCGAATCGGGTGGGCCCCTGCAGTGCGTTTTCTGACCCGGATGCCGTCCTCATCAGCTACAACGTCGATCTCCACCTCTGGGTGGAGTCCGTAACGGTCCCGCAATTTTTTGGGGATAGTTACCTGGCCTCGTTCAGATACCTTCATGGTTCCTCCGATTTTAAAATTCATATTTTCTTATTAATTAAATCAGAAAAATCGACCGTTGTCAAGCCTTGATCTTGGAAGGAGAGGGGGAATCTTCGCCCCTGCATGTGTGCAGCCCGTGAACATCTTCAAACAAGTCATCGACGTACAAAAGGGCCATTGGAGACCCCTGCCTTGTTTCCCCCTCTGTAGAAGACACCCCCCCCTATAAAAACTCCAAGGCGCTGAGCTTTGCCCCCAG
This sequence comes from uncultured Thermodesulfobacteriota bacterium, assembly GCA_964565525.1. Classification (GTDB taxonomy): domain Bacteria; phylum Desulfobacterota; class B13-G15; order B13-G15; family RBG-16-54-18; genus JAFGNJ01. The sequence continues at coordinate 2,317 of CAZMFG010000077.1, forward strand.
CCCCCGGAACACCCGCCACCATTCTTTCGGGTGCTGGAGCAGGGCCTTGAGGATGCGGCTGGGGTAGTCGATGTCCCCGTAGGCGGCCACCACCTCCAAGAGGGCCTGGTTGTCCAGGCAATCGAAGAGAAAGTCGATCTCGCGGTTGTTGAGGCCCCTGAACAGGCGCCGCAGGGACATCCCCAGGGAGAGCTCCCGGTCGAGCTTTGCGCGCCACCTCCGGTCATAGGCGATCAGGCCTTCCTTATCTTGAGAAGAAAGTACGTGCTCGGCGGCCACCTCTCCTGCGATCTTCGCCGCGCAGATGCCCGTATAGAGCCCCCCGCCGGAGGTGGGCTTGGCCTGGGCCGCGGCGTCCCCCACCACCATCACCCCGTCGGCCACGGTCTGGGCCCTGGGGCCGATGGGGATCAGGCCCGCGTTGACCTTCAGCGGCTTGAGCCGGAGTCTTTCCAGGAGCCGCTTGAGAAAGGCGCCGGCCCCCTTTACCTGATAGGTAGCCAACCCTATGCGGGCGATGCCCTCCTCGGCAGGGACGGCCCAGGCGAAAAACCCCGGTGCCAGCTCTTGATCGACGAAGATCTCTATGTGATCGGGCTCTTCCGGCTCGTACCGGGCCATGGCCTGCAGGCCCAACAGGAGCTGCCCCGGCGGCGGGAGCTTGGCCCAGGCCGCCACGTGACTGCGCGGCCCGTCCGCGCCGATGACCACCCGCGCCTGGGCCCGATAGGTATCGCCAGCCCGCTCGATGACGACCGTGCCGTCCTCCAGGCCCACGGCCCGGCTGTGGGGGGAGAATTCGACACCGGCCCCCTGGGCCTGCTCCAAGAGCCGTATATTGAAGAGACGCCGGTCGATGACCACGGCCCGGGCCTCCGCCGCCTCGATGCGCACGGTGCGGCCATTAGGAGCGTGGATGATCCCCCCCTTGATCTCGCGCAGGATGACCCCCTCGTCGAGTCCCGCCTCCTCGATACAGCGGGGGCTGACCATGCCGGTGCAGCGGTCCGGATAGGTGGGTGTGGCCCCCTTTTCCACCAGGAGCACCCGCGCCCCCTGCCGGGCGGCGGATTCGGCCGCCACCGCCCCCACGGGGCCGCCCCCCACCACGCAGCAGTCATATGGACCCAGGGTCTTCATACGGCTTTATTATAGAATAATCTCCCCCGTCGCGGGAACCCCTTTTGTTCCGATCCAACCCCGAAACCCCTGACGAAGGTGACCCTGACCAAAGGGTCACCTTCGGTTTGGTCAGTTGATCTCGTCCCCATATTACGCTACACTATACCTTCCACACTACACCATGAGGGATGCTATGAGACTTGCCAGGTTTTTCCACCAGGACAAAGAGCACATTGGGGTCGTGGAAGGCGACCGTATCCAGGCGGCGGAGGGTGCGCTCTTCGGGGCAGTGCGTGTCACCGGTGAGGGTTATCCCCTCGAGGAGGTCCGGCTCCTGCCGCCGGTTCAGCCCTCCAAGATCGTGGCCGTGGGGTTGAACTATAGGGACCACGCCGAGGAGCTCAAGATCGAGCTCCCCACAGAGCCCCTCCTTTTTTTAAAACCGAGCTCCGCGGTCATCGGCCACCTGGACCCCATCGTCTACCCCCCCATGTCCCTTCGGGTGGATTTCGAGGGGGAGCTGGGGGTGGTGATGGGAAAGACCGCACACGATGTCCCCGAACAAGGGGCCGAGGAGTTCATCCTCGGGTACACCTGCGTGAACGACGTGACCGCCCGGGACCTGCAGGGCAAGGACGGGCAGTGGACCAGGGCCAAGGGGTTCGATACCTTCGCCCCAATAGGTCCCTGGATCGAGACGGAGATAGACCCCGCATGCCTCCAGCTGGAGACCTTCCTCAACGGGGAACGCACGCAATCGTCCAACACCTCCAATCTCATTTTCACACCGACACAACTGGTGAGTTTCATCTCCCAGGTCATGACCCTCTATCCGGGTGATGTGATCGCCACCGGCACCCCCTCGGGGATCGGCCCGATGAAGGTGGGAGATCAGGTGGAGGTTGCCATCGAGGGGATCGGGCGGCTGGTAAACCACGTCACCGCTCGGCCCGCGGCATAGCATGTGAGGGCTGCGCGGGTACGGGGAAGCGGGGGTTGCAGTATACCCTGAACGATCACCCTCTTCGTAGGAACTCTCGTCCCTATTTTCTTGCCTCAACCGCTCTCTTTATAGTATAATACGGAAACACGCCATGCAGAGGAATCGCGGAAGGGACATGAAAAAAGGGATCATCTTTTGCCTTGTAATAGCGCTTATCGCTCCGGTCGCCGGGTGCAGCACTCTCGCCGACCATCCTGCCGTGGTATCGTTTGAGGCCGAGCCCGTAGAAGAAACAACCCCTCCCTCGGAGGCCCTGTATCACTATTTGGTGGCCAGAACCAAAATAAGAGAGGGTGATGTGGATGGGGCCATCCAGGAGTACCAACAGGCCGTCTCCTTCGACGACCAATCACCGTTACTGTACGTAGATCTGGCTTCCCTCTACCTCGACAAGCAGCGGACCGAAGAAGCGATGGCCGCCTGCCGGGATGCCCTGATCCTCGATCCCGACTATCTTCCCGCCCACTACCTGCTCGGAGGTATCTATTCCGTCATGGGTAAGTATCCGGAGGCCGCGCAGGAATATCAGAGGGTCTTGGAGATCGACCCCCACTACTTTAAGGCCTACCTGATGCTCAGCTCCCTCTACGCCGAGATGCGGGATTTTGAGCGTGCGGTGGATATTCTAGACCAACTCCTGAAGAAGAAGCCCAACGATCTGATGGGTCTCTATTACCTGGCCAGGATCTATGCCGAGATAAAGCTCTATGATCAGGCCCTGACGTATTATCAAGCCGTTCTCAATCTCAACCCTCATCTCGAAGCGGCCCTGATGGATATGGGCATTGTCTATGAACTCAAGGGTGAAAAGGAGCGGGCCATGGACGTCTATAACAAGGTCCTGAAGCTGAATCCCCTCAACTTCCAGGCCAGGGCGCATCTCGGCCAACTCCTCATCAAAGAGGATCGACTGCAGGAAGCCCTTGATCAGTATCACATCTTCAGTGATCTCGATTCAGAGAATATGAACGTGCGGATAAAGATGGGGCTGATCCTCTTTCAGCAGAAGCGGTATGAGGAGGCAGCGAAGGAGTTCCGCTTCGTCCTGGCGGGCCGCCCGCAAAAGAGCGACGTCCGCTATTACCTGGGTATGACCCTGTATCAGATGGGCAACGCCGAGGCGGCCTTGGCGGAGCTCAAAAAAATTCCCCCCGAGGGGGAGTTTTTCTCCGAGGCCATACGATATATGGCCTTAATCCACGAAAAGGAAGGGAAGGTGGAAGAGGCCTTAGCGCTCGCGGAAAAGGCCCTCAAGGATAAACCCGAGGATCGGGACCTGCTCTTCACCATCGCCCTCCTCTATGAGGATTTGAAGCGGTATCCGGAGGCGCTCCACAACCTCCAGACCATTGCGGCCAAAGAGCCCAACAATACCGAAACCCTCTTCCGGTTGGGGGTGGTGAGTTACAAAATGGGCAAGACCGAAGAATCGATCAGCTATATGCACCAGGTGATAGCGCTCGATCCCGCACACGCCGATGCCCTCAATCACCTGGGTTATACCTATGCCGAACAGGGGATCAAATTGGACGAGGCCGAGGAGCTTATCCAGAAGGCCCTGGAGATCAAGCCTGAGAGCGGTTACATCACGGATAGCCTCGGGTGGGTATATTATCAAAAAAAGGAATATCCTCGGGCGGTCGAGTGGCTGGAGAAGGCCGCCGGTCTGGTTCCCAATGATCCCGTCATCACCGAGCACCTGGGTGATAGCTATAGCAAGGTGAACAAGAAGGAGGAAGCCCTGCGGATGTACCAGCGGGCCCTGGAATTGAAGCCCGACGAGGAGCAGGAAGCGATCCTGCGTAAAAAGATCGAGGAGCTCAAGGAAGGGCGGAGGCCCTAATTGTTTATCCTGCGGGTTGTGGGTGCACACGCCGTCACCACACCTCCTCTGCATCCCCCCATCTGCTTGACAAGGCAGGGGTTTTCAGCAACTATGTGAGGCGACCGATGCAGGTGCCGATGGGAATCTTGGTGACCTTTGAGGGCATAGAGGGGAGCGGGAAGAGCACCCAGATGGCGTTGACGAGGACATACCTGGAGGGGGAGGGACATCGCTGTCTGGTGACCAGAGAACCCGGTGGAACTCCTCTGGGAGAAGAGATCAGAAATTGCCTCCTGCACAAGGGGGAGCTGAGGATCGATCCGCTGGCCGAGCTCTTCCTCATCGAGGCCGATAGGACGCAACACGTGGCAGAGGTTATCAAGCCCGCTCTTGAGGAAGGCCGAATGGTCCTGTGCGATAGGTTTACCGATGCCACCCGTGCCTATCAGGGATATGGCAGGGGGGTGGACATCGCGTTGATCGAAGAGATGAACCGACGGGCCACCGGCGGCCTTATACCCCGGTGCACCATCCTGCTCGATTGTTCGGTAGAGGTGGGTATGGGGCGGGCCCAGGGTGAGGATAGGTTTGAGCGCGAGGATCATCACTTTCACCAGCGGGTGAGGGATGGGTATCTGCGGATCGCTCGGCAAGAGCCCCGGCGGGTACAGGTGATCTCGGCAGAAGGCGACGAGGGCATGATCCAAGGGAAAATCCAAAGCATCATCCGCCCCCTGGTGGATGGAGGTGATGATGGCCTTTCGTGATGTGGTAGGACATCAGCGGCCGCTGCAGATCATCCGAAAGGAAATCGAGGCGGGGAGGGTGTACCATGCCTACCTCTTCACAGGAATAGAGGGGATCGGCAAGCGGCTGGTTGCCGTGAACATGGCCAAGACCCTCAACTGCTCCCAGCACGGGGACGATGCCTGCGATCACTGTTCATCCTGCCAGCGGATGGACAAGGGGATACACCCCGATCTCATCCAGATCACCCCTGCGGGGGGGGGCATCAAGATAGGGCAGATCAGGGAGCTTCAGCGAACAATCGCCTTCAAACCCTATGAGGCCCAGTGGCGGGTGATCATCGTGGACGGGGCGGAGCGGATGACACGGGAGGCGGCCAACGCCTTTTTGAAGACCCTGGAGGAACCCCCTCCCTGGACAACGATCATCCTCGTGGCCACCGCCCCAGAGGGGCTGCCCCCGACGGTGCTTTCCCGGTGCCACAGGATACCGTTCAACCCCCTCAGCCAAGAGGAGGTACACAAGATATTGGTTGATCGTCTTACGGCGGAGGAGATCCATACCCTTGCTCCCCTGGCCGGGGGGAGCCCGGGCCGAGCCATCAGCATGGATGCGGAGGAAGTGGCGAAGGCCAGGGGCGCAGTGTCATCCATCCACGCATCCTCTCTCGGTCACAGGTTACAGGTGGCCCAGGAACTCGCCCACCAGGAGGGCCGGGGAGAGATGTTTTTGGAGATCTTGGGGGGATGGCTCAGGGACCTGATTGTCTATCGGGAGACAGGGGAGGAGAGGATGTTGCTCAACCGCGACCTGGCCGATGAGGTCAAACGGGTCGCCCCCCAGGGGGGAACGGAGAGATTGCTGCGGGACTTTTGGTTCCTCCTCCAGGTCCAACGGGGGATCGAGGCCCACGGCAATCTGCAATTATCTCTTGAGTCCGCCGTCTTGGAAATAGGAGGAGCATGAAACGATGAGACTGGTCGGCGTAGAGTTGGAAAAAAACGGACGGGTGCACTTTTTTCAGAGCGGTGATCTGAAACTGAAAAAGGGGGATCTGGTGGTGGTCCAAGCGGAAAAGGGGATCGCCCTGGGGACGGTCGTCACCCCCCCCAAGGAGGAGCGGGTGGGGCTCTTTAAGCGCTCCGTTCCCGAGGTGGTCAGGAAGGGCACGGCCAAGGATTTAAAGACACGGGACAAATTGCGGAGAAAAGAAGAGGAGGCCTTTACACTCTGTCTGCGTCTTATAGGAGAATTAACACTGCCCATGAAGCTCGTGGAGGTGGAATATCTGCTGGATGAATCCAAGGTCATCTTTTATTTCACGGCAGAGCACCGGATCGATTTTCGCCAGCTGGTGCGCAGGCTTGCCGCCCAGATGAAGACGAGGATCGAGATGCGGCAGATCGGCGTCCGTGATGAGGCAAAGATGGTTGGTGGTATAGGCTTCTGCGGACGTGAGCTCTGCTGCAGCACCTTTCTCCAGGATTTTGAGTTGGTCTCCATCAAGATGGCCAAGGAGCAGCAGCTTCCCCTGAACCCGGCGAAGATCTCCGGACTCTGCGGAAGATTGATGTGTTGCCTTTCTTTTGAGGCCGGCGCCTATCAGGAACTGAAGAAAAACCTCCCCAAGGTCGGCAAGCGGATCACCACCAAGCATGGCGAGGGAAAGGTACTGAGACAGAACCTTCTCTTGCAGACCATCACCTTGGAGTTGGCCAACGGAGGTGTCGTCACCATCAAGACCAGCGAGCTGGAAAAATAGCGGGGGGGGGTATGCATCCATGACCAAAGGCTTCTACGTTACCACCCCCATCTATTATGTAAACGATGTACCCCATATCGGCCACGCCTATACCACCATCGCCGCCGATACCCTGGCCAGGTATAAACGGCTGAGGGGGTATGACTGCTTTTTCCTCACCGGTACAGACGAGCATGGTCAGAAGGTGGAAAAGGCCGCCCGGGAGGCCGGGCAAACCCCCCTGGCGCTGGCAGACCGGGTCGTGGAGCGGTTTAAGGGGCTGTGGGAAACCCTGCACATCTCCGCCGACGACTTTATCAGGACGACCGAGGCAAGACACCACGAGGCGGTATCCGCCCTCTTTCACCGGGTGTGGGAGAAGGGGGATATATACCTTGGAGACTATGAAGACTGGTACTGCACGCCCTGCGAGACCTTTTGGACCGAGACCCAATTGGCAGGGGGGAATACCTGTCCTGACTGTGGGCGCCCCACCGAACGATTAAAGGAAAAGAGCTATTTCTTCCGGATGTCCAACTATCAGGATGCCCTCCTGCGGTATCTGGAGGAACACCCCGACTTCATTCAGCCCGCCAGCCGCTATAACGAGATCCTGAGCTTCGTCAGGGGGGGGCTGCGTGATCTGAGCATCAGCAGGACGACCTTTAGGTGGGGGATACCGGTCCCTCATGATCCCGACCACGTCATCTACGTCTGGTTTGACGCCCTCACCAACTATATTACCGCTGTGGGATTCCCCGGTGACGAGGAGAAATTTGGGCGGTACTGGCCCGCGGACTGCCATATCATCGGTAAAGACATATTAAGGTTTCACGCCGTCTACTGGCCCACCTTCCTCATGTCCGCCGGGCTCCCCATTCCCCACAAGATCTTCGCCCATGGGTGGTGGACGGTGGAGGGGCAGAAGATGTCCAAGTCCCTGGGCAACGTGGTGGATCCCAATCAATTGGTAAACGAGTATGGGGTGGACCCCATCCGTTATTTCCTCTTGCGGGAGATCCCCTTTGGGGCGGACGGGGACTTTTCCCGATCGGCCCTCATCCACCGCATCAATGGGGACCTGGCCAACAATGTCGGCAACGTGTTCAGCCGGACCCTGACCATGGTGAATAAGTACTGTAGCGGTCGGGTCCCCCCCTCACACGACGGCGCACAGGGGGGAGGTCCCCTCGCCGGACAGATCGCGGAGGCCTTCGGGCAGGTAGAGCTTCACATGAATCTCCTCGCCTTCCACCTGGCCCTGAGTGCCATCTGGGATCTAGTCGATGCCCTCAACAAGTACTTGGACGTGACCGCCCCCTGGCATTTAGCCAAGAAGGAAGGTGGGAAAGAAGAGCTGGAGGGCGTCCTCTCTCATTCCCTTGCCGCCCTGCGTGTCGTGGCGGTCTTGCTCTATCCCTTCTGCCCCTCCACCGCCCAGCGGATGTGGGAGATGCTGGGGTTGCCCGGCACGGTAGAGGAGCAGCGGATCGAGGAGGCACGGTCGTGGGGCGCCCTTCCCGAGGGGCTTGCAATCGTCAGACCGACCCCCCTCTTCCCCCGGATAGAGGCGTAAAGGAGAAGGCATCGGTGAGAACAAAGCGGACGATGCATTTCAACGTCAGGGGCGTCGTGAAGGGGACCCTCCATCGATTAAACCTCGATACCAGGATGCGGGAGTATGCCGTGTGGGGGGTGTGGGACAAGGCGGTGGGGGATGCGATAGCCCACCAGGCCCAGCCCGCCTTCGTGCGCGGCGGCATCCTCTTTGTCAAGTGCTCGTCCTCGGCGTGGATGCAGCAGCTTCATTTTATGAAGGGCAAGATCCGTGATGAGCTCAACCGGCTCCTGGGGCAAGAGGTGGTCAAGGAGATCAGGTTTCAGATCGGACCGGTATCCCGCTCCCCTGCCGGTGAACCGGTTGTCGATCAACAGGAGGTTGTGCTGGACGATGCGGAACAGGTACGGATCGATGAGGCACTGCGTCCGCTCGAAGACCCCGAGATCAGAGAGATCGCCCGGCGGATCATGATAAAAGGCGTTTCCGTGCATAGAAAAGGGAAGAGAAAAACCAGCTGACCATACAG
>CAZMFG010000078.1:0-10711 GCA_964565525.1 uncultured Thermodesulfobacteriota bacterium
ATGCCAAGTCCGGTCGCTGCCCCGAGGACTGCGCCTTCTGCGCCCAATCCGCCCATCACCACACCCGGATCGAGACCTACCCCCTCATGGAACCCCGCCAGATCCTGCACACGGCCCAGGAGGCCGAGGCCATGGGGGCCAGGCGTTTTTCCATCGTCACCAGCGGTAAGGTCCTCACCCCGGGTGAGCTAGAAAAGGTGGTCCAAACTCTCCGACTATTATTAAAGGAAAAGACAGGACTCTGCCTCTGCGCCTCGTTGGGGATGGTGGCCGAGGGGGAAGCGCACCGTTTGAAGGAGGCCGGTCTGGACCGCTACCACCACAATTTTGAGACTGCCCCCTCCTTTTTCCCCGAGATCTGCACCACCCATCGCTATGAGGAGGACCTGGATACCCTGCGATGTGCCCAGGGGGCCGGGCTGGAGGTGTGCAGCGGGGGGATCTTCGGCCTCGGTGAATCGCCCGCGCAGCGTTTGGAACTCGCCTATACCCTCAAGGAGATGGGTGTCGATTCCGTCGCCCTCAACTTTCTCAACCCCATCCCCGCCACCCCTCTGGAGGGGACCGAGACCTTAGCCCCCTTAGAGATTTTACAATCCGTCGCCCTGTTCAGATTCATCCTTCCCGATAAGGACATCCGCATCTGCGGCGGGAGGGACGTTGGGCTCCGCGACCTCCACCCCCTGGTCATCTGGGCCGGGGCCAACGGAATCATGATCGGCAACTACCTGACAACTCAGGGGAGGGATTACCAGGCAGACCTACAGATGATCGACGACCTGGGGATGGTGGTCGTCGATGGGTGACTTGGCCTTCCTCGCAACGGCGCTGGAGGAGATCAAAGGCCAAACGCTCTACCGCCGACTCCGACCCATCCACGGGGCGCAGTCACCCAGGGTGCGGATGGAAGGGAGGGAAGTGGTCTTGCTCTCCTCCAACAACTATCTCGGCCTGGCCGATCACCCCGCATTACGGGATGCAGCTGCCGAGGCCCTGGGGCGCTACGGGTGCGGTGCCGGGGCATCGAGGTCCATTGCGGGGACCATGGAGCCACATAAAGCGCTGGAGGAGCGGATCGCCCGCTTTAAGGGGTGCGAGGCGGCCTTGCTCTTCAATACCGGCTACATGGCCAATGTGGGTCTGCTCACTACCCTCGTCGACGAAGGGGACCTAATCCTCAGCGACGAGCTCAACCACGCCAGCATCGTGGACGGGTGCCGTCTGTCCCGGGCCGAGGTATGGGTCTATCGTCATCGCGACATGGACCACCTGGAAGAACTCTTAAAAAGATCCGCCCACCGCAGAATGCTCATCGTCACCGATGGGGTCTTCAGCATGGAGGGCACAATCGCCCCCCTTCCATCCATCAGGGAGTTGGCCGATCGATATGGTGCCCTGGTCATGGTGGACGATGCCCACGCCACCGGTGTTCTGGGCCGGGGGGGGCGAGGGACGGCGGAGCACTTCGGCATGAGGGACAAGATCGAGATCCAGATGGGGACCCTGGGCAAGGCATTAGGCGGCTTCGGGGCCTATGTGGCGGGTACGAGGGACCTGGTCGATTACCTGATCAATTGCTGCCGAACATTTATCTATACCACGGCCCTGCCGCCGCCGGTGGCGGCCATGGCCCTGGCGGCCTTGGAGATCGTGGAGCGGGAGCCGCAGCGGAGAAGGAGGCTGTGGGAGAACGCGGGTCATTTCAAGACAGGGCTGGGGCGACTGGGGTTTGATACCGGCGCCAGTGAGACCCCTCTCTGTCCCATCCTCATCGGCGCCAATACCCTCACCATGGAGGCCGATCGTCGGCTCATGGCGCACGGGGTTTTCCTCCAGGGGATCAGACCCCCCTCGGTGCCGCCGCAACGCTCCCGGCTGAGGGCGGCGGTCATGGCCACCCATACAAAAGAGGACCTCAATTACGCCCTGGAGGGCCTCCGCCAAGTGGGGGAGGAGCTCAATCTGATCTAGGAGGAGCTATGTCTCGACGGCATAGGCTGGCGGAAGCGGACAAGCGATACATCTGGCACCCCTTCACCCAGATGCAGGGGTATCAGGAGATGGAACCGGTGATCATCGAGCGGGGTGAGGGTTCGTACCTCATTGATATAGCCGGGCGCAGATACCTCGATGGGGTATCTTCTTTATGGGTCACAATACACGGGCATCGCCGGAGGGAGATCGATCAGGCGGTCATCGAGCAGGTGGGCCGGATCGCCCACTCCACCCTCTTGGGCCTGTCCACCCCCCCGTCCATAGAGTTGGCCGAACGGCTGGTGGAGATCACCCCCCCGGGGCTGGAGCGGGTCTTCTACTCCGACAACGGCTCTACGGGGTGTGAGGTTGCCCTCAAGATGGCCTTTCAGTACCGGCAGCTGCGCGGAGAGGAGGCAAAGACCCGATTTATTTCCTTTAAAAATGCCTACCATGGTGATACCCTGGGGGCGGTGAGCGTAGGGGGGGTCGACCTCTTCCATGAGGCCTACCGCCCCCTGCTCTTCCCCGTGCTCCAGGCCGAGGCCCCCTATTGTTATCGGTGTCCCCTGGGCCTCCGGTGGCCGGGGTGCGGGATGGAATGCCTCGGACAGCTGGATCGGATCATGAAAGAGCACCACCAGGAGGTCACCGCCCTCATCATCGAACCCTTGGTCCAAGGGGCAGCGGGGATGATCACCCAACCACCGGGATTCCTCTCCGGCGTGCGGGAGCTCTGCACGCGATACGGCGTCCTCATGATCGCCGACGAGGTGGCAGTGGGATTCGGCAGGACGGGAAGGATGTTCGCCTGCGACCACGAGGGGGTGAGGCCGGACCTGATGGTCCTGGCCAAGGGGATTACCGGAGGCTACCTCCCCCTGGCCGCCACCCTCACTACCGATGAGATATACGGGGCCTTCCTGGGGGAGTACCACGAGTTCAAGACCTTTTTCCACGGACACACCTATACGGGAAACCCCCTGGCCTGCGCCGCTGCTCTGGCCAACCTGGAGGTCTTTGAAAAGGAAAAGACCGTGGAGCGACTCGCCCCCAAGATCGAGCTTCTCACCCGGCGTTTGACGCGGTTCACGGACCTCCCCTGTGTCGGGGAGGTGAGACAACAAGGGTTTATGGCCGGGGTGGAGCTGGTGGCTGACAAGGAGACCAGGGCCCCCTTCCCCCCCCAGGAACGGATGGGCATCAGGGTGATCCTGGAGGCCAGAAAGCGGGGTGTTATCATTCGCCCCCTGGGGGACGTGATCGTCATCATGCCCCCCTTGAGCATCACCGAAGGGGAACTGGAGGAGCTGGTAGAAACGATCTATCAATCGATAAAGACGGTAACCGCCGCCTGATTTTTTCGTCTGAAGCATACTTTATATCTTTTGAGTAATAAAAGAATAAGAACTTGTTCAACGAGAAGATGAAAGCAAAATATAAACATACGAATATAGTAGCAGCGGACTGGCGCCAGCTCGCTCGGTTCTATCAGGAGGTATTCAACTGTACCATGGTGCCGCCGGAACGCAACCTGAAAGGCGAGTGGCTGGGAAAAGGAACCGGCGTAGCACATGCGCAGTTTACCGGTGCACATCTGAGGCTTCCGGGATACGGGGAGGAAGGTCCGACGCTGGAGATCTACCAGTATTCTCAGAACGCACCGAGACCACCCAGTGTTGCCAACCGTGAAGGAATAACGCATCTTGCCTTTGAAGTAGATGATGTAGAGAAAGCTCTTGACCTGGTTTTGAAGCACAGCGGCAAGAAGATCGGCGAGGTCACCTCCTCAGAGGTGAAAGGCGTGGGCCTTCTGACCTTCGTCTACTGTGCCGATCCAGAAGGTAACATCATAGAATTGCAGGCATGGGGCAAGCGCACCGAACCAAGCGTTTCCTCGAATCGCTCTCGCCCCCGGAGAACGCTGTGATCGACTTCCACACCCACATCTTCTCCCCTTATACGAGGGGGCATCGGGATCAGGTGGCGAAGAAAGACCCCCTCTTTTCGCGCATGCATGCCGATACAAAGGCGCAGATGATCGGTGCCGAGGAGCTCCTGCAGGCGATGGAGGAGAACGGGGTGGAGGCATCGGTGGTCTGCGGCTTCCCCTGGGAAAATGAGGAACAGGTGCGCAGGGAAAATACCTACCTCCTTGAGTGCCGCCAGGAATACGCCGAGAAGATCATCCCCTTTATCAGCCTCCCGAGCGACGCCAAGGCCGCCAGGGAAGAGCTCAAACGCTGTGTCGACGCCGGTGCGCAGGGGGTGGGGGAGCTGAGCCCGGGGACCTATGGGGAGCGGTTGTGGAATATGAAGACCTTGAAACCTCTGGGTGAGGTCCTCAAAGAGGCGAGCCTCCCCGTCCTCATCCACGTGAACGAACCCGTGGGACACCCCTATCCGGGCAAGGGGCGGGTAGGCCCAGCGGAGATAGGGGCCCTGGTCGAGGCCCTCCAGGGGATAACGGTCATCCTGGCCCATTGGGGAGGGGGGTTCTTTTTCTACGAGCTCATGCCGGAGATCGCCGCCCTCTGCCAGGGGGTATATTACGATACTGCAGCATCTCCCTTCCTTTACAATAACCGCGTCTATACCGTCGCGCTCTCCATTATCGGTCCCCAGCGGATCCTCTTCGGCTCAGACTATCCCCTCATCTCCCCCGACCGGTACGTGCGGGAGATGAGAGAGGCCGGCATCGAGGGCGCCCAGTTGGAGGCGATCCTGGGGGGAAACGCCCGCCGGCTCTTGGGCCGACCCTCCTGATACCATTATAGGACACAAAGGTTTTTACTTCCCTTTTCGGTTTTGCTAGAATGATCCCCAATGTACGAGCTGATGGTCCATACGCGGTTCTCGGCGGCCCACAACCTGAGAAATTATGAGGGAAAATGCGAGCGCTTACACGGCCATAACTGGCACGTGGAGGTCTCTGTACGGGCCGATGCCCTGGGCACCGGCGGCATGGTCCTGGACTTCCGCACCCTGCGGGAGGAGACCGAAAAGGTCCTTGAAGCCCTCGATCACCACTACCTCAACGACCTCCCCTACTTTCAAAAAGAGGAGCCGTCATCGGAGAATATCGCCCGCTACATCTATGAGAACCTGGAGGAGCGATTGCGCCCCTATGACCTGAAGCCTCATAAGGTCACGGCCTGGGAGTCGGAGGGGGCCGGGGCCGCGTACTTGGGGGGAGGATGATGATCGACGTCCAAAACCAGCCGGATCCCCGCAGGGTGGAGATACAAAAAGTAGGGGTGAAGAGCATCCGCTACCCCATCACCGTCCTGGACAAGGCCAACGGGGTGCAGCACACCGTGGCGAGCGTCAATATGTATGTGGACCTCCCCCACCACTTCAAGGGGACCCATATGAGCCGCTTTATCGAGATCCTCAACATGTACAAGGGGGATATCGCCATCAAGAACTTCTCCAACATCCTCCAAGAGATGAAGAGCACCCTCAAGGCCCGGTCCGCCCACCTGGAGATCGAGTTTCCTTACTTTATTGAAAAAGAGGCGCCGGTGACCCATGCCAGGGGGCTTATGGAGTATATCTGCCGCTTTTGCGGCAGCAGCAACGAGGGGGCGGAGGACGATTTTTATGTGGGGGTCGACATCCCCATCACCACGGTCTGCCCCTGTTCCAAGGAGATCAGCGATCAGGGGGCCCACAACCAGCGGGGTACCGTCACCGTCAAGGTCCGTTTCAAAAAGTTCATCTGGATCGAGGACATCATCGATGTGGTGGAGGCGTCGTCAAGCTGCGACGTCTACTCCATCCTCAAGCGCCCCGATGAGAAATACGTCACCGAAAAGGCCTATGAAAACCCCATGTTCGTGGAGGACGTGGTGCGGGAGGTGGCCCGCAAGCTCGCGGCCGACCCCAACATCACGTGGTTCTCCGTGGAGTCGGAAAACTTCGAGAGCATCCACAACCACAGCGCCTATGCCTATGTGGAGAAGTAAGGACCCTTCCCCCGTGCCGTATCGGACAGGGCGCAATATTATATATAGGTGATGAACTTATGGCTGGACCGAAAATACGAGACAGTTGGGCGACGCGGTTAGGCGTGATCATGGCCGTTGCCGGTTCGGCGGTGGGCCTGGGAAATTTTCTCCGGTTTCCCGCTAAGGCCGCGTCCAACGGCGGCGGCGCGTTTATGATTCCTTATTTAGTGTCGCTGCTCTTATTAGGCTTGCCGCTGATGTGGGTTGAGTGGACGCTGGGCCGCTACGGCGGAGGATTCGGGCACGGGACCGCGCCGGGCATATTTCACAGCGTGTGGCGGAAAAGCCGATTTATCAAGTATTTCGGCGTCATCGGCATATTCGGCCCCTTGGTTATATTCATTTACTACACGTACATCGAATCGTGGACATTGGCCTACGGCCTTTTTTCATTAACGGGAAAAAGCACGCACCTCCTTGACCAGGCATCGATGCAGAGTTTCTTGCGGGGATTCCAGGGGCTTGAAAAAAATCAGTTTTTTAACGGCGTGGGGACGGCGTATGTCTTTTTTGTGATAACGTTTCTCTTAAATATAGGAGTTATTTATTACGGTATCAAAGGCGGCATCGAAAAATTGTGCAGAGTGGCCATGCCGCTTCTGTTTATCGCGGCGATCATTTTATTCGTCCGCGTCATTACCCTCGGAACGCCGGATATGGCCCGGCCGACCTGGAACATCAGCAACGGGTTCGGCTTTTTGTGGAACCCCGATTTCGGCGCCTTACTTTCGGCCAAGGTATGGCTGGAGGCCGCCGGCCAGATATTTTTTACCCTGAGCGTCGGCATCGGCGTGATACTCACCTACGCCAGTTATCTGCCCAAAGGCGACGACGTGGTGCTTTCCGGCCTTACGGCCACGAGCATTAATACGGCAGCCGAAGTCATCTTGGGAGGGAGCATTATTATACCTGCGGCGTTTATATTTTTCGGCCCGGTGGATATCACGGCAATCGCCCAGTCAGGCGTGTTTAATTTGGGATTTGTAACCATGCCATTGGTCCTCAACAAACTCCCCTTGGCGCACCTGTTCGGGTTTTTGTGGTTTTTCCTATTATTTTTAGCAGGGGTGACCTCGGCGGTTTCGTTGGGTCAGCCGGCAATAGCCTTTCTGGAAGATGAATTCAATATCAACCGCAGAAAGGCAGTGGCTATCTTCGGGTGCATATCATTTATCTTATGCCAGTTCCCGATTTTTTTCTTACAAAACGGCGTCGTTGACGAGCTGGATTTTTGGGGAGGGACCTTCTTCTTGGTAATTTTCGCCACTATTGAGGTGATACTGTTTGCCTGGGTCTTCGGCATGGATAACGCCTGGGGTGAAATACACAAAGGGGCGGACATGGTTATCCCGCGAATCTATAAATACATCATTAAATACATTACCCCGCTGTTTTTGTTTTGTATCTTGGGGATGTGGTTCTGGCAGCAATGGCTTCCGGTTATCGGCATGAAAAACGTTTCGGCCGCGGATCGCTTGTATGTGTTGGGGACCAGATTGGGCTTGCTGGCGATGTTCTTGGTGTTGGCCGTTATGGTTAATAGAGCCTGGAAACGCAAAAAGACGAGGGCATAATATGAAGATCGGCGGTTGGATATTATTGCTGCTCTCCTGGGGCATGATTGTAGGATTATCGATCTTTTGTTTAAAAAAAGTCTTTAGCAAAAAAGTATTGAAGTAACCCCCCTTATCCATACCTATCAGTCGCAGGTTCTGCATCCCCTCTCGGAAATCGTATCGGCGGAAGGGCGACGGAATTGTATTGAACATGAAGGTCATCGGCGCTGTTGGACAGAACGGTTCGGGCAAGGACGAGGTCTTGAAATACCTCAAGGCCCGTTATGACGTCCCCTTTTTATCTACCGGCGATATGGTAAGGGAGATCGCTGCGCAAGAAGGGGTGGAGCCGACCAGGGATAACCTGCGGGCTGTTTCCGAGCGGTATTTCCGTGAGCGGGGAGAGGGTTGTTTTGTCAAGCTCCTGGCGGAGCGGATACAACAGGACGCGGAGCCCCTTGTCGGGATCAGCGGCATCAGGTCGTTGAAGGATGTCCAGATCTTACGAGAAATCTTTGGGAAAGATTTTATCCTCATAAACGTCTGTGTCAGCGATCCCCATGAACGCTATGAGCGCATGGTTAAAAGGGCAGAAGAGCGAGACCCGCACACCTACGAACAATTTCTGAAACAGGATCAGGCAGAAGAGGACCTCTTCCATATTGTAGCAGCAGGCGAGGAGGCGGATTATACAATCAGCAACGACGGCCCGTTGGCTGATTTGCATCAGGCAATTGATCAATTAGTCACGGAGAACGGGATCCTGCGGTAAGAAACAAGCTGATACCCAATACATATGAAAACACGGCTATATGTCCATACCGGAACCGGCAATTCTTTGTGGGTCGCGCGCCAACTGGCCTCGGAACTCAAGGGAACTACCCTTACTTTCATGCCGTATCCCTCCAAGGCCCTTACGATCCAGGCAGATCGCGTGGGCATCATCTTCCCGGTCCACATCTGGGGATTGCCCAGGCGTGTCATCCAATTTATTAATCATATAAAGGTCAAACCCGGGACGTACCTCTTCGCCGTGGCCGTCAACGCCGGACAGCCTGCGGCCACGCTCCTGCAGCTGCAAAAGCTAATGTCAAAACGCGCGATGCCGCTCTCCCTGGGACGCTCCGTAGCCATGCCTTCTAATTACATCCCCTGGGGCGGTCCCGGCCCGATTGAGGTCCAGCAGCGGTTATACAAGGAGGCCCGCAAAGAGATTAAGGCAATTGCAGAGTCGATACGGCGGGGTGAGCAAAGCAAGGTTGATAGGGGACCTCTGTGGCAGAATATCTTGTTTTCCTTGATCTATAAGATGACCTTTCGGCAGGTCAATAAAATGGACCGGAAATTTTGGGTGGACGAGAAATGCGACGGCTGCGCGATATGCGCCCACGTGTGCCCGGCCGCAAATATCCGGATGATCGATGGGAAACCTGCGTGGCTCCACCGGTGCGAACAGTGCCTCGCCTGCCTGCAGTGGTGTCCACAGGAGGCGATTCAGTATGGAAAGAACACCGTCAAATACCCACGGTATCATCACCCTGAAATTATCTTGGATGACATGCTGGAACAGGCGAAAGCGAAGAGGGGGTAACAGTTGGGTATATTGGACAAATTTCCCATATTATACGAATTTCGCTTTTCGTCCATATTATCGAAAACTACGACTTTATATACCTTTCGCAACCTGTTTCTAAAAGGATTTTATCTCCCCACCATGCTTAAAATTTGGTATAGTATATGTGTAGCTAGAGCAAACAGAAATTTCGTATATTAATTGTTAGCGGGTATAAGGAGACAATATGTTTAGAACAAAAGTTCCACCAATAACTGCAATCCTACTTCTAATAGCAATTTTATATGTGCCTTATTCAATTGCAGTTCCTAATTTTATACGTGAATCTTGGGGCACATCTCGTATCTACGGTACAGTTGATAATATTCAATATGATTTTAGGGCTATTAGTGTTCCATTTACAGAGTTACCAAATGATCGAAAAAGTCAAAAAAAATGGAAGGGCATGGATTCTTATGATCCGCCAAGATTTGCCATCATCAGCATCACTTTTAAAATCGCAGATAAATTAATCAAATTTCCAGTATCAACATTCCGAGACCTTGGAAATCCAGGTGGACCTTATGGGATGTCTGTGGAGAGCAATGCAAGCAAATTTTACTTAATCTCAAAGGCGGAGACGGTGCGGGTAGCTACACGGCGATTTTCATTATTGAAAACTCTAAACTGATCGAACGTCGTATTAAAGAGTTCACCTCAGATGGTGATTATAAAGTAACCGAAACAATCAAATTCTAGAAAGCCGCTAACATGCTGCTGCTCCCGACGCTCGTTCCTCGCGCCGGAGAGCAGCGACGTTATCTCAATTTTATTATGAAATATTCGGACAAATGTATTTTTTGTAAGGAAGGTTTCCCGAAAGCGTTTCAAGTAGTTTCGGCGGAACCGGAGCATTGGCTATTCATTCACAACATAAAGCCGCAGGCCGACTACCACTGCCTGGTTGTTCTGAAGAAAGAAGTCATTATTAAGAATAAAATAAAGGGAAGGCACGGAGTTGATATCGGCGACGCAAGGCTACCGGACGGGGTCCTGACGGAATTGGGAAAGGTACTGAATAGGTCGTGTCGGGCAATAAAACGGTGTGATAAGAATATCGAACGAATATTGGTTCTATCTTTGAATACGGGAGAAGGAACCGAACATCTACATTTTCACCTTATACCGAAGAGAAAAAAAGAGAAAATACGGACGGTAAATAATCCTAACAAAAGAGGTGGCGGGATGTTCTTTCTCGCGAGAAAGGAAATCGTCGCCGACACGCTTAACGACTATTTCAAAGCGACGTGCGGGGACCAAGCGGAGGTAATAAAGAAGAAGTACGAAAAAGCCGTCGAATCGAGGGTAAAACGAAACGTAGAACGGCTTCGGAAGAACTTCGAGTGAGAAAAAGATATTAAAAGAGGGAGATAACAAAAAACTGGAACGAACCCGCTGAACGAAGGCGGTGATGCTGCACGTGGGGACCAAGACACGGTGGCAAGACTGACGGCCAGAAGCGGGTCGTTCAATTTTACGTTCGATTTAACTAATCAAAAAAATCAGCCCTCAACACAAGCTGTTCTTAATCTTGGGTGCAAGTCTTTCCTTAATAATTA
>CAZMFG010000079.1:0-5452 GCA_964565525.1 uncultured Thermodesulfobacteriota bacterium
CTGGGGGTGCAAGGGTAATTGTACCAATTAAAATAATTTTATGTATATTATATTATTATGTAAATCTCCACAAAAAATGTGGAAAAGCTGTGTATTTCAGCCCCCCTCCATCCCCTCGAATGGTCTATTAGCGCCTTTCTCGCCACATTGCCTAAGATTTAGGCACTGTGGCATATCGCAGGAAGAGCATTAAAATCTTTTAAAAACAAGCAGTTAAGAATTGATGGTGAGGGTGATATATCCCACCTGGAGGTTGCGAATACCTGTGAGGTCGTCCAGGGGGGTCATCAGAGAGACCTCCTTACGCTTGTGATCGAGCCCCTCCCATATCCCCAGCCCCCTGTGCAATACTCATCGTCGATCAGGCCCACGATGGTCCCCCGAAGCCTCTCGTTCGTCCCTCCCATTTCCCCCTCGGCCGTCGGGAGGGGACAAAGAGGGGAGTCCAATCGTCAGAGAGATGCCTTTCTGCCATGTGGGCATAGTAGCGAAAAGGGATATAGCGGGTCAAGGCAGGCGGGCTGTTGAAAAAAGCCCCTCTGTCCCGCGATTCACGGGGTTTCTCTCACCCTTTGCATCCTGTCGGCGATCTTGACGGAGGCAGAAAATAATGATAATATGATCTAAATAAATGAAGCTTTGTAATCATGTCCAACGCTATCCAAAGGAGCTTGCCCAATGGAAGATGAGATTCGTCCTGAATGCGCCCAGTGCTCGGTAAAGGATCGGATATGCCTCTCAGCGGGGGGCACAGGGCCCCCCTCGTGTCCAACGATACATTACCGCTCGGCCATCGAGAAGGCCGTTCGGGAGTATGAAAGACCCGAGATCAAGGCATTTGCACGGATGGCCTCTATTCAGGAAGGGGAATGTTATGCCGATCGCCACGTCCGGCCCTATGTGCTGCACCCGGTCAAACCGAGGGTCCAGGAGGTGTGTGAGTTTGCACACAAGATGGGTTATACAAAGCTCGGGGTTGCCTTCTGCGTCGGCCTTTTTAGAGAGGCGCGGGCCGCATCCGATATATTCAAGGCCCAGGGGTTTACCGTGGCATCCGTGATGTGCAAGTGCGGGAGCGTTCCCAAGGAAACGATCGGGGTTGCGGATGAGGAAAAGGTCATGATCGGGGCGTACGAGTCTATGTGCAATCCCATCGTCCAGGCGACCGTTCTCAATGAGGTGAAGACCGATTTCAACGTCCTGGTGGGTTTGTGTGTGGGACACGATTCTCTCTTTTTTAAATACAGCGAGGCCTACACCACCGTGTTGATCGCCAAAGATCGGGTCCTCGGCCACAACCCGGCAGCGGCCCTCTACACCACGAGGAGCTACTACGCCCGGTTGCTTCGCCCCGGGTTTTAGCGTACCGCACGGGGACCACAGAGTCCATGCACAGGCGCACTGCTTGACTCACCCCCGGAAATTGGTTAGGTTAGGCTATAGTGTGACCGAGGAGGGTGTTGAATGGAAAAGATGAAAAAGTCGACAGAGGAGATAGAGAAACGGATCAAACTGAAAGGTGCGTTGGTTTGGGATCGATATGACGAGGCCCTGAAGACAGAGGCCTTTTCTTTTGCCGAGGGGTATAAGGGATTCTTGAACGCCGCCAAGACCGAGCGTGAGGCGGTTGACGCAATCGTCAAATCAGCCGAAGGGGCGGGTTTTCGCGCCGTCTCTCAGGAGGGTAACGCACAGCGGATATACCGCCTCAATAAAGATAAGAGCATCGGCCTCGCCACCGTGGGGAAAGGACCCCTTGAGAAAGGCCTCAGGATCATTGTCTCCCACATCGATTGCCCCCGTCTCGACCTGAAACAAAACCCCCTGTACGAAGAGCTCGACATGGCCCTGCTGAGGACCCACTATTACGGGGGGATCAAGAAATACCAGTGGGTGGCCCAACCCCTCGCCATGCATGGAGTCATCGTCAAGACCGATGGGGACAAGGTGAAGATCGCCATCGGGGAAGATGAGGGTGATCCGGTATTCACCATCTGTGACTTGTTGCCTCACCTCTCCCGCAAGGTGCAGGAGGAGAAGAAGCTGAAGGAGGCCATCGAGGCGGAAAAGCTTACCATCCTGGCGGGTCACCTTCCCTTTGCCGACCAGGAGGCCAAGGAACGGGTGAAGCTGAGGGTCTTAGAGCTTCTCCACGAACAGTACGGCATCGTGGAGGAGGACTTTCTGAGCGCCGAGCTCGAGCTGGTCCCCGCCAGCAAGGCACGGGATGTGGGATTCGACCGCGCCTTTGTGGCCTCCTACGGGCAGGACGACCGGGTCTGCTCCTACGCCTCCCTCAAGGCGATGGAGGCGGTCGTTGATCCCCCGTGTACCACCTTGGCCCTCTTTCTCGATAAGGAGGAGGTGGGCAGCGAGGGAAACACCGGCGCGAAATCGCGCTTCCTGGAGATCTTCGCCGCCGATGTCCTGCGGGCCGCCGGGGCGGAGCCGAGCGAAATGCACATCAAGGAGATACTCTTCCATGCCAAGGCCATCTCCGCCGACGGGACGGCGGGGATCGACCCCAACTACAAGGATGTGCATGAAGCCCAGAACAACGCCAAGATCGGCTACGGGGTATGCCTGAGCAAATTCACCGGTGCGGGGGGGAAATACTCATCCAGCGACGCCAGCGCTGAATACGTGGGGGAGATCAGGGAGTTGTTCAACCGCACGGGGGTCACCTGGCAGATGGGAGAGCTTGGCAAGGTCGATGAAGGGGGGGGTGGGACCGTGGCCAAGTACCTCGCCCTCTATGGCATGGATATCATAGACTGCGGCACCCCGATGCTGAGCATGCACTCCCCCTTTGAGGTAACCAGCAAGGGGGACATCTATGAGACCTTTCGGGCCTATCGGGTCTTCCTCCAGGAGGGATAGGTGCGGTCCTTTCGAACAAAGATCAAGGAGCGGGGGGAGCTGCAGGGGATCGTCGACGGGTTGAAAAAGGAGGGAAAGCGCATCTGCTTCACCAATGGGTGTTTTGACATCATACACCAGGGGCATGTCCTCTATCTCGAGGAGGCCCGTCAGAAAGGGGATTGCCTCATTGTAGGCGTAAATACCGATTCCTCGGTGAGGGAGATTAAGGGTGAAAACAAGCCCATCGTCCCACTCGAGGGGAGGATGACGGTTCTCGCCGCCCTGGAGGCCGTGGACTATGTGGTCCCCTTTGACGAGCCCGATCCCTTTGCCCTCATCTCCTCTCTGCGCCCCCATGTCTTGATTAAAGGGGGGGATTGGGAGGAAGAGGAGGTGGTGGGGAGGGAGTTGGTGGAGCAGACGATCCTCATCCCCTATATCGAAGGGGCCTCGACCTCCGGGATCATCAAGACCATTCTGCAGCGCCACGCGTCATAGGCGGTCTCCTTTGTTTCTTTCTCTACACACGAGTGAGGAAGAAGTAATTGGGATCCCCTGCACAAGGAGCGGATGGTGGTCTATAAGGTGGTGGAGACGAGTACGGTAACCGAAGATATCTTAGAGCGGATACTCAACAAATGGGTGCGCGAGGGGTGGACGTTCGACAGCATCCAGTTTGTTATCAGGGATGCGTCCAAGAGGCCATCCATGGCCTTTGTCTTTTTTTCCCGAGAAGGAGGAGATGACTCTTCCCCCGATGAGTGAAAAGCAGGGGAGGTTGTTACCCGTGGGCGGCCCGCGCCCCCTCTGACCGTTTTTTGGCTTCTTTATGCCATTCCCCGAAATGATGCCGTTCCAACAAGAGATAGAAGGGAGAATCCTTTCTGACTATCTCGTAGACAGCGGTAGCCTGCTGAAGTTCAAATCCCTTAAATACCAAGTCTCCCACATAGCGGAAGAGGTCAAAGTGGAGCTGCGCCTCTCCTTTTTCCACACAGACGGTGAAATTCAATTCGGGGGTGGGGAAGAAAAAGCGTTCTTGGATCTCGCTATGCAGCGAGTTGACCTTCACCGTTTTATCAAAGGTGTACTTATGGGTGCCTATCTCCCGTAGATAGGCCCGGAGGGCCTCACCGCTCATCGCTTCGCCGAGGTTATAGATGTCGTTGAAATAGGTTACGGTTTCCCACCCGTCATCATGAGAACCCGTCATTCCCTTTTCGATATCGCTCTTGAAGAGGGTGGAAGCGGTTTCCATCACATCCCGGGCAGCTTCCGTGTCCCTGCTCTGGAGGATCCTTTCTACCATGGCGCTCAAGTCCGACCGGAAGGACAGCCCATAGCTTTTGTCGATGAAGACATAGAACGGATATGTCAAAGCGGGGTTTCCCCTGGCGCGACGGGCATTTCTGAGGAGTAGATCCAGTTTTTTTCTGATGTCAGGATTCCTCCCCGTCCCCCTCGCCGCCTCGTTAAGCTTCTCAGCAATGGCAACGTTCATCTTTCCCCAAAAGGGGTCCTCAAAGGCGATGGTCTCAGCAGCATCGCCGTACGATATAAAGAGACCATATTCTATCCCCGCATCTTTGTTGGCAGCGACCTCCATTTCATAGGCCCTGTTCAGTGCCGCTTCTTTGTCGTACGATTTCCTGTGCAGTCGTCTTAATCGCTCGAGCTCCTCCCGTTCCTCTGCACAGACCAAACGAAATATATCGTTGAGATCATCCTCTCCGATGGAGCCGATGCTCTCCGTCAGCTCCCTGCTGTGCTCCATGATCCCTTCCTTCCTGGCCAACAGATTCTTTTGTAGATCGACAAGATTCCTCTTTTTGTCAAGGTCATTCTCGCGCTCAATCTGGTGCGGCAGGTTGATAATCTGCTGTTGGTACGTGGCGAACTTAGCGGCAAATTCCTCTTCTTGGGCCTTGATCAGGTAGACAGGGTTGAGAAATTCCTTGAGCTTCAATTCCCCCTCGATCCCTTGGATGCTCTTTTCGATATCCTTCCGTTCTTGGAGGATGGCCTTGCGTTCGTGCCGATATCGTTCCCCCTTGGCCCGCACTTCATCGTCCTCGATGAGCGCCCTTTCTTGTTTGTTGATTTGCTCGGCGTATCTATCGAAGATCTCCCGTAGTTTTTGGGCGAGGGAGACGAGCGAACGTATCCTCCCGGAGAAGGAAAAGGCATCCCCCACGAGGTTGTTCAGCCGTACCCCTTCATTAGTGTAATAGTTCTTGGCGGCTTCGAGGACCGGGAGAAAAAACCCTTTGAGCATAAAATCGGCCATGGCGATCTCTTTTGACCTGCACATCTTTTGGGTGAACCCCCGCAGATCCAAAAAGAGGTGGCCTTCTTTCTTGATCGTAAGATCCCGTAAGATGGGACGGGTGTCAGTGGCGAGGCGGTAGATGCGTCCCTTCTCATATTCTTCTTCAAGCTCATCTCTGCTCTTCAAGCCTCTTCGGTCATCCAGATACTGCAGGGATTCAACGATCCACGCATTCCATCGCTCATCGAGCTGATAGAGCAGGTATCCCTCCAAGACTTCTCGTAGTTGCCCTTCTTCCCTCGAGCTGAAGAAGAGCCGTTT
>CAZMFG010000079.1:5552-7254 GCA_964565525.1 uncultured Thermodesulfobacteriota bacterium
GAGGTCGAACCCCTCCTGATCAAGGTGGTAGGGGTTGAGGTCATTTTTGAAGAGGCTCGGTCTTATGGCGACAAAGGAGAGGGGATTGGTGTTTCCCCTGATGAGATGTTCCAATCTCGAGACATCGACGGTAAGGTCCTTATAGCGGATTTCATTGAGCACATCTGATTGAATCTCCTTTAAGATCGAATAGAGCATCTGCCCGACGGCCTGTTCCAATTTTTCATAGGAAAATCCCTTGATGTTCACCTTTTTGAGGGTTTCCTTGACCTTTTTGAGGTGGGCCACCAGGCAGAGGTGGGTCAAGTACGTGATGTCGGCCCACTGCTGTCGTTGCATCTCTTCTTCGAGTGCTTTCAGATAGAGCCGCTGGAGCGCCCAGATCAGCCTGCCGGGCTCTTTGTACTGGAGAAACCATCCTTCTACGATCCCGGCGTCGAGATAGGGGTTGTGGTAGATGGCATCTTCGGCAATGCGTTTTTCCAACGGTCGTGCACTCAGATCGCGCGTGCACAGATACCGCTCCATGACATCCTTCGGTCGCTTGGGGGTGGTTAAGGGCATATAGATTTGAAGCGGTGATCGCAGCTCCCGCTCGTTCCTCTTCTTGATCAAGTCCACCAACTGCTGAACAGAGGAGGAGATGATTTCCGCCAGTTCTCGATCAATGAGAAAAGGGACTTTCCCCTTACCCTCGCCGAGCTTAAAGGGCAATCGCTCTATCCTGAGACGCAGATATGTTTGGGGGTCGATCTTCTTTTGTCGACAGAAATCTGAGATCTCGATGAGAAGTTTTAACCGTGAGGTCATGGACTTCAGCTCCCTTTTCCCGTCAGTCCTCTTCCTCCAACTTTGTATAGCATGTTATGCCTCGTTTCGCAATCGATTTGTTCCTTGTGCTTGACTTCTCACGGATAGGGGGCATAAAATGTGGATGCCCGAGGAGCGCAATGAACCAGAAGAAATTGGAAGAGCTGCTGCACGCCATACGGAAGGGGCAGCTTTCCGTCCAGGAAGGCATCCACCGGCTGAGGGGTCTCCCTTTCGAAGATATCGGAGAAGCCATGATCGACCACCACCGCCCGTTGCGCAAAGGCTTTCCCGAGGTGATCTTCGGTGAGGGTAAGGATGCGGAACAGGTGATCACGATCATGGAGAGGATGGCGGAGGCACAGGATGACATTCTGGTGACGAGGATAGAGGAGGAGAAGGCGAAGGCCGTGTTGCAACGGTTTCCTCAGGCCCGTTATCACCCGCGGGCAAGGGCCATCACCCTCCAGATCAGTGAGGGGGAGGTAAAAGGGAAGGGGGTTATCCTGGTCGTCTCAGCGGGTACTTCTGATATCCCGGTCGCCGAAGAGGCGGCGGTAACCGCGACCATGATGGGCAATAGGGTGGAGACCATCTACGATGTCGGGGTGTCGGGAGTACACCGCTTGTTGACCCATCGGGAAAAATTGATGGAGGCCGGTGTCTTGATCGTCGTGGCGGGGATGGAAGGGGCCTTACCCAGTGTGGTGGGGGGGTTGGTGGCCAGGCCGGTGATCGCCGTCCCTACCAGCGTGGGGTATGGGACCTCCTTTGGTGGTTTGACGCCTCTGTTGGCCATGCTCAACTCCTGCGCCTCCAATGTGGCGGTGGTGAACATCGATAATGGGTTCGGGGCGGGGTATATTGCGAGTTTGATTAATCGGTCCCAGGA
>CAZMFG010000079.1:7354-10710 GCA_964565525.1 uncultured Thermodesulfobacteriota bacterium
AACGGTGCGTGTGGAAAAGGAGCAGCAATGAGCGGTAGTACCTTTGGGGAGGTGGTGCGGGATCTTAGTACCCCCACGGCAGTGGGTCTCGGACCCCTCATCTCCCTCTGTATCGTAGGATTTCTCGCGTACGTCATCATCAAGGGGCAGAGGCGCTACGAGATGTTGCGCACGGAAACCGAGGCCTTGATCCGCAGGTATATAATCTTTCGGGGCAAGAGGCATAGCACCATAGGGAGGGTCCAAACCCAAAAGGGCACGACCAAAAAGATCCTCAAGTCCATCTCGCGGAGCTGGTACCGGTTTAAGGAATACCATGGTGAGCAGTGCTCGCTCCTTGAGAAGAATTACCGAGGGATGAAGAAGGGGTTTATCCTCGGATGCGTCCTCTTAGTCCTTAATACCGTGCGGGAGGGGATTGTGGGTGCGGTTGTCACCGAGAGCATTGCTGGTTTTTTCTTCGGTGTCTTTCAGACCTTGCCTCCGTATCTTTTGGCGGTGGTAGGGATGGTCTTACTGTCGATGCAGCGTGAAGAGGTGTACGGCGCCCACCTCGACCCCCCCTTAGAGGCCGTTTTTACCGACTTCGACCGGGAGGACCTCCGCCTTTCAGAGGAGTTTGATCCTCTGGAAGGGGAAGGTGAGGAAGAATAAGCTCATGTTTCAGAGGGGGTTACCTTTTGCCGCCATCGCTTGATCTGGGCTCGATGGCGCTTAGCCGCCAGGATGTTTTCTTTATATGAGCGAGGGATGGAGGTGGGGATGCGCCTTTTCTTTTTTTTCTGGAGAGCGCGCAACTTCAACTCGAGACGACGGAGGGCCAATGCCTTGTTTCTGGCCTGAGAACGGTGCTCCGTTGCCAGGACAGTGATCCCCGAGGGGAGGTGGCGGACCCGTACCGCCGTCTCCCGTTTGTTTTTATGCTGTCCCCCCGGACCTGATGATTTAAAGGTATCCACCCGGATCTCGTCGGGGGAAAAGAGGGGTTTTTGTTGTCTCCGCTGCATGACGCACCTTCTTATATTAATTATACCTTCCTTGAACGCTTGAGGCCAGGGGTACGGAAAATCCGGTTATTAATTTCCCCTTATGAAAAGGCAGTTGATGAGAATTCCCTTTATAAACTTCTGTAATGCCCTAACATTACATAACTATCTCAATCTAAGAGAATATTGCCAAGGCTTGACTCCCCTGAAACAAAGGTGATAATTTTATGCATGCCGTGATAAACCGCTGGATAGATAGCAGCTCCTTGAATCTAAAGGGTTAACATGCTTCTGACAAGCGATCCAATGGTGTATTATACGGACAGAGAAATGCAACTCCGCAGTTTATGCGGATCAATATAAGCTCTGTTGCATGAATAAACAAATGCATGCAGTTGCGTTTTTCTTGCCAGCATGGCGAGATAAGAACAATGGTCTTATGGAGAAGGGCATACACTATGGATGGACATAGTTTACAAAACGTGTAACCTTATCAAGGAGAACGTATGCGGTTATTAAAACTTATTATGTTTCCTGCGCTCTTGTTAATGCTGGTAATCTTTATAGCCGGCTGTCAGGGCGCATATGAAGATTTGGATCTTTCTATGTATCAATACCGCGATACAAAAGATTTGGTGAAGTTCGTCTATGAAGCTTCTCTGATACTGAAAAAAGAAGGCATGAAAAGTCTGGCCTATTTCCGAAATAACCGCCAATTATTCAACACGCCGGATTATTACCTCTATATTTACGATATGAACGGGACAAATATCTATCATGCCGGGATGGAGCAGTTAGAGGGAAAAAACCTTTGGGACGTGACCGACAAAAATGGCAAGAAAATCACGCAATTGATTTTAGAGGCATTAGAAGACAGCAATAATCCCCATGCCTGGGTACATTACTCATGGTGGAAACCCGGGAAATTTTATCCGGTTCCCAAATCATCCTGTCATTTCATGGTTGAGACACCCGAAGGAAAAGCATTATTTGTCGGCGGTGGGCTAAGTTATCCCCATGAAGAACAAGAATTTATCAGAATAATCGTAGATGATGCCTCCCAATTGATAGCGGATAAAGGGCGGGCAGCGCTTGCGGATATATCGAATCCGGTTTCAAAATACAATTATCGGGATGTTCGCGTATTTGCATTTTGCGCGGACGGCGAGATGTTGATTTCTCCCGCTATCAATAGCACCTTTGCTCAGACCAATCTTTTGGAGTGTACCGATGAAGCCGGGCACAAGCCTTTTGCAAACGCCCTCAAAGAACTTGAGTCTCAAGATACCGTATGGAAAGTGTTTATGGCAAAAAGCAGATATCAAAGAAGGCTGATAAAAAAATGTTTATACATACGTAAAACACGTATGGCGGGAAGAGAAATCTATGTGGCGGCGATTACCGACCTTCCAGAACCACCATATTAGGACAGGAGTGTTTCATGGCAGAAAATGCTGAACAGTACGAATATTCTGTAAATCAGGTTCCGCCTGCGGGGCACCTGTTCATATCGTCTATTCAACATGTCCTCTTGATGGTTATTTCTCTCGTTCTTCCGATTCTCTTCGCCAGCCAGATAAATGGAACCGCTGAGTTTGCAGCTACCTTAATCGCCTTTTCCATGCTTGCGGCGGGCTTAGGTTCCATAATCCAGTCCGTCGGATTGCCGTTTATCGGTTCCGGGTACCTATGCCCAAATGTCTGCGGTCCTTCATACTTCAGCCTCTCATTGTCCGCTGCTTGGGCCGGGGGACTTCCGCTTATGCGGGGGATGATAATCATTGCCGGATTGGTCGAGATGGCTATCGCCCCGATAATCCAAAAACTAAAAAGGGTTTTTCCGACATTTATTGTTGGACTGGTGGTGGCTATGGTCGGTGTGAGCATTATCAGCCAGTCGATCACATCGTTTTTCGGACTGGCGTTTCGTGATGACGCAATCCAAAGCCTCGATATTTTTGTAGGGATGTTTTCGCTCATGGTTATGGTTCTGGCAAATTTGTGGGGGAAAGGTTTTGTTAAAATGTATTGTCTGCTCATTGGAATACTGTCAGGATGGATTCTGGCTCTGCTACTTATCCCTGAATACTGGCATAATCTCGCTGCTGTGAAAAATTTTCCCATATTTGCCCTGCCTGCTATCGGACCGGAGTTCAGGGGAATCACATTCGATTTTAAGATGATAATCCCTTTTGTCGTCATTGCCATAAGCGGTTCACTTAAATCATTCGGTAATCTATTGGCTGCTCAAAAAATATCGGAGCCCGAATTACAAGAACCGAATTTCGTCCCCATTCGAAAGGGTCTTCTGGCGGATGGTTTTTCAACAGCGCTGGCTGGATTGCTGGGAGGCATGGCGGTCGATACTTC
>CAZMFG010000080.1:0-2282 GCA_964565525.1 uncultured Thermodesulfobacteriota bacterium
TGATCCCCTCGATCACCCCCCGAAGGCTCTTCGCGGCATCGTAGGCGGGAATGAGGACCGCTATGGTATCTTGGACCGTCATCTCCTCTTGAGCACCCTCCGCAGATCCCGATCCCAGAGGAGCGCAAGAAGGGTGAGGACCCTCCCCACGGTCGGCATGGGGTCATGGCGGGAGATGATGTCGTATGCTATACCGCGAAACTGAAAAAAGCTGGGGTGGAGCTGAAACCGCCGGGGATTAGTGAGAAAATGGAGGATGTCACCCGGCAAGAGCCATCGGCAGCGGACCCCTGTCTCGTATTCCAGCACCGGATCGAATTCCTCCCCCATGGCCATTTTGTATACAAGGTAGGGGAAATCCACCCCCGCGTGGATGGCCAGAGGGAGGGACCCCCAAAAGCGGGGGTTGAGCTCCATGAGCTTGGGTTGGTTGTCGCGTGGGTCCACCTTGAACTCCACCATGGCGACGCCGTACCACTGCAGCGAGCGCAACAATTGGATGCCGAGTTCCTCGATCTGGGGGTGGTGCACACTCTCCCGCAGGGTGCTCGGGCCGCCGGTAATCGGATATTCCCTCAGACGACGGTGCGTGAAGCGGGCCTTCACCTCACCACCCCGCCCCATGAGTGCGGAACAGCCAAAGGCCTCTCCCTGGGGGGGGATGCGCTCCTGGATGAGGGGGAAGGGGAATTGTTTGTGGACCTCCTGATAGGCGGCCAGCAAGTCACCCTCCTGTTCTACATAGGCGATGCCGAACGACCCGGAGCTTACCCGCGGCTTGATGACCCAGGGGGGTGGGACGGTATCTTTGATAGTCTTGAGGTCGTCCATGGTCTCCACCCAACAGGTCCGGGGGATAGGGATCCCCTGTTGAGAGGCGTGGTGCAGCAGCCACCCCTTATCTCGGACCCTGATAATTGCCTCGGAAGTGGGGATGGGTAACCGGGCTACGGGTGCCAACTCCTCTCTGTGCTGTGCAAGGAGCAAGAGGGTCTCCTCTTCCATAGGCATGACCAGGTCGTAGTCGGCCTTTCTTAGTTCCCGGCGGAGAAAGGCGAGAAAGGCCTCAGGGTGTCGGCGCACCGAGGGGTACACAACCCTGCGGCCGCAGTATTTGGAGAAGAGGGAGGTAGCCAGCCGGGAGCTCTCTCCCACGGTAACCGCCACCCCCCTTCTGCCGAGGGAGCGGACCACCGCTAATGTCTTTCTCCAATGACCGTCAGTAACGAAGACCCGGGGCATCACCTTCCGCCATCTGATCAATCAATCCCGTTACAACAAGGAATAGGCCCCTTCCTTGACAAGGGGAATTGTCTATTATATAAAGAGGCAAAAGGATCTACAAATGAAAAAATTTATCCTGGGGATTGTTATCGGAGTCCTACTGATATTCCTCTTCACCTACCTGGGGGGAGGTGCCGCCTTGCAGACGCTGGGGAAGAAGACCATTGAGGTGGGAGAGCGGGTTGAGGTCTATGAGAAGGCCCTCAAGGATGTCACCCAGGAACTCCTTAAGAAGACACAAGAGACAAAAAAGGATATACAGAAGAAAGAGATCAAGAAATAACGCCTGTTTTAATGCCGTATTGAAAACCCCTTCAGATCTCCCCTATACTCCTCCTCATGTGTGGTTACGTTATCCACTCGGGCCCCGTGGGGGCCGTGATGCAACCATCGGATGAGGGGCTCGACGGTATCCCGCTCGCCCTCCAAGAGGCATTCCACGCTCCCGTCCATGAGGTTGCGCACCCAGCCGTTTACCCCTAACTCCTGGGCCTTGCGCTGGGTGGAATAACGGAAAAATACTCCCTGCACCAATCCCTCTATGCGCACTGCGAACCGTACGTTTTCCATCAACGGTCACCGACACAGCGGCATGCCCCCTGCCAGTGCTTAAACAAACACGGAGGGAGGAGTTACCTCCTCTTCCACCGTAAAAGATACGCTACGTTGTCCAGGACAGCGGTGAAGAAGTAGTTCTTCACCTCAAATCCCTTGGGCATCTGGATCTGTGCCGGGGTGAAGTTGAGGACTCCCCGAATAGTGGTCTGGGCTATCAGATCGGCGACCTTTTGGGCCTCGGAGGCGGGTGTGGTGATGATAGCGATATCTATGCGCCGCTCCTTGGCCACCTCTTTCAATTGATCGGGGTGCAGGATCTCCACCGGCTTCCCGGTCCTTTCCGAGACCCTCCCCACTACAGCCGTGTGGTTTATGTCAAAGGCGGCGACGATCTTATAGTTTTTCTTGAAAAATTCCTTATAGAGGAGGAGAGAAGACCC
>CAZMFG010000080.1:2382-6776 GCA_964565525.1 uncultured Thermodesulfobacteriota bacterium
CCCATGGATATGAGGATGATCTCGATGCCCCCCTCCGCGATATGCAGGGCTTTTTCGCGAAGATCGTCGGTTTCGGTCGATCTGAGCCCCGTGAGGCGCTGAAACTCGTGGATATTGGGTTTGATGAGGAAGGGTTTTGCCCCACACCCATGCCGCAGGAGTTCTCCATCGGCATCCAGGGCTACCCGAATCCCCTTCCCCTTGAGGGTGGTGATGATCTGGGCATAGATGTTCTGGCTCACCCCTGGCGGCACGCTCCCGCTCACGATCACGAATTCGGCGTCGCGGCCAAGCGAACGGATTTTTTGGAAGAAGAGGCCGATCTCCGCCGGGGTTATCCGCGGTCCGGCGGCGTTGAGCATAATTTGGGTCTTTTGTTTCCGATCGGCCAGGATGATGTTTACCCTCGTCTCCCCCCCTATCCGGGTGAAGTCACAGAGGACCCCTTCGTTGATCAACCTCCCTTCCAGCTCCAGGCCGTCGTAACCCCCGATGAAACCGAGGGCGATGCTCTCCGCGCCCAGCTCCTCGATCACGCGGGAACAATCGATCCCCTTACCCCCCGCATACCGCTCCTCGTGCAGGATTCTATTGGCATCGTCGGCGACGAGGCCGTCCACCTCGATGGTCCTGTCCAAGGCCGGATTCAATGTAATCGTGTAGATCATTCCTTCACTCCTTGCCCCTCTCCCCACCGCCGGGGCGTGTAGCCACAGAGTATAGGACAAAACCCCTTTTTGCTCAATAGGATATTGTGTCCTTGCCCCCTTACAGAGGGTTCTATATACTTTATCCGGAGGCAGTTTTCGATGATCTCCCAAACGGACGGAACGCAACGTGAGGCATCCCCTGTTATGAGGCCCCTGGTGGCCATCGTCGGGAGGCCCAATGTGGGCAAATCCACCCTGTTCAATCGCCTGGTGGGTTTTCGCAAGGCCATTGTGGAATCCCTTCCCGGGGTGACCCGTGACCTCAACTACGCCGATGTGGACCGATTCGAACGCCCCCTGGCCTTCATTGACACGGGGGGGTTCGAGCCGGTTGCCCAGGATGGGCTCTTGGCCCAAATGGCCGAACAGTGCCGTCTCGCTGTGGAGGAGGCGGAGTGCATCATCTTTCTGTTGGATGGAAAGGAGGGGCTGAATCCATCCGATCACGAGATCGCCCGCCTCCTGCGTCAGCGAGATAAGAAGGTCCTTTTTGTGGTCAACAAAATTGATGACCCCCGACACGAGGGGAGGATCTACGACTTCTATGCGCTGGGTGCCGAGACCCTCTATCCCATATCGGCACAACACAACTACGGTATTGAGCGAATAATCGATGCCGTCATCGCAATACTCCCCCCATCCCCCCCTGAGGAGGAGGGGGAAGGGGGAGTGGAAGCCATCAGGATAGCCGTGGTGGGCAGGCCCAATGTGGGTAAATCCTCCCTCATCAACCGTATCTTGGGATATGATAGGGTCATCGTGCATGAAACCCCCGGTACCACGAGAGATGCCATCGACACCCCCTTCAGCCTCGGGGAACGGCGTTACACCCTCGTGGACACGGCCGGGATCAGGCGCAAGAGCCGGATCAGCCTGCGCCTGGAGAAGTACAGTGTGGTGGAGGCCATCAAGGGTATTGAGCGGGCGGATGTGGTCCTCCTCGTCCTCGATGCCCAAGAGGGTGCCCCTGAGCAAGATGCCCGCATCGGCGGCCTGATCCACGACAAGGGCAGGGGGGGGATCATCGTGGTGAACAAGTGGGACCTGATGGCGGAGGAGGTCAGCACCGGGGCCTATACCGAGGCGTTACGAGAGCCCCTGTGGTTTCTCGATTACGCCCCCGTGGTCTTCGCCTCTGCCGCCACCGGTGCGGGCATCGATCGCGTCTTCGAGATGGTGGAAGCGGTGATGGCGGAGCGTGATACGAGGATACCGACCCCCCAGCTCAATCGCTGGCTCCGGGGGGTGACAGAATCCCATCGCCCCCCCCTCTTTCGGAAGAAGGAGGTAAAACTCTCCTATATGACCCAGGTTTCCACCCGCCCCCCCACCTTCGCCATCTTCACCAATTATTCCATGGGTGTGCAGTTCTCCTATCGGCGATACCTGAGCAACCGGCTCAGGGAGGAGTTCGGCTTTTTTGGCATGCCCATCCGTTTGCTCTTCAAGAAGAAATAGCCATAGACGTCGTGTATTTCCCCTGCAATGTCCTTGACCTTTTCAACCATCCTATAGTACCGTCTCATACCGGAAATAGGCACAAGGTGTGCTTGCTCTCCACTGGTAGAGAGAAACCTGACCATGTCTGATTCCATGTCCAAGAAAGGTGCAGGGGTGTTCCGATACCGCGTCGCATCGTGGGCGGTGCTGGTGGGGATGCTTGTCGCTGCCCACGGCTGTACGTGTTTCGCCCCGAGGCCGAAAAATGTGCTGCGCACCGTGCTCTATACGGCACCCCGTGCCAAGGCGATCGAGACTGAAAAATTTACCCGCACCATGGATCGCGTCACCGGCGCATCGACAACCTGCAACAACCGTGTACAGTTGCTCACCAACGGCGAGGAGGCCTTTCCGGCTATGCTCGCCGCCATCGAGCATGCAGAACAGTGCATTTCCCTGGAGATGTACAAGATCCGCATGGACTCAGTGGGCCAAACCTTTGTCAGTGCCTTGATCAGGGCGGCGCGGCGCGGCGTGCGGGTGCGGTTCCTCTACGATGCATTAGGCAGCCGTTCGGTCGCCTACACTGATTTCAGGGGGCTCATCGATGCCGGCGCCGAGGTCAGTGTTTTCAACCCTATCCTCTGGTTGACATTTTTGCGATTGAACAACCGAGACCACCACAAGATCCTGGTGGTGGACGGTTACATCGCCTTCCTGGGGGGGCTTAACCTGGCGGAGGAGTACGACGGGGACGGGCTCAGTGGATGGCGCGACACCGCGCTCATGATCGAGGGTCCGGCGGCACGTGATGCCGAGCGGGTCTTCAACGAGTCGTGGCTCCAGGGGGGAATAAACCTGATCGGCAAAGACCTGCCGCTGATCGGCATCAACCCCCTCAAGCGGGCGGTCGATAGTCCCCTCGTGTGGCTGCTGGATCTCGATGAGGAGATGTGTTTTTCAGCGTGTGCCCCTCCAGCGGAGGGTACGGCGCGCGTGCGCATCGTTCCCTCCAACCCGGATGCCTTCAACAGCACCATCATCGACAAGTACCTGCTGGCCATCAATTCAGCTCGAAAGAGCATTTTTATCACCAGCGCGTATTTTCTCCCCCCCCTCGTCCTGCGCCGGGCGCTCGTGAATGCGGCCAAGCGCGGGGTACAGGTGCGGCTCATCCTGCAGGGGTCCTCTGATACCCCCCTCGTGCGCACCATTGCCATCGGGTACTATGGCAGACTGCTCAAGCACGGCGTGGAGATCTATGCATGGACTCGATCGGTCCTGCACGCCAAGACCATGGTCGTCGACGGTGTGTGGTCGACGATCGGCAGTGCCAATCTCGACGGCCGCGCCCTCTTTTTGAACTACGAGGTCAACGCCGCGGTGCTCGATCCCTCCCTGGCGGCCGCCATGGAACAACAGTTTGAAAGGGATTTGAGACACTGCCGCCGAGTACGGCTGGAGGAGTGGAAGAAACGTCCTCTTTCCCAGCGCATGGTGGAGATCCTCTTAATACCCCTTGTCGGGCAATTTTGATAGAGGGCCTATGGGAGGGAGAGGATGTCCGCCTTCCCGTCCGTGATGGCGATGGTATGTTCAAAATGGGCCGAGAGGCTTCGGTCGGCGGTGACCACTGTCCAGCCGTCATCCAAGACCTTCACCTGCCAGGTGCCCACATTGATCATCGGCTCGATCGCCAGGACCATGCCGGGACGCAATCGGGGGCCGTGATGAGGAGGACCGAAGTTGGGGATCTGGGGGTCCTCATGGAGGCTGCGGCCTATGCCGTGCCCCACGTAGTCCCTCACCACCGAAAGACCATGGGCCTCCACCCATGACTGGATGGCATGGGAGATATCGAAGAGGCGGTTGCCGTGCGTGGCCTGCTCGATTCCCTTGGCGAGGGCCTGCTGTGTCACCTCCAGGAGCCGCCCTGCCTCATCGCTCACCTGGCCCACGGGGACGGTAATGGCCGCATCCCCATAGTATCCGTTGAGGTAGGCCCCCAGATCAAGGCTCACGATCTCCCCTTCGCGCAATTGGCGAGCGTCGGGGATTCCGTGGACCACCTCCTCGTTGACGGATACGCACAGGCTGGCCGGATACCCTCGGTATCCCTTAAAGGCGGGTGTTGCCCCCCCCGCCCGTATGGAGCGCTCCGCTATCTGGTCCAGCTCCTTGGTGGTGACGCCGGGCTTGGCGGCCTTACGCAGCTTCTGTAGCGTGCACGCCACCAGCCGGTTG
>CAZMFG010000080.1:6876-10639 GCA_964565525.1 uncultured Thermodesulfobacteriota bacterium
CCGTGGGTGTCGGCCAAAGACGTGATCCTGGAGGTCCTCAGGAGGCTCTCGGTCACAGGAGGAGTCGGAAAGATTCTCGAATACCGCGGGACGGGGGTAAAGGGTTTGAGCGTTCCCGAGCGCAGCACCATCACCAATATGGGGGCGGAGCTCGGGGCCACCTCATCCATCTTCCCCAGCGATGCGGTAACGCGACGGTTCCTGCGTGTCCAGGGGCGCGAGGGCGATTGGACACCGCTCGCGGCCGATCGCCATGCCCGCTATGACGGGGAGTTCTCCCTCGATCTGGCCCCCCTGGAGCCCCTGCTGGCGCTTCCCCACAGCCCCGACAACGTCCGGAAGGTTCAGGAGGAGGCAGGGGTCCGGGTCCACCAGGTGGTCATCGGCAGTTGCACCAATTCATCGTACCAGGACCTCATGCGCGTGGCCGAGGTCTTGCAGGGGAGGCGGGTCCACCCGGAGGTGGACCTGGTCATCGCGCCCGGCTCTCGCCAGGTCCTGGTGCTGTTGGCCCGGCGGGGGGCGTTGGCCCACCTGATCACCGCCGGGGCGCGAGTCCTGGAGTCGGCCTGCGGACCATGCATCGGCATGGGACAGGCGCCCCCCTCAGGGGGGGTGAGCATGCGCACCTTCAACCGGAACTTTAGGGGGCGCAGTGGGACCCCTGACGCCAAGATCTACCTGTGCAGTGCGGAGACGGCCGTGGCATGCGCCCTGGCCGGCGAGATCACCGACCCTCGCTCCCTGGGGGAGGAGATTAAGGTTCCCCAGCCCCAACGGTTCTGGACGGGGGCGGATCTGATTGTGCCGCCTTCCCCGCACCCTGAGAGGGTCGAGGTCATCCGGGGTCCTAATATCCGGCCGCTGCCCACGTTTCCCCCCCTGCCCCGGCAGATAGGGGGGGAGGTCCTCATCAAGGTAGGGGATGATATTACCACCGACGACATCCTGCCGGCAGGCGCACAGATTCTGCCCCTGCGCTCCAACATCCCCGCTATCGCCGAGTACACTTTTTCCCGGCTTGATCCCTCCTTCGCCGCCCGGGCCAGGGAGCAGGGGGGTGGAATCATCGTGGGCGGTGCCAACTATGGACAGGGGTCCAGCCGTGAGCATGCGGCGCTGGCGCCGCGGTACCTGGGGGTTCGTGCGGTGATTGCCGTGGGCTTCGCCCGCATCCACCTCGCCAACCTGATCAACTTCGGTGTCGTACCGCTCCTGTTCACCACCCCGGAGGACTACGATCGGATTGCTCAGGGGGATCGGGTCGTGATCGAGGTGCATGATCTGGCCGGTGAGATCGTTCTCAGGAACGAGACCAGGGGGGTGACCATTCCCCTCACCCATTGTCTGCGTCCGCGGGAGATCGCCATCCTCAGGGCAGGCGGCGCCCTCAATCTGGCCACAGACAAGTTTTAATACTCTATTGAAAAACACCGTTATGGCTCCCATCACGCTGGGGATCAGTACCTGTCTGCTCGGGGAAGAGGTCCGTTGGGACGGGGGGCATAAGCTGGATCAATTGCTCACCCATACGCTGGGTAGGTTCGTCCGGTATTGCGCCGTCTGCCCCGAGGCGGAGTGTGGATTCGGCGTACCTCGTGAGCCCTTTCGGCTGGAGGGGGGTCCCCAGGCCCCGCGGCTCGTCACCTGGCGCACCAGGCAGGATCACACAGAGCGTATGCTCCGGTGGGCGCGCCGGCGGGTGCGAGAGCTGGAAACCGAAGACCTGTGCGGCTTTATTGTGAAGAGCAAATCGCCGAGCTGCGGCATGGAGCGGATCAAGGTTTACAACGCCGGGGAGGCGACAATACCTAAGGGTGTGGGCATCTTCACCAAAGTCTTTATGGAACACTTTCCCCTCGTCCCGGTGGAGGATGACGGACGCCTTCACGACCCCGTGCTGCGCGATAACTTCATCGAGCGCGTCTTCGTCATGAAACGGTGGCGGGATGCCTTACATGCTTTACGGCACAAGCGGAGCCGCGGCGCGCTGGTGCAGTTTCATACAGAGCACAAGCTTTTGATCCTCTCCCACAGCCCCCGGCATTACCGGATCATGGGGAGGCTCGTGGCCCAGGCCACGCCGATCAGTGTGCTCTATGAGGATTACCAACGGCTGCTCATGGAGGCCCTGCGCCTCAAGGCCACGCTGGCGAAACACGGCAATGTCCTGCAGCACATCATGGGATACTTCAAAAAAC
The DNA here is from genome assembly GCA_964565525.1 of uncultured Thermodesulfobacteriota bacterium. Lineage (GTDB taxonomy): Bacteria > Desulfobacterota > B13-G15 > B13-G15 > RBG-16-54-18 > JAFGNJ01. The sequence goes on from CAZMFG010000080.1 coordinate 9,078, forward strand.
AGCTCTCTCCCCATGCCAAGGGGGAGTTGCTGGAGACTATCTCCTTGTACCGCCGGGGGCATGTCCCCCTCATCGTTCCGATAACCCTCATCAACCACTATGTACGTCTCTTCGATCAACCGTACCTCAAGGGGCAGTACTATCTGCACCCCCACCCTTTGGAACTCCAATTGCGAAACCACGCTTAGGGGCCGTCCCTGTTATGGGCAGTGGGGTCAGATGTGGGCAAAAATGGTGACGTAAATTGTCACTTACACCCCTTTACCCCTTTAGGCACCTAAATAAACCATTTAAAATCAAATAGTTATATGCTTGGCATCTGAGCACGCTTCTTGCACAATTTTTGTCATGGAGATAGGCGTGAATAAGGGATATGAACCTTTTTGTCTTGGAGCGGCACGCATAGATAACGGAGGCAAAGGAGGTGCTACCATGACCCAGACTGAGAGACCTAAGGTTACCGCCATGGACCTCTACCGGGGCTTTATATTGGGGTTGATGGGCGTATTTTATGGATTCCTGGTCTTTTTGATGTTTGTGTAGGTAGTGAGCGCTGGGTGATCACCGAGCTGTTCCTGCATGGTCCTGAATATATGCCGCCTGTGCCCGTCTAACTGTATGATCGTCAAAGAAGTTGGGACAGGGTGCTTTTGTGCGGAGCACTGAAGAGGAACGGGCACGAAGGAGATCAGAGCGGTGAACACGTTGCACACAGGGGAGGGTGCGATGAGCCTGGAAGTCAGGGAGTATGTTTTAAGGGGAGATGGTATGATCGCCCGTGATGATACGCGCACCAGCGGCCCGCCCTCTGTTGAGGAGGCCAAGAAAAAGTTCCTCCACCAGGCCCTCCCCTGTCCCCTCTGCAAGACGCCACCGGAAGAGCTCTCGTGGGTTTACCTCGTTATTCCGGACTGGGCGTGTAAGGACGCGGAAGAGCGAGAGGGATGGGTGACTATTTGTGACCGGTGCAAACTGCAGGTCGATTTCTTCATTGAAAAACGGTGAGGCTTTGATAATACGGTGCGGGGGAAGAGGGTTGGATGAGGTTCCTTTGTTGCCTCACAACCGCCCGGAGGGGCAGTCGTGTCAAAAAGCCCTTGACATACCTGGCTGAATATGTTTACATTTTTTCATATATAGCGGCTTCGGATAACGGAGACGTTGGACGAGCATGAAAAAAAGACAGGAGGTGAATGACAACCGGGGGAGTAGATAGTGAAGGTGCTTAATAATAGTAGTAAATCTGGTAGGGGTATGAACACATCAAAAAAAAGATAGGAGGGAGTAGAGATGAAGAGTAAAACACGTAGGGCACTATTGGTAGTGGCAGGCGTATGTATGCTGGGATTGGTACTTGCGCCCATGATGGCCGTAGCGGCTCAGTTTACCTATGACAAGGGACCTAGCTTCACCGTTACATATCCAGATTCCTGGAAGCAGGATTCCGAAAACCCCAACAAGGTATTGTGGCGGACCAAAGAAGGGGGCGCCCTTCCCGTTATGGAGATTCAGTGCATGGATGCTCCCGCGGGTGTGACCGTGGAGGGCCTCGGGAATTGGCA
>CAZMFG010000081.1:0-10475 GCA_964565525.1 uncultured Thermodesulfobacteriota bacterium
GGGGTGCTCATCAACTACCTGTTTCCCAAGAAGACCAATGCCGTCATTAACACTATCTCTCAGTCTTTCTGGAAGAATCTGTGGTTTGGTCTCATCTTCTTGGTGGTGGTGCCAGTGGCCATCATCGTCTCTTTGATCACCGTCGTGGGCATACCCGCTGGGATCATCGCTGGGTTCCTCTATGGGATCGCCATCTACATCAGCCGCATCTATATCGGGGTGTGGATCGGGAGAAAGATCCTCGGCTACATCAAAAAATCCATGGCAACCGCATTCTTCTGGCCCCTCGTGCTGGGAACTATTATCATTGCGCTGATCACCCTCATCCCCTTCATTGGCTGGCTCTTTGGACTCGTGATCCTCCTGCTCAGCCTGGGGGCTATGTGGACGGTTATGTGGAAGACGGTTCCGGTCCCCGCAAAGAAGAAGCCACAGAGGAAGGTGCAGAGGAAGACGAGGAAGAAGAGGTAGCAGCCGACATCGTCATTTCCCTCCGCACATCTGGACAGTACAAAGGCCCCTCTTGGAGAGGGGCCTTTGTTTTAGGGTGTGATTTTTTTAAGGCTTTCAGCGATCAGGTACCTTGATCTGAATAAACGGGGAGTATTCCTCTTCAAATTGTGAGGCGGCTTCTGCAACGTCGAGGAGGGAGGATTTTTCTAGATACTTTTTATCATCGTAAAACTGGAAGAGGCAGGTGCCTCCCACGATAGTATCGATGATATCGATGTGCGGACCTGCCGGCAGGGCAGGGCACCCTTGGCTGCGGCCTATCCTGCCGTTTTGTTCGATAAATGACCTCCTGACGTAATAGGCGCCGTGGACGATGATACGCCGCGCCCGTGCCTTGTCGTTAAAGCCCTTTTCCTTGCCGTAGAGACGCAGCGAATATCCGTGATCGCCGTCGTAGGTGTCGCCGGTCACGAAGAAGCCGAGGCAGCTCTTGAGGCTGCCGGGCTCATTGGAGAATTCCCTGGTATAGATCTCCCCCGAATGTCTGCCGTGGGCGACGAGGGTATGGTAAAGGAGCTTCTTGTTGATGAGATCGATGACATAAAACCGCTTCTCATTGCACGATTTGCGGTAGTCGATGATGGAGATAATACCCCTCTTACTAATCGCGTCACGTCTCTTTAAATTATAATATCCGATGAGGGCATAGCGAAAGACCGCGAAATCCAAACCCCTCTTTTCAAGCCCGATGGTTCCATAGAGAGAGCGTACCTGTACCTCAAACCGTGCAAAAGGCCCCTCCATGCTTAATGCAGATGCCTGACAGGTATTGGCCGAGATGAGAATAGGACACAACACTATGAGGACTATACCGAGGGCGAGCACAGCGCTTACCGTGGATATGATTTTGAGATGCCTCGGCATGGTCCTTATGGTCTCCATTTATCGGCAACTTGTCAATGGGTTTTGTGCTTTTGATGTTTTTCCGGCATGGACCCAAGGGGGTAACTGTGATACAAAGGATATTGGGGACAGTTGTCACGCATGCGAAGATTGCTGATGAAAAAGAAAAGGATCGGGTTGGCCTTGGGCGGCGGTGGGGCCAAGGGGCTCTGCCACATCGCCTTTCTTAAGGCCCTGGATGAGATGGGGCTGAAGCCCTCGGTGATAGCGGGTACCAGTATCGGGGCCATCGTGGGGGCATTCTATGCCGCCGGGGTATCGGGCGCGCAGATGGAGGAGATGCTCCGCACAGTGAGGGTCGCCGAGATCAACAAGATGGTGGATTTCTCCGGTCCATTGGCCTCGGCCTTTCTGAAAGGGAAAGGGGTGGAGCGATTTTTTCATAACAACATCCCGGCCCGGTACTTCAAAGACCTGAAGATCCCCCTCAAGATTGTGGCGACCGACTTCTGGAAGCGCACGGAGGTCGTCTTTGAATCGGGGGAGCTTGTCCCCGCCATCCGGGCCAGCATGTCCATACCCGGGCTCTTTAAACCGGTCAAGATCGGCGATACCGTGCTGGTGGATGGGGGCGCCGTCAATCCTCTGCCCTATGACACCATCCGCACGGAATGCGATGTCCTCATCGCCATCGATGTCTCCGGGGCAAAGACCCCTGGTGGACGTGGTCTGATCCCTTCGTTCATGGAGAGCATCATGTCCACCTTTCAGATCATGCAGCGGTCTATCGTGGAACACAAGCTGCGGATATCCCAGCCCGACATCTACATCAAACCGGAGCTCAAAAACGTCAGGGTCTTGGAATTCTACCGCTACGCCGAGATCATGCGGGGTGTTCAGGATGACGTGGAGCGGTTCAAGCATGAAGTGACCAAGCGGATGCGAAAGCGGTTTCTATTCTTTTGATGCAACACTACTGTGCCATGGACGCCCCGTTTCTCGATGACGTCTTGAAAAAAATCCTCAATGCCTTTTCCATCTTCTATGTTGACTTCACCGCAGAGGAGTATCGGCCGTATCGCGAGCGGGGGATCGGCGGTTTTGTCCGTTTCGATGAGGGGAAGATCTTCTTCGATCGCCGGCTCTCCCCTGCGGAGGAGGATCGGACGTGGGCCCACGAGGTCCTGAGCGTTTATTACTATTGGCTTAGGGGGATCATCAGGCACGATGATGAGGTGGAGCAAGAGGCCAGGTCTCTGTGCGAGGACGAGGAATGCCTCGCGGTCTTGAGGCGATATCGACGATCCGTGGCGACGACGCGTCTTGACCCCAGGGATTGACAGGGGGGGAATTTTGTGGTTTAGTTAGCTACCTAATGCGGATCACAGAGCTTGATTACCGCCTTCCCGAAGGACTTATTGCCCAATATCCTGTCGAGCCGAGGGATACGGCCCGCTTGCTGGTTTTAAAACGGGGGGAAGGGGAGATAATCCATACCGTCTTCTCCCGGGTGGGCGGTTTTTTGCAAAAGGGCGATGTCCTGGTGGTAAACGATACCAAGGTGCTGCCGGCCCGCTTGCTCGGACGCAAGGAGACCCAGGGCAAGGTAGAAGTCCTGCTATTGCGGAAGATCCCCGGCCCGGGTGAGAAGTGGGAGTGCCTGGTCAAGAGGGGCAAGCGGCTGCACGCGGGGACACGGATACGGTTCGCCCCCGACCTTTCGGGAGAGGTGGTGGGCAATGGCACCGAGGGAAAAAAGCGGATCTCCTTTGAGGCCCAGGGGGCATTCGGGGAGATCATCAACCGGATCGGGCATATCCCCCTCCCCCCCTATATCAGAGGGGGGGAAGATGAGGAGATCGACAAAGAGGGGTACCAGACCGTCTTCTCCCGTCACGATGGGGCAATAGCCGCCCCGACGGCCGGTCTACACTTTACCCCTCAGTTGGTGCAGGGTATAGAGGAGCAGGGGATAGCGGTTGTTCCCCTCACCCTCCACGTCGGTATGGGCACCTTTTTGCCTATCCGTTCAGAGACAGTGGAGGGTCACCGGTTAGAACCGGAGTTTTACTCCATATCTCCTTCCTCTGCCCGGGCCGTCAATGCCGCCCGTGAAAGCGGGGGGAGGATATGTGCGGTGGGCACCACGGCGGTGCGGGCCTTGGAGTCCGCCTGCGATGAGGGAGGGAGGATCCATCCCCACCAGGGTATGACCGATCTCTATATCTACCCTGGATATCGATTTAAGGCGATCGACGCCCTGGTCACCAATTTTCACCTCCCGCGCTCCACCTTGCTGTTGCTGGTGTTTGCCTTCGGGGGGAGGGACCTCGTCTTGAAGGCATATCGCGATGCGATGCGTGAGGGATACGGATTTTATAGTTATGGGGATGGGATGTTGATCATGTGAAGGGGGAACGATTCTCTTTCCGACTCCTCAAGGAGGGTGAGCAGGGGAGACTCGGCACCATCACCACCCCCCATGGGACTTTTTCCACACCGGCGTTTATGCCGGTGGGGAGTCAGGGGAGTGTCAAGGCCTTGGCCCCGGCTGACCTGCAGGAGGTGGGGACAGAGATCCTCCTGTGCAATGCCTATCACCTCTACCTCCGGCCCGGCACGGAGGTGATAAGGAACGGCGGGGGATTGCACCGGTTTATGGGTTGGGAGGGCCCTATATTGACGGATAGCGGAGGGTTTCAGATCGTGAGCATGAGTGCCTTAGGCAAGGTAGAACCCGAGGGGGTGTACTTCCGCTCCCATCTCGACGGGTCGTCCCATTTCCTTACTCCGGAGAAGGTCATTCGGATTCAGGAGGAATTGGGCGCCGATATCATGATGACCTTGGATGACTGCCCCCCCTATCCCGCCTCCCGTGATGAGGCCAAGGCAGCGGTGGCGTTGACGGCACAGTGGGCACGGCAATCGCAGGGGGACAGGGACAATGAGGGGCAGGCCCTCTTCGCCATCGTCCAAGGGGGGGTCTATCCGGAGCTGCGCCGGCAGAGCGCCCATGAGCTGATGGAAATGGGGTTTGACGGGTATGCCATCGGGGGTCTGAGCCTCGGAGAGGAAAAGGAGGTCACCTTTGAGATGGCCCAGTTGGTTACCTCCCTCCTCCCCACGGAGGCGCCCCGATATCTGATGGGGATGGGGACCGCTGAGGATATCCTCGCCGGGGTGAGGATCGGAGTGGATATGTTTGATTGCGTTTTGCCGACGAGGTGCGCGCGGACCGGGATCCTCTTTACCAGCTTCGGTCGGCTCAACATCAAACATGCCCGCTATAGCGCGGATACGGCGCCCCTTGATCCTGCGTGCGGCTGTTATACCTGCCGCCATTTCTCTCGGGCCTATCTCAGGCACCTCTTTCTGGCCCGGGAATTGTTGGCGTACAGACTCAATGCCGTGCACAACCTTTTTTACTATCACTCGTTGATGCGGGATATCCGTCAGGCCCTTTCCGAGGGGACGATGGATCAATTTGTACGGGCCTTTGTATCCCAGCGAGGAGATACAGGAGATAATTCAGGAAGTGAAGGAGGTGAAACAGTATGCTAGGTGAAATCGTCTATGCCATGGCCCCTGGTCAAGGGCAAGGAGGGCAACAGAGCCCTTACTCTTTTCTCATCTTTATGGGCTTGCTCTTTGCCGTATTCTACTTCATCCTGATCAGGCCGCAGCAAAAACGGTCGAAGGAGCACCGGCAACTCTTGGAGGGCCTGAAAAAGGGTGATAAGGTCGTCACTACCGGCGGCCTCCAGGGTACCGTGGTCAGCCTGTCGGATACGGTGGTCACCGTGGAGATCGCCGACAAGGTGAAGGTTAAGGTGGGCAGAAACTACATCGCCGGCCTTATGAAATCTTAGTAACAAGACCCTCCTTGCCCTTGACCTTAGGTTCAAGGGCCGTGGAGGCCACGAGGAGGATACCATGCGTATATATGAAACGATGCTCGTGTTGGACCCTGAGATGTCCAAAGAGCAGGTGGACGGATTTACGGAGAAACTCAAGCAATTCCTCGGCGATCGCGGGGCCGAGGTGCTCAGGGTCCAGGAGTGGGGGGTCAAGACCCTCGCCTACGAAATCAAGAAGAAGAACAAGGGATACTACCTCATTTTCTACCTGAAGGGGGATGAGGCGCTGGTCGCCGACATGGAGAGAAACCTTCGTTTGATGGAAGAGGTCCTCCGGTATCTCACCGTCAAGCGGGAGGAGGAGGATATCGCTGCTGCTCCGCCGAGAGAAGAACCGGAACAAGAGAAGGAACCGGAAAAAGAGGAAGAACCCGAGGAGGAACCAGCCGGGGGTGAAGAGTCGGCAGGTGCAGTGGAGGAGGAATAGTGTTTTTCCTGAACCGCGTGATCTTGGCAGGGAGGCTGAAGGACGATCCCGAGATCAGGTATACCCCCGGAGGGAAACCGGTGATATTTTTTACCCTCAGTCTCCCCTCCGAACGATTGGGGGATGAATCCCTCCCCTTGGAAAATGTCTCCATACGGGTCATGCTCGTCGGCGAACGATCGGAGCGCTGGGCAAAACAGAAGGGGAGAGGGGAGGGTAATGTCCTGGTCGAAGGTGGTCTCGTCCAACGCCGGTGGGAGACAACAGAGGGAAAGATGAGGCGAGAGATAGGGATCATCGCCCACCAGGTAACAGACTTGAGATGAAAAGGAGTTTTAATGCGTAAACCTACGAATAGATCGACCTCACGAAAAAGGGACAATAGAAGAGATTATAGGAGAAAAAAAATCTGTCGGTTCTGCACCGATAGTTCCTTGACCATTGATTATAAACAGTATCATTTATTGCGGTCCTTTCTTACCGAGAGGGGGAGGATCATCCCCAGGAGGATTTCGGGGAATTGTGCCAAACACCAGCGGGAGCTTACCAGGGCCATTAAGCGGGCTCGGCATGTAGCCCTTCTTCCCTTTACCGCGTTGCCCAGATAGGGTATGTATCGAGATGACGTGATTGAGGATCCGCGGCATAGGTAGTTTCTCAAGCGATGATGGTCGTGCTGTGTCGCGGTCGTTGGGTTAGCGCTGCTCTCCTGGGCGATTGAGCTGTTCCTGAGGAGGGGAGCGGGGGAAAGCATTCCGCCTGATCGTTGAGTCAGAGCGCGGGAATGTGATATCGTGATGTACGGGTGAGGGATACCCTGGTCGGGCGGAAGGATCTGAAATCTGGGAGGACGAATATGGAAATCATCTTGGTAGAAGATGTCCCCTCGTTGGGGAAGGCAGGGGATCGGATGCGGGTATCGGACGGGTACGCCAGGAACTACCTCTTACCCCGCAAGATGGCGGTGACGGCGACTGCCACGAGTTTGAAGGCCTTGGAGCACGAGAGGGATTTTTTACAGCATAAGCATGACAAGCTGGAACAGGAGGCTCGGAAGTTGGCGCAAAAAATCGGGGAAATCTCCTGTACCATTGCCAAACCCACAGGGGAGGAGGGCAAGCTCTTCGGGGCGGTCACCTCTTCGGATATCGAGGCGGCCTTGCGGGATCAGGGGATATCCGTGGATCGCAAAAAGATCGTGCTCGAGGAACCCATAAAGAACTTGGGTGTCTATACGGTTTCACTCAAGCTTCACCCCGCGGTGGCGGCCGAATTGAAACTCTGGGTGGTAAAGGAGTAACACGTGGCCAAGGAGTTGAGGGCCGATTTAGATGCGGCTTCCTTCAAGCTGCCTCCACAGAACCTTGAGGCGGAACAATCGATTTTGGGCGGCATCCTCATCGAAAATGACGCCCTCAACACCGTTGTAGAATTTTTAGAGGACGGTGATTTTTACCGTGAAGCGCATCAAAAGATCTTTAATTGTATGATCGCCCTTTCCGAGCGGAATGAGCCCCTCGATCTGATAACGATCACCAATGAACTGAAAAAGAAAAAGGAGCTGGAGGAGGTAGGAGGGGCTTCCTATCTCGCCGGCTTGGTGGAATCCGTTCCCACGGCCGCCAACATCGCTTACTACGCCAAGATCGTCAAAGAAAAGTCCATCCTGAGAAAGTTGATCAGCACCGCCACGGAGATCGTTACCCAAAGTTTTCAGGAGGGCAAGAACCTTGAGGACTTTTTGGATGAGGCCGAGCAGGCCATCTTTCGTATCTCGGAGCACCGGGTAAAACCCGCCTTCTATCCCATTAAGGAGATCGTCAAGGAAAGCTTTAAGGTTATTGAGCAGCTCTATGAGAAGAAAGAGCTGATCACCGGCGTTCCTTCGGGCTTTAAGGATCTGGACAAGAAGACCGCGGGTTTTCAAAATGCCGATCTCATCATCGTGGCCGGCAGGCCGAGCATGGGGAAGACCGCTTTTTGTCTGAACATCGCCCAGCACGCTGCCATCACCTCGAAGGTCCCCACGGCGATATTCTCCTTGGAGATGTCCAAGGAGCAGTTGGCCATTCGCATGTTGTGTTCAGAGGCGAGGGTGGATAGCGCGCGACTGCGCAGCGGATTTTTGAGCGAAAGCGATTGGCCTAAACTGACCATGGCCGCGGGAGCGCTGTCCGATGCCCCGATATTCATCGATGATAGCGCTGCCATCTCCGTGCTAGAACTGAGGGCCAAGGCGAGGAGGTTGAAGGCCGATCGAGGCTTAGCGCTGATCATCGTCGATTATCTCCAATTGATGCGGGGCAGAAGCGGGGTGGAGCGGCGGGAGCAGGAGATCTCGGAGATATCACGTTCCCTGAAGGCCTTGGCAAAAGAGCTCAATATCCCCGTGCTCGCCATATCCCAGCTGAGCCGAAAGGCCGAGGACAGGCCGGGGAGGAGGCCGCAACTCTCCGATCTGCGGGAATCGGGGGCCATTGAGCAGGATGCCGATGTCATCATCTTTATTTATCGAGATGAGGTCTATAACCCCGATTCTGATCACAAGGGGACGGCAGAGGTCATCATCGGGAAACAGCGAAACGGTCCGACCGGAAAGGTCGATCTCTCTTTTATCTCCGAATTTACGGCCTTTAAGGATCTCTTTCGCGGTGACTACGATGAGATGGAAGCAGCCGGTTAGAGACAGATGAACGTACCCAATTTCTTCACCATCCTGCGTATCCTGTCCATCCCCTTTTTTGTCATCTCTCTGATCTATGACCACTTGTTTATCGCGCTGCTCATCTTTATCGGCGCAGGGGTCACCGATGGCCTCGATGGGTTGATCGCGCGGGTCTATAACCAGCGGACCACCATAGGGGCATACCTGGATCCCGTCGCCGATAAATTGTTGCTGGTTACCTCCTTCATCGTTTTGGCCGTCTTGGGTATCATCCCCCGTTGGCTGACCGTGATCGTTATCGCCAGGGATGTCATCATCTTACTGGGCATCCTTATTTTGCACCTCACGTCCCATAGGGTTGAGATCAAGCCCATCTTCGTCGGCAAGGCCTCGACGGTCGCTCAGATCGTGACCATCGCGTGGGCCCTCATTACGCCTTTCTCCGTGGTTATGAAGACGGTCTTTCCCGCGATCATATGGGCGACTGCCCTCTTGACCGGCATATCAGGGCTCCAATATATATACATCGGAACCAAATACCTTAACGAGGAGGGAGATTGATTATGTCCGCCATTCTTGACATCGTAGCACGGGAGATCCTCGATTCCCGCGGAAATCCTACCGTGGAGGTTGATATTACCCTGGAGAGCGGCTTCTCGGGGAGGGCCGCCGTCCCTTCCGGGGCCTCGACGGGGGAGCACGAGGCGGTAGAACTGAGAGATGGCGATCAGGAGCGATATTTGGGCAAGGGGGTTCAGAAGGCGGTGGCCAACGTGAATGAGCGGATCGCCCCCGAGGTCATCGGTATGGATGCCGTGGATCAGATGGCCGTCGATCAGGTCCTCATCGACTTGGACGGCACTCCCAATAAAGCCGCCCTCGGGGCCAATGCCATTTTAGGGGTATCGCTGGCCTGTGCCAAGGCAGCTGCTGCATATTTTTCCCTCCCCCTCTATCGGTATCTGGGTGGTGTCTACGCCCACCAGCTCCCGGTGCCCATGATGAATATCCTCAACGGCGGCAAGCACGCCGACAACAATGTGGACCTACAGGAATTTATGGTTGTGCCCGTGGGTGCGCCCTCCTTTCGCGAGGCTCTCAGGATGGGGACGGAGGTTTTCCACCATCTCAAGGCCATTTTAAAGGACAAGGGATACAACACCTCTGTGGGTGACGAAGGAGGGTTTGCCCCCGATCTGCGATCCAACGAGGAGGCGCTCGCCGTGATCGTAGAGGCCATCAACAAGGCCGGTTATACCCCCGGCGATGAAGCGGCCATTGCCCTGGATCCCGCAGCCAGTGAGTTTTTCCGGGGTGGAGCGTACATCTTGCAAACGGAGCAGAAGAAAGAGAGGAGTGCCTCGGAGATGGTGGCGTTTTACGAGGACCTGGTAGGCCGATATCCCATCCTTTCCATAGAGGATGGCCTGGCAGAGGATGATTGGGAGGGGTGGAGAGAACTGACCGCCACGCTCGGAGGAAGGGTCCAGATCGTGGGCGATGACCTCTTTGTAACCAACAGGGAGCGCCTGGAAAGGGGAATCAGGGAGGGGATAGCCAACTCCATCCTCATCAAGCTCAATCAGATAGGGACCCTGACCGAGACCCTTTCGACCATCGAGATGGCGAAGAAGGCCGGGTATACGGCAGTGATCTCCCATCGATCGGGTGAGACAGAAGATGTCACCATCGCCGATGTGGCGGTGGCGACCAACGTGGGACAGATCAAGACAGGGTCTGCCTCCCGCACCGATCGGGTGGCCAAATACAACCAACTCCTCAGGATAGAGGAGGAACTAGAGGGACAGGGGGTCTTCCCGGGGATGGGGGCCTTCTACAGCATCCGCGGATAAAGAGAGGTTTGCGATTACCAGGCGTTATGGCACCGCACGCACTAGTTTTTTCTTATCTCTTTGGTGTATGAAGGGATTCTCATATCCCGGGGGCAGGCGTCAAGGGAATGAGTATACTATTTAGATTCACCGACGTCGATTATATCTGCCTTATAATCGGTGGCCCCCGCAGGGGGTGAGAAAAAGATGATGGTAAAGGGGAGATCCTCCTGCGCGGGAAGGGGTTTCGCTTGCCCCGCTCCGATAAAAGCGAATGA
>CAZMFG010000082.1:0-4427 GCA_964565525.1 uncultured Thermodesulfobacteriota bacterium
AAGGCACTGCGTGACCGAATCGCAGTTGATTGAGAGTGGTGACTTGACGTTGGGCAATCCATCCTATTCAGGGCATGCAATCGGACGCCTTAACTCCCGCCACTGATTTTATTCAAAAAACTCATCTCTGGATATTCCTTCTTCTTGACAGGTTTAAAAATATAGCTATACTATAGCCAGAATGAGATACGAGATCGTTCTGTCACCAGAGGCCGTTGAAGACCTGAAACTATTAGACGCCCACTCGAAGGCAAAAGTCAAAGACTTAATAGAAATTCATTTGCGACATGAACCCACAAAAACAAGTAAAAGCCGCATTAAGAGATTAAAAGGGCTGAGGCAGCCTCAGTATAGGCTCAGGATAGATGAAATCAGAGTATTTTACGATGTAGAAGGAAACAGGGTAGAAATACTCGCAATAATCTCAAAAACACAAGCAACTGAATGGCTGGAAAAAGCAGGAGAAAAACTATGAAGAAGGTGGCCCTGTCGGCAGTAAAGGATGATCTTTCAAGATATTTGCGTCTTGCAGAAAAGGAAGAGGTTGTTATTACCCGTCACGGGAAACCGGCCGGCGTATTAATAGGATTCGAGACAGAAGATGATTGGTTCGATTATCGTTTGGAGAATGACCCCAGATTTCTCCATAGAATTGAGAATGCCAGAAAGAGCCTCAAGCTTGGCAAGGGCATTACCCTGGAAAATACATAAGGAGCAACCTCAATGACCCGTCTCAGTTACGACAGTTGCGGATCGCCTAACCCTCTGCTCGGCGAAACCATCGGGCAGTGCCTGGAGCGCGTTGCAAAAACCTATCCAGAGAACGAGGCGCTCGTAAGCATCCCACAAAACCGCCGGTTCACCTATCGGGAATTCGATAACGTAGTCAACCGCGCGGCCAAGGCGATGTTGATGTTGGGTATCCAGCGCGGCGAGCGGGTGGCGATCTGGTCCACCAACAACTACGAGTGGGCGGTGGCACAGTACGCCAGCGCCAAGATCGGCGCCATTCTCGTCACCATCAACCCGGCCTACCGCCTGCATGAGCTGGAATACGTCCTGCGCGAGTCTCGCTGCCGTGTGCTGATACTCATCGAGTCGTTCAGGAGTTCTAACTACGTAGAGATGTTCTACGAGGCGTGCCCGGAGGCGAAGAAACCTGCTACCGGGTACATAGACTCGTGGCGTTTCCCCCACCTGAAGAACGTCGTGTTCATCGGAAAAAAGCAGTACCCGGGCATGATCACCCGGCGGGCATTCGATCAATTGAGCGAGGAGCTGCCCGACAGCATCCTGGAGACGCGGAGGGCATTGCTGGACCTCGACGACGACATCAACATCCAGTACACGTCGGGCACAACGGGCTTTCCCAAGGGCGTGACGCTGACCCACAACAATATCCTGAACAACGCGGCGACGGTGGCGGAGACCCTGCGGCTGACCCCAGCCGACCGTCTGTGCGTGCCCGTGCCCTTCTACCACTGCTTCGGCATGGTGCTGGGGAACCTGGCCGCGATGACCCGAGGGGCGTGCGTGGTGATTCCCGGACCGAGCTTCGACCCGGGGGAGACGCTGCGCGCGATTGAACAGGAAAAATGCACGGCGCTCTATGGCGTGCCGACCATGTTCATCGCCGAGCTCCAGCACCCGGAATTCGAGACATTCGATCTTTCAACGCTTCGCACGGGCATCATGGCCGGCGCCCCGTGTCCAATCGACGTGATGAACGACGTCATCAACAAGATGAACATGAAAGATATCCTCATCGGCTACGGGCAGACGGAGGCGTCTCCGATCACGAACATGACCCGTCCCGACGACACGCTGGAGCAACGGGTCGGCACGGTCGGGCGCGTCATGCCCTGGCAGGAGCAGAAGATCATCGATCCGGCTACCGGCAAGACCGTTCCCCGAGGCGAGCCGGGGGAGATCTGCTTTCGCGGCTACAATGTCATGGCGCGCTACGACAATAACCCCGAGGCCACGGCGGAGGCCATAGACGAACGGGGGTGGTTGCACTCCGGCGACCTAGGGGTGATGGACGATGACGGCTATGTGCGCATCACGGGCCGGATTAAAGAGATGGTCATTCGCGGCGGAGAAAACCTCTTCCCGCGTGAAGTCGAGGAGTTCCTCCGCACGCTCGACATCATCTACGATGTGGCCGTGGTCGGCGTGCCGGATAAGCGGTACGGCGAGGAACTGCTGGCGTGCATCAAGCTCAGGGAAGAGGCCTCCAGACCGACGGATGACGCCTTCAGGGAGATGTGTAAGGGGAAGATTGCACACTTCAAGATCCCGCGCTACTGGATGGTCGTGGATGAGTTCCCGATGACGGTCACGGGAAAGATCCAGAAGTTCAAGATCGTCGAAATGGCCATTCGCGAGCTGAAACTTCAGGGTGAGACCATTCACGAAGACTGAAGCCTCAGAGCAATGAGATCACAGGACAACTCACAAGGGATTTCTTTATGTGTAGGGTAGGCGAATGAACTCAGATGAGCCCCAAACCCTCTGCATGAACCATGTTACGCTACTTTATTCCGCAGGCCGTGGCTACAATCTCAGAGATGTCCTTTACGGAAAGCTTGCCCTCAAGCTCCTCTGATTTGACCGCGTCCTCAAGCATGGTCAGGCAACTGGGGCAGGCGACCGCCAGGACATTCGCACCTGTCTCATGGGCCTCCCGGACCCTGCGGCGTGCAGGACTGTCGGGGCTCCCCCCAAGAAAATCGATATAGAAATTGCCGCCGCCGCCGCCGCAACACAGCGCGCTGTCCCTGTTCTTCTCCATTTCTATGAACGTAATCCCGGGGATGGCCCGCAGGATCGCCCGTGAAGCCTCGTATTCACTGTTCCAGCGCCCCAGGAAGCACGGATCGTGGAAGGTGACATGGGCTTCGAAACCTTTTGATATATCTAGTTTGCCTTCACTGATGAGATCTCGGAGCAATTGGGTGTAGTGAAGGACCTCAAAGTTCCCCTCATAGCGGGGGTATTCGTTCTTTATGGCATTATATGAGTGCGGCGAGAGGGTGACGATCCGGTGCACACCGAGGTCCTTGAACTGGGCTATGTTGTCCGTAGCCACCACTTCAAACAATCCCTTCTCCCCGAGCATATTCACCTCATTGCCGTCGCAGTTCTCTTTAGTGCCCAACACACCGAATGAGACGCCGGCCTTGTCCAGTACGGCGCCGAGCGCCCTGGCGGTCTCTTGAACTCGGGTATCATAGGAACCGATACAGCCGACGTAATAGAGATAGTCCTGCCCCTGGTACGGCTTGATTCCCGTCCCCTCCAGCCAGTCGCCCCGTTTGGCCTTTGGAGTGCCATAGGGATTTCCGTGCCGCTGAACATTCTGTAGGAATTCTTTGACCACAGGGGGGACCGTGCCTCGCTCGACCATCTCCCCCTTGGCCGCGGTGATCATGTTGAGGATATCGACATTGAAGCGGAGCGGACACTTTGCCTCGCAGTTTTTGCAGGTGGTGCAGGAAAACATGATATGGGCGAAATGTTCCGTCCAGTCTATTTCATCACTGAGCCAGGCCCGCGTCAGCCACAATCGCCCGCCGCAGGAATACGTTTCCATGCGGTACCGGGCATAGGCGGGACAGTTGTTGACATCCGTCCAGTTGACCGGAAATTTGCAGTAGCCGCACCGAAAACATCTATGTATGACATCGCCGTATTCAAAGTCCGCCAAGGCCATCACTGTACCTCCCAGTTTCCAGGATTCATGATCCCATTGGGGTCAAGGAGTTGTTTCACCTTCCTCATCAGTTTGAGAGTGTTGGGGTTGAGCCTCTCCATGACAAGCCGTTGTCCATAGAGTCCGGGCTTCCAGATGGTCCCTCCCAACTCTAAAACTAGATCGTCTGTTTCGTGCAAGGCCTCCTGCGCGTGTTTGATGGTCTCCGGGTCTGCTCGATTAAAGGCATACGTCCACGAGAACATCATGGCGTGGGCGGCACCGATACATCGTCCAAGCACCGTGTATGCTATGCCGTGTCTTTCAGAAATTTCCTTTCCTCTCCTGTAGCATTCCGGGTATTTTTCAATCGGCATAATACTGCCGACATACTCGAAGCCGCCCCCCTTGCGCCAGTCAGAGACCTTGGAGATTTGAGGCCGCTGTAAACCTCGGATGAAACCCGCGTAGCCGCCATCTCCTTTGCGGATATATTCTCCCAGCGTGTCATCAAAGACGATCTCCAACTTGAATTCAAGCTCTTTCTCAGAGTCGGCAGCTATATTAATAATGAAGTTGTGAAGCTCCCTGGTAGAGGGGGGTATGGCCTGGCTCGTAGCTATGATATCTTCAACCAGTTGGGTATGGGTAAGTTTATAGATGACATCAGGGACCAGTTCTTCATCATCGACGACAAATTGGGCCATACCCCTGATCTTTTTGCACGGGAAGA
>CAZMFG010000082.1:4527-10353 GCA_964565525.1 uncultured Thermodesulfobacteriota bacterium
TCTTCATCATCGACGACAAATTGGGCCATACCCCTGATCTTTTTGCACGGGAAGAGCCGCAGCGACACCTTGGTGATGATGCCGGTGGTGCCGCCCCACCCCAGGAATAATCCCACATCAGGGAGGGGGTGCAGGGTGAACCAGCCGGCACCTATGGCGCACGAGCCGAACTGGCAGATCTCGCCCGTGGGGGTAACGACTTCTAACCCATTGATCATATCGGTATTGAAGCCGTACGGATGTGCAAGGTCTCCCTGGCCGTGGATGGCCAGATTGCCGGCAATGGTGGCAGCGGGGGGCGCGCCCGGCTCCGAGTGGGTCAGGTGGGGATAATGCCGCTCCAAGTAAGCGGTCAGTTGCCCCTGCGAAACCCCACACTCCACCACGACGTAACGCGCCTTGTCATTGACCTCGATGATGTCGTCCATTCGCTTCAGGTCAAGAAGCATTCCCCCTTTAAAAGGGACAGCGAGACCCGCCAAGGACAAACCACCACCCAGAGGCACGACGGGAATCCTTTCCTTGTTTGCGAGCTGAACGATCTTTTGGATGTCTTCCGCGGTGCGTGGCGATACCGCATAGTCCGGTCGGTGTGGTTCTGTAGTCCCGAGGTCCCAAGAATAGATGAAAAGCTCTTCCGGTTGACTTGAGACATGGTCTTTGCCGACTATCTCAACAAGCGCTTCGTACACTGCATCCATCAACTCACCTCCATCCTGCCGGCTTCTCGCCGATGGCGACTCGACACAGATCGCTCATAAAGACGGGCCTGATGCCGTTTTGGGCAACCATCTGACCCAGGGTGCTATAACAGGCGGGACAATTAAAGACACAGACTTCAGCCCCGGCGTTCTTCATGTCCTCAATGTTTCTTTTCTGGAGATCGGCGGCGCGCTTGCGACTCCCTTCCCGCCTCTGTGCCTCAATGGTGCCGCCACAACAGAGGGCATTTTCATCGACATATTCCCTTTCAACAGCTTGGGCCCCGATCAGGTCAAAGATCGCCTGAACAAAGTGATGTTTATCCGGGGACAATCGAGCCGAACAGGGGCGTTGATATGCCACTTTTAAATTCACCGGCCGTATATCATCCTTGAGCTCAAGCAAACGATTATAAAGAAATTCAAATAGGTGAATGGGCTTGAAAGGGACCTCCATGCCGATTGCCGGACAGTACGAGGCATAGGTTCCGTAACACTCGTCATGGAAACAGATGACCTCCGTGGCTTCATGCTCGGCGATCGTCTCAATGATCTTCGGCAAGCGCTCCTGTATGACAGAGCTCCTGGCAAAATGGAGGTACATAAGTTGACAGAAGTAATGAAACATCTTGCGGGGGTCTTGTGAGATTACCGGCAGGCCTTCAAAGAGCTTTCCCTGTATCAGAAACATGAGATCGGAGAAGACCCCCATCAGGAGGGCCCTACCATTTATCTTCTCTATTTTAGGTTCCCCCCGGTAGGGGATGCCTACGTTGATACCCCGCTGGATAATCGGTCTGGGCAGGGGAGGGACGTCGAGTTCCTCCTGTTTCTCCACGATGAGGTAAAAGGGGTGATTATTGGAGGGGCAGTATTCCTCACAGGCGTAACAGGTGACACAATCGTGTAAAATGGAGGAATCCTCACCATGCGCTATCTTCAGTATCTCCTTTTTGGCGCTTTCCTTGTCGATGTCAATGTACTGGCACTTGACGAGGCACGCCTGCGTGCGGCATTTTAGGCATGTCTCTTCATCATATTTCAATGCATACATCTATTGCCTCCCTCTGGATATACTCGATGGATATTCTGGCCCACGGTACAAATAACGAAAAATGAATTTTAATAGGAACACGAGATAAAATCAAGGATATTCGCACGAAATAATTTCTCTATCCTGAATCTTGGTAAGGGGATTACATAAAAATAGGGGGTCTCCTTAATCCATCGTACTAGGCCCTATCACCGGTGTCAAGAAGACATGCTTCGCACCGTCCCGGCATACAAGGAATCTCGGCATTTGCAGTTCCCTCACTTTTGTCCTATGATGTATCCCGAAAGCTCGTACGGTAAAACATGGGGGAGTAATGGCTGAAACAGGTGAGGCGGCATATCCGGCGCGGTATGAGACCGAGGTGCTGTTGAAAGATGGCTCAAAGCTCTTGCTGAGACCCATCAAGAGGGATGACTTCGAGCGTTGGCTCGACTTTATCTCGAGGCTCAGTCAGCGAACCATGTATCTGCGCTTCCATTACGCGCCTAAATTGGGGCGCGATGACTCCATGCGATTCTGTTCCGTTGACTATAATAATGCCTTTGCCTTTGTGGCCGAGATACTGAGAGGTCAGCGCCGGGAGATCATCGCTATCGGGCGCTATCACCGTTTACCCAACAAGCCCTCAGCAGAGGTGGCCTTTGTTATCGAGGATGCGTATCAGGGCAAGGGTATCGGAACCAAGCTCGTGGAGTGGCTCGCCAACGTGGCCCGCGACAACGGCATTACCACCTTCGAAGCGTTGGTGCTCGCCGAAAATAAAAGAATGATGGCCGTCTTTAAAGACTACGGCTTCCACGTTACCAGCGAATACGAGGGGAACGTATACCGTGTCACCTTCCCTATAGCGCGGACCAAACTGGTGACCAAGAAGGAAGAAGAAAGGGAGCGCGCCGCCACCGTGGCCTCCATGCGTTCCCTTTTGTACCCGCATTCGGTGGCGGTGATCGGCGCCTCCAGGGAACCGAACACCATCGGGCAACTCCTCTTCAAGTGTATCATGCAAAGTGGGTTCTCCGGCGTCCTCTACCCGGTAAACCCCAATGCCGAGGCGATCATGTCGGTGAAGAGCTATCCATCGGTACTGGATATCCCCGGCTCCGTCGATTTGGCATTGATCGCAGTGCCTGCCCCACTGGTAGTCAGTGTGACCGACGAGTGCGGCCGCAAAGGCGTGCACAGTATCGTGGTCGTCTCCGACGGGTTCAAGGAGAGAGGAGGCGCAGGGGTGCAGCGCGAGCAAGAGCTGCGCGATGTCGCGCTGGGCCATGGCATGCGGATCGTAGGCCCCAACTGCATGGGGGTCATCAACACGGACCTCACCCTAAACTTAAACGCCACCTTCTCCCCGGTCTTTCCTCCACGGGGCAATGTGGCCTTTCTTACCCAGAGCGGTGCATTAGGGCTGTCCATCCTCGAGTATGCCAACAACCTGAATATGGGCATCTCCACTTTTGTGAGTGTAGGCAATCGCGCCGACGTCTCGACCAATGACTTGCTGCAATACTGGGAGCAGGACGCAACGACCAAGATTATACTCCTCTACCTGGAATCCTTCGGGAATCCTCAACAGTTCGCCCGTATTGCCAGGAGGGTATCGGCCGTCAAACCCATTGTGGCGGTCAAGGGGGGCAGCAGCACCGCTGGCTCACGCGCTGCCTCGTCGCATACCGGCGCCTTGGCCACTCCACAGATAGCCTCCGAGGCCCTGTTTCAGCAGGCTGGTATCATCAGGGTCAGCACCCTCGAGGAGCTTTTTAACGTAGCTACCCTCCTCTCCAACCAGCCGGTGCCCAAGGATCGGCGGGTAGCCATCGTGACCAATGGAGGAGGCCCGGGGATCATCGCTGCCGACGCCTGCGAGCAGCACGGATTGTTACTGCCGGAGCTTTCCGCTGAGATGATCGGGGAACTGAGGTCTGTGGTCAAGCGGGACATCGCGTTCCGTAACCCCCTGGACCTGACCGCCGGCGCCACAGGGGAGGAGTTCGAGAGGGTGTTGAAGATACTGGCCGATGACAACAGCTTTGATGCTGTTCTTACCATATTTATACCGCCGACGATCGTTGATCCAAAGGGGGCGGAGGACGCCATACGGCAGGTCGTCCCCCTCTTCCAGCGACACAAGAAACCTCTGCTGGCCTGCTTTATGGGGCAACGGGGATTCAAGACCAAACTGGGGACTAGCGGCAAATTCGTCCCCTGTTACCCCTTCCCCGAAGAGGCCGTCTCCGCACTGGCCAAGGCCGCTGAATACGGTGAATGGCTGGGGAGACCCAAGGGGTCCATACCCAAGATTCAGGGGCTCAAGCGGGAAAGGGCACATAAGCTCATTGAATCAGTTCTGACCAGCAGCCCCCAGAGGCCCCTGTGGCTTTCAGCCGGGGCGATAGTTGATCTGCTTGAGTGCTATGGTATACGCATGGTCGAAACCCTCGTCGCAAAGACACCGGCCGAGGCCGCTACCGCAGCCTCAAAGCTGGGCTTCCCCGTTGCCGTTAAGCTGGCATCTTCCACCCTCGTACACAAGACCGATATGGGGGGGGTGGCCCTCGGCCTTCTTTCAGAAAAGGAGGTCGAAGGGGCCTTTCACGATATGAAGACCAAGATCGCTGAGATGGGTCGCCAGGACGACATGGAGGGGGTCATCGTCCAACGCATGGTGGCAGGAGGGATAGAGGTCATTGTCGGGGTAACCCAAGATCCATCCTTTGGGCCCCTTATCATGTTCGGGCTTGGAGGAGTATATGCAGAGCTGACAAAAGACGTTGCCGTCCGCCTGCACCCGCTCACCGATGTGGATGCCCGAGAGCTGGTGGGCTCCATCAAGATGGCGAAATTGTTTGAAGGGTTCAGGGGCGCGCCCCCAAGCGACACCCAATCCCTGGAGGGTTTACTGCTGCGGCTCTCGGCCCTGATCGAAGATATCCCCCAGATCGCCGAACTGGACCTCAACCCCGTCAAGGTGATGGGGCGAGGTGCGGGCTATTGGGTGGTGGACGCGAGGGTTATGGTAAGATAAAAGAGACGGATTAAGCAGATCAGTTATATTATACTCAGTTCGATCTCCTCGTGTATTTATTGTACCTTCCGTATCCTCCGCTTTCCATCCCGAGATGCCTTTCGGCCATTTAACGTGCTTCCCATCCACTGAAACGCAAAGGCATTGGAAGCCATGGTCAATGAGGCGCATACAGGCTTAACGGATCTCCTCAAAGCTGTCTCCGTACGCAGCGAGCGAGTAAATCTTGTTCTCGCCTTGTGCGTCACCTTCCACTTTATTGAGATACGCAATGCCGATCCAACCCACAGGAAGCACGGGGGGGTTCGTCGGCCCCGCGTAACTTTTTGTCCATCGGTAGGATTTGATCTCAATCGTATAACCCGGCTTGAGGCATGTCTGTGTGCGCTCCACCTCAAGCACTTCCGCCGTAAACAGGACTTCGAGACGCCGATCGCTCCGCACCTTCTGCTCAACTGCCACTATCTTGACCTTGAGTTTTTCCTGTGCCTCTGCCTTCAGTTTTTCGTAGGATCCCGGCGGCAAGGCGGCAGGGGCTCGTGCCACGAATGCAAGTGCCACAAATGCGACGACCAGGAACAACAGTATTATTGGATTCCGTATTCTCATGGTAGACGCCCTCCTGTATCATATCCCTATTTTTGCGGCGGGGAAGGCCTTACTCGTCCTCGGCTTGCCTCTTAATCTTCCTCATCTTTTTGATTATCGCTTTGGAGGCAGGGCGGGAGGAATTCTCTAGTTCATTGAGAAACCATCCCGCTTTTTGTTTATCGAAGAGGCTATTGAGAAATACGATTCTTTTGCCGCGAAAGCTGTCGGGGTTATACCCCTGCTCGACAACCGAGTAATACGCAAGCGCCTGATTGCTTTTTATATCTCCCTTGAAAGGCTCGATAACCTGGCAGCGAATAAGATAGCGCACATATCCAGCCTCCTTGTCACCAATGCTATCGACTGCCTTGACCTCCTGGACACCCACGGAGGCCACAACGGCAACCTGCTCATAATCATTCTTTAGATAGTCATAGGAATAATACTCATTTTCCGAT
>CAZMFG010000083.1:0-10316 GCA_964565525.1 uncultured Thermodesulfobacteriota bacterium
ATGAGCCCCTATGGCCTGGCCAATGAGCTGGGTGTGGAACCGAAAGTGGCGTCCAAATACATCGATGACTATTTCAACAGATATCTAGGGGTTAAGACCTATTTTGACGGAATCCTGCAGGAGGTCAAAAAGAAGGGATACGTAACCACCCTCTATAATCGGCGCCGCTACATACCTGAAATCAACAACTCTAACCGCGCTGCACGGCAATTTGCGGAGCGGACGGCCATCAACACCCCCATACAGGGCACAGCCGCAGACCTGATCAAGATAGCCATGAACAGGATATACCGGCACATCAGGGATGAGAATTTAAAGACCAAGCTGATCATGCAGGTCCATGACGAATTGGTCTTGGAGGCCCCGGCAAACGAAGTCAAAGACGTGGAACAGATGGTGAAGGCGGAGATGGAAGGGGTCATAGAGATGGTCGTCCCCCTCAAGGTATCCGTCTCCAAGGGAAAAAACTGGGGCGAGATACACTGATTACCCCTTGTCAAAACCATGCTTTTGCGCTAGATAGTAATACGATGGCTGAACGTGTTACATATCTCCAGGTTGGTGATTATGTCTACCACCAGCGGTATTACCAGTGGGGGATCGGGGAGGTGGTGGAGAAATGGAACTCCACGCTGCCCGGAGGCATATGTTTCGTAAAAGTGGAATTTCAAGATGGAAGGAAGAGGGTATTTGACAACGACTTCAAGAGTTTATCGTGCTGTTATTATACCGGCGTGACCCACATCAATGCGGGCGATTAGCTCAGATGGATAGAGCGTTGGCCTCCGGAGCCAGAGGTCCCGGGTTCGAGTCCCGGATCGCTCGCCAAATGAAATATCAAAGAAGATGTTAGATGGAGGTAGTAATTATTATAGCAGCACTACTATAAAACCTAAAAGGAGGCAAACATGAAAAAAGTCAAAAAAGCTGCTGCAAAGAAAAAGAGGCCCACAGCCAAAAAGAAGAAGGCTGCCGCCAAAAAGCGCCCTGCGGCCAAAAAGAAGCCCGCAGCCAAAAAAAGACCCGCAGCTAAAAAGCGGCCTGCGGCCAAGAAGAAAAAAGCTGCCGCAAAGAAAAGAAAGCCCACAGCCAAAAAACGGCCTGCGGCTAAGAAGAAGAAACCTGCCGCAAAAAAGAAGAAAGCCAAGGTCAGGAGGTAACCTGCTGCCAAAAAGCGTACACTGGATACCAAGCCAAGAAAAAAGAGATAGAGGTATCCTAGAATTTAAGCAATATAAACGCACGTACCAGTGGTTCTCAGTGCAGGGGTTTATTTGCGGGGGTAAAGTACCATTGTAGCAATCAGCAGACTAGAATGGTACTTTACCCCTTATTTTAGTGCTCAAAATCTGGTGAGCAAAAAATAACAGGGGAATAAGGACCTGCTTTGAGTTCTTCGGAGCCAAAAGTTCCTGGTTCAAGAAAAAATATCTCACTAATGATTTCAATAAGTTAGATGTTTTAACTTAGATATATTTTAAGGTTTTTTGAGAAAGAAGTAGCTTAGATCAACATATGGCCGCTCAGTTACTTTCGGGCTGGTGACCAATTCTCCAACTCCTGAAAGACCTCTTTGAGTATTTCTACGCATCGGTCCATTTGCTCCTTGGTATGATAGGATGATGCAGAGAGTCTGAGGCGGGTGCGCTTCTTGGAGACCGCAGGATAGGTGACCACACCCGTATACAACCCCTTTTGCATAATCCTCTTGCTTACTTCTCTCAGCTTAAGATCATCTCCCACCATCACGGGAATCACTTGCGATTTTGTCTCCCCGATATCAAAGCCGGCGTCCGTGAGCTGTTTGTGCATATACTTGATATTTTCCCACAACCGGTCGCGCTCTGACTTGTCCTTTTGATACAATTCAAGCACCTTCAGGATACCTGCGGCGGTATGGGGAGCCATGGCGCATGAAAACACATAGGCCCGGGCATACATCCGTAAGTACGTCATTAGTTTCATCTTGCCTGCGGCGAATCCGCCGATAGCGCCAAAGGATTTGCTGAATGTCCCGATGGCGATGTCGATCTGGTCTTCGAGGCCGAAGTGCTCGGCAACACCCGATCCTTTTTCACCGAATATAAGCGTGGCGTGGGCCTCGTCCAATAAAATCTTGGCACCATATTTTTTACAGAGAGGGACTATCTCAGGCAGGTTTGCCAAATCCCCGTCCATACTGTAGACGCCCTCGATACACACAATAGCGCGCTTCGTCTTGAGGCCATTTAATACCTTTTCGAGATGTCGTGGATTATTGTGGTTGAATACCTTGATCGTTGCCCCGGCCAATCTCACCCCGTCGTATATGGAGGCATGGGAAAGCATATCCAATACCGCCACGTCACCGGGCCGCAGGAGCCCGGAAAGAATCCCTACATTGGCGCTGTATCCCGTAGGGAAGACGATCGCCGCCTCCTGCCCCTTTAGTTGGGCAATGGCCTCTTCTAGCTGTTGTGTGACATTATAATAACCGCTCAACAGGGGTGCTGAGACAGCCCCGGTGCCATATCGGGCAACGGTATCTTGAACCGTCTTTTTTACCTCCGGATGCCAGGAATACCCTAAATAGTTATAGGAACAAAAATTGAGAAACTTCCGCACGGAATCCGTATAGCGGTCATAGACATCGATCTCCGCGATAGGGGCGGTCATGATGGGCTGTCCATACACCATATACTTTTTCTTGACGCCATCCATTACAAATTCCCAGAAATAATCAGCCACCTCAAAGAGATCATCACTCTCGAATTCAAAGAAATCCGCCTGTGAATAATCATCACAATTTATGTTATTGATATCGATATCCTTTTTGCTCAATGCCATAACGTTCTCTCCTTACGGTACTGCTTCCTTACTCGTAACTCCTGCAATATCTTAAAATCATATCAACGATCCGGAATTCATATCAGCCGTTAATCCGCTATCTCCTGGTAATCACATCCCTCCTGTTTGCAGATGTGTTTAACGCCCTCTTTTGTCCTCTTTTCAACCAGAAAGCTGGCGCCGCATTGAGGACATGGCTTGGCAAGAGGCCGTTCCCACAAGGCAAAGCGACAATCCGGATAATTGCTGCACCCATAGAATGTCCTTCCTTTTCGAGTCCTTCGCTGGACCAATGACCCCCCACACCCTTCCTGGGGACACGGTACTCCTATGCTCACTGATCTCGTCCCCTTACAATCCGGATATCTGGTACATGCCAGGAATTTCCCATATCTCCCCTCTTTGACTACCATGGGGCTTCCACATTGAGGGCACTTCTCATCGACGCTGGGAGGCTCTTCAACCATGATTGTTCCTTTCTCATCTTGTTTAAACATCTTGGCGTTCTTACACTCAGGATAGGCGGTACAGGAGAGAAATTTGCCGTATTTTCCCCACCTGATCTCCATCGGGCTGCCGCATTGATCGCAGCGTATATCCGTCGGCGTCCGTTCACCTTTGACGTCTCTCATGTTGGCTTCGGCCCTCTTGAGGTTCTCCTCAAAGGGTTGATAAAACTCCTCAAGGACCTGTCTCCACCGTACCTTTTCCTCCTCGATTTTGTCCAGGTTTTCTTCCATGTGCGCGGTGAAACCCGCATCCATAATGCTGGGGAAGTTCTCGGTGAGAAGGCCCTCTACCAAAACCCCCAGCTCAGTGGGATGAAATTTTCGCTCGATGAGCTCTACATATCGCTTATCCTGGATGTTGGAGAGGATGGCGGCATAGGTAGAAGGCCGTCCGATCCCCTTTTCCTCAAGCTCTCGAACCAAGGTGCTTTCAGTAAAGCGGGGAGGCGGCTGGGTAAAATGCTGTTTGGGAAGGAGATCAAGGAGATCCAACTGATCACCGGGATTGACCGGCGGCAACATCCCCTCCTTCTCGCCGCCTTCTTGGGTATCCTTACCCTCGACATAGACGGCGGTGAACCCAGGAAACTTCATCACACTCCCCGTGGCAACAAAGAGATGGTCATCGGCCTTAATCTTGATAGATGTTTGATCAAAGACGGCCGGGCACATCTGGCAGGCAAAGAACCGATCCCAAATCAATGTATACAAAGATCGTTGGTCAGCGCTCAAAAATCCCTTTATTTTTCCTGGGTGCATATCAAGAGAGGTCGGCCGAATGGCCTCGTGGGCCTCCTGGGCGGTAGAACGGCTCTTGTAGTAATGAGGCTTATCAGGGAGATACGCATCACCGAACTGCTTCCGAATCAAATCCCTCACCTCTCTCACCGCTTCCTGGGAGAGGCGCACCGAATCGGTCCGCATATAGGTGATGAGCCCGACGGTGCCCAATTCCTTGAGATCGATACCCTCATACAGCTGTTGGGCAATACGCATGGTTTTTTTGGCCGAGAAGCGCAGTTTGCGGGAGGCCTCCTGCTGGAGGGTACTGGTAATGAACGGAGGGGACGGATGGCGCCGCTTCTCCTTTTTTGCTACATCTTCGACCACAAACCGTTTTGATCGAAGGCCGTCCGTGATCTTGTGGGCTGCTTTTTCATTCGCAATCTGGGCCTTCTTTCCCTTGATCTGGGTCAGCCGTGCCTCAAAGGGAGGGGGTTTTTGAGGATGTTGGAGCTGTGCCGTGATGCTCCAGTATTCCTGAGGGACAAAGTCCCTGATCTCTTTTTCCCTGTCACAGATAAATCTCAGGGCCACCGATTGGACGCGACCGGCGCTCAACCCCCTCTTTACCTTCTGCCACAAGAGGGGACTGATTTTATAGCCGACCAACCGGTCTAAGATCCTCCGGGCTTGCTGGGCGCGATAGAGACTCTCCCGTAGTTCTCGATGGTTCTTGATGGCATCGGCCACGGCCCGAGGGGTGATTTCGTGAATGAGGACCCGGTATATCTGTTTCCCGTTATCTGCCAAGACCTCCGCAATATGCCAGGCAATGGCCTCCCCTTCCCGATCGGGGTCAGGGGCGAGGTATATCTCTTTGGCCGCTCGGCCCGCCTTTTTCAGCTCCGTGATGATCTTTTTCTTTCCCCTGATCATCACATAGTGGGGCTCAAACCCGTTCTCTATGTCTACTCCCAGCTTGGTCTTGGGGAGGTCTTTGATATGTCCCACCGAGGCCTTCACCACAAAATCCTTCCCCACGTATTTACTGATGGTCCGCGCCTTGGCCGGTGATTCTACAATGATAAGCGATTTTCCCATAACCCCTTCCTCACGTGCGTACGAACATCTTTCCTCCCAACTGATTGATTACTCCCTTCAACTCCAGGTCCAGCAAGATCGTGGACACCCGTCTGATCTCCACCCGACTCAACCTGCTGATCTCATCGATGTGCAGGGGGGTATGGGAGAGCAGTTGAAAGATGCCGTCTTCCTCATCACTGAGCGCAGGGAGCTCATCTTTCGTGACCATACCCCCATACTGGGGGCCTCCGTATTGAGGGAGGATTTCCGTCAGTATATCTTGAGCTCCCTCTACCAACTTTGCGCCCTGTTTGATCAGTCTATTCGTCCCCTGGCTGGTAGCCATTCCTATATTTCCCGGCACGGCAAAGACTTCGCGGCCCTGTTCCAAGGCATGAGAGGCGGTGATAAGGGAGCCGCTGTCTGCTGTGGCCTCCACGATGACAACTCCCCAGGAGAGCCCGCTGATAATCCTGTTCCTCCGTGGAAAATTCTTCCCCTCCGGCGGGGTGGACAGAGGAAACTCCGAAATGACCGCGCCATGGTCGATAATGTCATAAAAGAGTCGTTTATTCTCCGGCGGGTAGATGATATCGAGCCCACAACCGAACACCGCAATGGTCCTCCCGCCAGCTTCTAAGGCACCGAGGTGGGCATACGTATCGATCCCCCTGGCCATACCGCTCACCACAGTGGCGCCCGCCGAGGCCAACTCCTTGCTGATCCTCCTGGTCACTGCCCTCCCATAGGAAGAACCCTTGCGAGAACCCACCATGGCGACCATGAGGGAATCCTCTGCATCCAGTTCCCCCCGCACATACAACAGCGGAGGTGGGTCGTAGATCTGCAGGAGGTTTTTCGGATACCCCTGATCGTGAAAGGTAAGTATGGATATAGCCGCATCTCGCGCCTTTTTCAATTCCTCGGCAGCCAACCGTGTAGCGGGAAATGCCTTTATGGCCTGTATCGTCTTTTCACCGACCCCCTCTACCAGGGCCAATTGCTGCGGAGAGGCTGCGAAGACTCGCTCGGGACTGTGGAACCTGGTCACCAAATTGCGATAGGCGATGGGGCCCACACCTGGAACCATATTCAGGGCAAGCCAATAGAGCTTATCGTCCATGAAAAACCAACGGTTAATAAACCTCAGTCCAGGGATATGTGTTTATAGCGTATAGCAGGAGGTTTCCAAAATAATTCCCAATTCCCTGAGGGCCAAAAGTCAAGAGATGAGTCACTCGGTAACGGTCGTGATCTCATCTCCCACGTAGACAGAGAGCCGGGTTTGCACAATAACGGCTGTGGATGTCTTCTGCTGCGTACGAATAACGACCAACCTCGCGATGAGCTCATCGGGTAGTTTTACCTTTACTGTTTTTTTCTTCTTTTTCTTTTTATTAGTATCGGCAACAGGATATTCTACCACCGCTCCCCGGCGAAGGACCTGAAAGATGTGTCCCGGCCTAATGTGATCGACTTCCCCTCGGTCAATATAGACCACATCACCTTCAACCAGCTCAAGCTTAGGCTGCTTCGACGCCACAATCCATCCGTACAGGGGTTCTTCCACCGTGCGTACGGCAAGCTCTTCGTTGGGGGCAAAGTAAGGGGTGAGCTCATCCCCTCTTACCATGGAATCGTATGAACGCGTTATCAAAGCCGTCTGGGCACTATCTTGAGCCGTTCGGGTAATCACGGCCGTCCCCAAGATCATGACCTTTCTACCAATCACCTTCTTCTTAATGACAGGGTGTACAATCGGCTCTCCGACCCTGAAGATCATAAACTCATCACCCTTTTGGGTTGAAAATCCCTTCTGGAAGTGGATATAGATCTCATCTTCGGCAACCAATCCCAGCTTGTCCACTTTAGCGCCAACGATCCTACCAATCCCCTCCATTCCCTCCGTTATGAAACCGGCTGAACGAATCTCTGGATAGATGACGAGCCTTACAATCTCAGGGGGCGGAGGAAGGGGTGGTGGAGCTTCCTCTACCGTTGGTGGAGGTTTCACTTCCTCGACCGTGGGTGGCCTTGCCTCTTCCTCTTCTATTTCTATCAAAAGTTTATAGGGGTAAAGACGAATGCGGTCTCCCGGGTAAATTTCATGGGGATTAGTGACATATTGATTTTGTTGCCAGAGCCTCGGCCACAAAAAGGGGTCGCCGTAGAACCTGTGGGATATATCCCAGAGGGTATCCCCCTCTTGCACGATGTAGTCCCTCTCCTTATCCAAAACCTGGGAGGCGGCAGGAGGCTCCTCCGCATGACCAACAAAAGCAAACAGGATCAGCAATCCTACAATAACTATCAAGGCCCTCTTCATTAGTCGCCTCTTACTCGCAAAACCACTACCACGTTTATCTCATCGACCACCATTACCTCAAATCCCTTTGGGTTTACAACTATATTGCACTGCTGTCAAGTCAAAAGTTCATTCCGACATTACATGGCTATATAGCGGTAGTGGTCAGGGGCAAGCAGAAGTCAGAGAGGACCGGAGTTGATTGGCCCTGCTATGGGCCCTCCGTAAGGGCTCGGGGACCCGGTAGCCTCGACAGGCTTCTAGTACCACTTGGAGAGCGACTGGGAGATCTATCCGATGCCCGGGCGAGCAATACAGGGGTTTTACCCCCGGCCGCGTCCTCAGTGCCGCGCCCACTTTTCTGCTCTGATAGAAAAGGGGCGCAGAGGCCCCCCGCACGTTTTCCAGCGGCGGGTCCCCTCCCACAAGCGGGGTCTTCGCACAGCCGATAGCAGGGGTGTCGAGCAATAATCCCCGGAGGTGACCCTTTGGTCAAAGGTCAAGAGACCTGGAATATAGGGAAAGGACACGGTCCCCTTGTACCAGGCCATATCTATCTCCTCGAGGGTGGGCCAAACCATGACCACGGCATATCCGTCATCAGCCCCCCTGGCTTATGAACAATCGATACCCCCCACCCGCCTCACAGGGGGGTTATCCCACCTCAGCGATAAGAGGGGGCGCAGTTTGTTCTGTATCGCAATTGCCTCGCGCGGGGTGACATCCCAGGGGTGAGCGCCGGAGCCGGAGGTGACCCTTTGGTCAAAAGAAGAGGTCTTCATTCACCCGCTGAGATCTGACGGATCTTTCCTCCGGACACCTGGAGCAGGAAAAGGTTTCTCATGCCTTCCCCCTCAGCGGTGAAGCCCGTGAAGCCTGTAACACCCCCGTACCCTCTGAACGATAGCAGGGATGTGGGGCTTACCTTCCCACTGCTACTCAGCGTCTTGAGGATGAGCTTGGTGGTATCAAAGCTCAAGGCTTCGAGAAGGGTGGGCGCGAAATGGAAGGTATCCTCGAAATCCATGACAAAAGATCGTACTTCACGGATTGGACTATCCTTGAAGAAGCCGTCGACAAAGACGGCACCATCGACGAACCTCCCACTATTACGGATAAGCTCAGGCGAATTCCACCCACTGGTTCCCAACAACTGGACTTCCGTTATGTCGCGGTAGGCCAGTTGTGGGACCACGAGGTTTATTTTGTTAAAATCATCGGGGATAAAAATGGCCTTGAAGTTGATGATGGGCTTGGGCTCCCCCTTTGGCTCTTTCGATGGTTCGTACTTTACCATCCCTTTGATGACATCTCCAAAGTCCGTTTGGTCATCGGCGTACGAGGCAGTCACCACAACCTCTCCTCCCAAACCTTCCACAGCTTGTTGGAAGAGTCCCCTGAAGGTGAGGCCGTAGGCATTCCTGGGATAGAGCACGGCATAGGTCCTTAAACCCAACACCTGAACGGCATACCTGGCGAGGGCCTTTGCCTGAGATGCGTTGGTGATCGAGTTTTGAAAGATATAGGTACCCTGTTGCGCAATCCCCTGCAGAGGACTCAAGGTTATGAGGGGAACTCCCCGGTCTTCTGCCTCCTGCGCTGCCGCCACCGCTGTGTGACTCAAAACGGGGCCGATAATGGCGATCACATGCCCTTCGCCGGCCAGAAATTTCACGCCCTCTCTGGCCCGTGCGGGATCACCGTAGGAATCCCAAATGACTAACCGTATCCGAAACGTTTCTTCCTGAGGGCGAAAGGCCCCCATTGCCAATTCGATCCCATGGAGGGCCCGTATACCAAAGGTCTTGTGCTTTCCCGAAAGGGGAAGGATACAGCCGAGGACCATCTCCTTGCGAGCGCCGATCTGAATCTCCTGCCAGAGGTCTTCCAAGAGCGGATAGAAGTCTTCCCCTTGTGCCTCCTGCATGGTTTCACGGAGAAGATTTTCGGCCTTTTCTGTCTCTCCTTTGCGGAAATACCAATGGGCCAGTCGATAGTTGGCATAGAGGGCGATAAAGGTACCAGGGTAGACGATCTCTACCTCCCGATAGGTATCGGGAGAGAGGTCTTGATCCAAGAGGGCGATGATCTTTCCTCGCACTTCTTCTCTTAAGGCAGGGGGAACTTCTCGTCGGGCGCGGGCATACCAGGAAAGGGCTGCCATGGGATCACTAAGGGCCGCAGAACAGTCACCGAAAAAGATGAGGAGTTGACCCCTCCAGAGGGGGCGGTCCTCGACAGCGGGGAAGAGTTGTCGGGCGATCCGCAAGGCGTCTTTATATTCGCCCAATTTGTAATAGCAGTTGGCCAACGACCACTGGGCCTCTTGAATATGGGGGCTGGATGGAAAATAGTTTAAGAGTCTTTCAAATTGGATGGCAGCGACCTGGAACTGTCCCCCTTGGTAATAAATCTCCCCCAAAAAATAGAGGGCATCATCGGTGAGGGAAGTGCGGGGGTGCTGGACGACGAAATCCTGAAAATGCCGCGCCGCCGTGTCCAAATCCCCCCGTTTGTACTCATCTAAGGCGGTTTTATACAGTCGTTCGATGGCGCCTGGAGCAGGGACCCCTTCTCGTGCCGTATCTTCCTTGATGGTTGGTCTCGGCACACAGCCATACCACAGGAGCAAGAGTCCGCATAAAGTGAGGAATACGATCGCCGTCCTGCGTATCACGTCTGAGCCCTCCTTATTAATTCTCTTTACTGAAGAACGATTCTCAATCGACGACAAATATCTCGGGCAGGGCCCGATATTGTTCGTTAAAATCTATGCCGTACCCCACGATGAATCCATCGTCCATCGAAAACCCGGTGTAGTCCACCTGGACCTCGACCTCTCTGCGGGCCTTCTTATCCACCAAGGCGCA